>NZ_JZRH01000036.1:0-119135 GCF_000963985.1 Pantoea sp. BL1 | reverse complement strand
AAGTGAAGAAACCCTGAACGCAAGTTCAGGGTTTTTTTACGTCTGTAGCCAGGGGATAGTCTAGGTTTTTCTTACGTCTGTAGCCAGGAGATTTTACGTCTGAAATTCAGCCAGTCCCGCAAAAATTCTTCCGCTTACTGACCCGTTCTTAGCCAGTTTTCGATAAAATCAGCCACGATAACCGGCTGATTAATATCAAGAAGAGGCCGGTCGATCGTTAATTTATCATCGCTGGCCAGCGCAATCACATATTCATCCAGTAAATCAGCCACTTCACCTTTAACACCACGCCGCCACAGCGCGATTTTGGCTACAGGTTCATCTTTAAAGCCTTCAACCAGCACCAGATCCAGCGCAGAATGATCCATCCGCGCGGTCAGTTCCGTCAGACCCAACGGCTTATCTGGGGTCTCGCACATCAGCGCCCAGCGCTGATCGCTGGCAACAATCACCTGATCGGCACCCGCTTTTCGCAGCAGATAGCTATCTTTTCCCGGCGTATCGATGTCCATTCGATGATGGGTATGTTTAATTAATCCAGTACGGATGCCACGCGCCTTGAGTAGAGGAATCACCTGCTGCAGCAAGGTGGTTTTACCGGTGCCGCTCCACGCCACAATAGCCAGTAATGGCACACCCATCAGTGCTTCTCCTCATCAACCAAATCGTCCGGCGTATTAATATTGCGAAACGCAGATTCAGGATCCGTGAACGTCACTGCATGCCCACCGTGTTCATGTAAGAACTGCATTAAACGCCGCTCACCCCGCAGCAGCCAGGCTTCAAGATCTTTCGCTAATGAACGATTCACCAGCGCCAGGGCAGGATGATCGCGCTGAATTGATCTTACCCAAACCGCAGGCGCATCGCCGCGCTGCTGCCATAAACGTGCAACGAAGTCCTCCGGTAACCAGGGCGTATCACAGGCACAAAAGGCGACCCACTCGGTCTTACTGTGCTGCAAGCCACTTAACATGCCTGCCAACGGACCGGGGTAATCTGGCATTGAATCAGTAACGACCTGACAACCGCTAGCCTGATAACGATCAATGTTACGGTTGGCGCTTATCAACACAATATTGACCTGTGGCATCAAACGCTGCAGAACGTGCTGATAAAGCGGTTTGCCCTGCAACTCCAGCAGCCCTTTATCCTGGCCGCCCATACGACTGCCTTGCCCACCTGCGAGGATCACGCCGGTAAATGCGGTCATTTTCGTCTCCTTGATCAAACTGGACGATACTTGCATAACGGCAGCCTACCACTGCATAGAGGAATCAATGATGAAATATCACCGACTTAATGAATTGTTTGAACTCCTGCAACCGGCCTGGCAAAAGGAGTCAGACCTTAACCTGCTGGCATTTTTACAGAAACTGGCGCAGGAATCAGGCTTCAGTGGCCCATTAAGTGAATTAACCGATGACATATTGATTTACCATCTCAAAATGCGTGACGCCGACTGCGATGCGGAAATTCCCGGACTGAAAAAGGATTATGAAGTGGACTTCAAAACCGCGCTATTACGTGCACGCGGTGTGATTAAGGATGATGAGTAGTGTTATCCTTGCGCATTCCTTGCAACGGTAACACACAGGCAAAATGATGAGCGAAGCCGCCTTTAATTTCCAGACGCTGGACCCCGATGTTATCCTGGATGCACTTTGGGATGCGGGTCTGCGTGTCGAATCCGGCTTAACCGCCCTCAATAGCTACGAAAACCGTGTCTATCAGTTTAGTGATGACGACAAACGTCGCTATGTGGCTAAGTTCTATCGGCCACAACGCTGGAGTGCGCAACAAATTCTGGAAGAGCATCAGTTCACGCATGATCTGCTGGCCGATGAAGTACCTGTTGCTGCACCACTGGCATTGCAGGGCAGTACGCTTAACCACCATGCCGGTTTTATGTTTGCCGTTTTCCCAAGCCTGGGTGGGCGACAGTATGAAACCGATAATGAAGAACAGATGGAGTGGGTGGGCCGATTTCTCGGGCGTATCCATCAAACGGGTCGCCAAAGCCTGTTTCAACAGCGGCCAACTTTCGGCCTGGAAGAGTATGTCTTACAACCTCGCCAGGAGCTGGAGCAAAGCACGCTGGTACCGGCTGCCCTGAAGGATGCGCTGCTGAACGCCGTTGATAAACTTATCGGCACCTTGCAGCAGCGCTGGCATGATAAATGGCAGCCGCTCAGGCTGCATGGCGACTGCCATCCAGGTAATATCCTGTGGCGCGATGGACCGATGTTTGTCGATCTTGACGATGCGCGCAACGGGCCTGCAGTGCAGGATCTGTGGATGCTGGTAAACGGCGATCGTCAGGAACAGCTGATTCAGTGGGATATTCTGCTGGAAGCTTATAATGAATTCAGTGACTTTGATTTACATGAATTGTCACTGATTGAGCCTTTACGCGCTATGCGCATGGTTTATTATTTGGCCTGGGTGGTTCGCCGCTGGCAGGACCCGGCTTTTCCGCGCGCCTTTCCCTGGATGACCGATGAGGATTTCTGGCGCCGACAGATTGCACTATTTATCGAGCAGGAGAGGCTGTTACATCAACCCCCGTTGCAGCTTAGCCCGCAATTTTAATGAAGTACTCAGGAGATTTTTTCACGATGAAAAAGATTATGTTTGCGCTGGTAGGTTTAATGCTGGCATTTGGCGCCTCAGCGGCACAGTTTAATGACGGCAAACAATTCGTCACACTGCCAAAGCCGGTTGCTGGTGAGCCACAGGTATTGGAGTTCTTCTCCTTCTTCTGCCCGCACTGCTACCAGTTCGAACGCGTCTATCACGTGAGTGATGCCGTGAAAAAGAACCTGCCAGCAGACACTAAAGTGACTAAATATCACGTTGATTTCCTCGGCGGAGACTTTGGTCCTGTTGTGACTCAAGCCTGGGCGGTAGCGATGGCGCTGGGCGTGGAAAGCAAAGTCACTGCACCGATTTTCGACGGCATTCAGAAAACCCAAACCATCACCGATGCGGCTAGCCTGAAAGCCACCTTCATCCAGGCGGCGGGTATCTCGTCAGAAGATTATGATGCAGCGTGGAATAGCTTTGCGGTGAAAGCATTGGTTGCACAGCAGCAGAAAGCGGCGTCCGATCTTAATCTTCAGGGCGTGCCAGCCATCTTCGTGAACGGCAAATATATGGTGAACAACGGCGGTCTGGATACCAGCTCTATGGACAATTTCGTTGCCGATTACGCCAACGTAGTGAAATTCCTGGTTGAGAAGAAGTAATTAAGCGCGAATAAACGCCGACGATGTCGGCGTTTTACGCCCTTACTGATGACGTAGTCATGATATCCCTGTTAACCCTCCGCTTAATATCCACATGGACGATCACCTTTTCAAAAAGGCGCACTTCATCACGGTAAGTTAATAACAAATTGAAAAACAATAACTTTTATCTGTAAAATGATTGCAATAAGCGTAAATAACAATACGTTATGAATTTTACGCACAAAGTTATCCACAGACCGATCCTTGCGATCCACTCCGCGTAACGATGAAAAAGATCCTGACAACCCTGCTCTGATTCAACATTCCTCTCTGGTTGTGGCATCCTTATAGCCCTCATTATCGCAACGAAGAAAATACGAACCTATGGCGCAAATTGCAGAAAATCCCCTGATTCTGGTAGACGGATCCTCTTATCTCTACCGGGCGTATCATGCCTTTCCGCCGCTGACCAACAGTGCAGGCGAGCCCACGGGCGCGATGTACGGTGTGCTCAACATGCTGAAAAGTTTGCTGATGCAGTATCAGCCGAGCCATGTGGCCGTGGTCTTCGATGCGAAAGGTAAAACTTTCCGCGATGAATTATTCGAGCACTACAAATCGCATCGTCCGCCAATGCCCGACGATCTGCGTGCACAGATCGAGCCGCTGCACGAGATGGTCAAAGCGATGGGATTACCGCTGTTGGCGGTGACTGGCGTTGAGGCTGATGATGTGATTGGTACTCTGGCACTGGAAGCAGAAAAGCAGGGCCGTGCGGTGCTGATCAGCACTGGCGATAAAGATATGGCGCAGCTGGTCACGCCGGGCATTACGCTGATTAACACCATGACTAATACCGTATTGGGCCCGGAAGAGGTCGAGCAGAAATATGGTGTGCCACCTTCACTGATTATCGATTTCCTCGCCATGATGGGTGACAGCTCGGATAACATTCCGGGTGTGCCTGGCGTAGGTGAGAAGACTGCACAGGCGCTGCTGCAAGGCTTAGGCGGTATGCAGTCAATTTATGACAATCTGGACAAAGTGGCGGACCTCTCGTTCCGTGGCGCGAAGACCATGGCAGCGAAGCTGGAGCAGAACCGCGAGGTCGCATTCCTGTCCTATCAGCTGGCGACCATTAAGACTGACGTAGAACTGGAACTGGGTTGCGAGCAACTCACCGTCAACGAGCCGGACGTTGAAAAACTGCAGAATCTCTTCGGCCGCTATGAATTTAAACGTTGGATCAGCGATTTACAGGACGGTAGCTGGCTGCAAGGCAAAAAGAGCAATGTGCAGGCACAGAAATCACTGGCTACTGAATCTGCGGTTGAGGCTGTTGAAACAGCCAGCGTGCTGTCATCTGACGGCTACGTCACTATTCTCGATGAGGCAACCCTCGACGAGTGGCTGCAAAAATTGAAAAAAGCAGAACTCTTTGCCTTCGATCTGGAAACCGATTCTCTGGATAGCTGGAGTGCCAACATTGTCGGCCTCTCCTTTGCGGTTGCGCCGGGTGAAGCGGCTTATCTTCCGGTGGCTCATGATTATCTTGATGCGCCAGCCCAACTGGATCGCAATGACGTGTTGAAGCAGCTAAAACCGTTACTGGAAGACGCTAAATCTGCAAAAGTCGGCCAGAACCTCAAATACGATCGTGGCGTGCTGAAGAACTACGATATTGAGCTGAACGGCATTAAATTCGACACCATGCTGGAATCCTATTGCCTGAGCAGCGTCGGCGGTAAACATGATATGGATAGCCTGGCTTCGCGCTGGCTGAACCATAAAACCGTCACCTTCGAAGAGATTGCCGGTAAAGGAAAAAATCAGCTGACCTTCAACCAGATTGCTATTGAGCAGGCCGCTCATTACGCAGCAGAAGACGCAGACGTCACGCTGCAGCTGCATCTTAAAATGTGGCCGAAGCTGGAGCAGGAAGCGGGTCCCAAGCAGGTCTTTACTGATATCGAAATGCCGCTGGTGACTGTGATTTCACGCATTGAGCGCAACGGCGTGTTGATCGATCAAAACATTCTGGCCAAACACTCGCAGGAGCTGACCACGCGTCTGGCGGAACTGGAGTTGAAAGCGCATGAGCTGGCAGGTGAGCCGTTTAATCTCTCCTCCACCAAGCAGCTGCAGACCATTCTGTTTGAAAAGCAGGGCATCAAGCCTACCAAGAAAACCCCTGGCGGCGCACCGTCTACCAGCGAAGAAGTGCTGGCTGAACTGGCGCTCGACTATCCGCTGCCCAAAGTGATTCTGGAACATCGTGGCCTGTCTAAGCTGAAGTCGACCTATACCGACAAACTGCCTTTGATGATCAATCCGATGACTGGCCGCGTGCATACCTCCTATCATCAGGCGGTCACGGCTACCGGGCGTCTCTCATCTACCGATCCCAACCTGCAAAACATCCCAGTGCGTAACGATGAAGGTCGTCGTATTCGTCAGGCCTTTATTGCGGGTAAAGATAATCGCATCGTCGCGGCTGACTACTCGCAAATTGAGCTGCGCATCATGGCACATCTGTCGCAGGATAAAGGCCTGCTGGATGCGTTTGCGCAGGGTGAAGACATTCACCGCGCAACGGCGTCAGAAGTCTTTGGAGTCTCGCTGAGCAAGGTATCAGGTGAGCAACGCCGAAGTGCCAAGGCAATTAACTTTGGCTTGATTTACGGCATGAGCGCCTTCGGTCTGTCGCGCCAGCTCAACATCGGCGCAGGCGAAGCGAAAAAGTATATGGATCTCTATTTTGAGCGTTATCCGGGCGTACTGCGTTACATGGAAGAGACGCGCACTCAGGCGGCAGAGAAGGGTTATGTGGAGACACTGGATGGTCGCCGCCTGTGGTTACCGGATATCAGCTCCAGCAACGCTATTCGCCGTAAGGCAGCAGAGCGCGCGGCGATTAACGCCCCGATGCAGGGCACCGCAGCGGACATTATCAAACGCGCGATGATTGCCGTGGATGGCTGGTTACTGCAACAGCAGGATGATGCCGTGAAAATGATCATGCAGGTACACGATGAACTGGTGTTTGAGATCCATAAGGATGCGGTAGAGAGTGCCAGTGCGACGATCCGTCAGCTGATGGAGGGCAGCATGAAGCTGGATGTTCCACTGCAGGTTGAAGTCGGAACGGGCGATAATTGGGATCAGGCGCACTAAGAAAACATTGTCGGCGGTATATCCATGCCGCTGACATCGTCATAAGAAAAAAGTTTACTTAATCGGTTCAGCAACGATGCAAAGCCGCTTGTTAAATGCGCATTTTGTAACTGCCTATCGGCTAAGCATTTTTTTAGTAATTAAACTACACGCCTTAAGCTAAAGTGTGACGAACCCGGTAAAAAAGATGTGGAATCCTGAAACTTAACAACAAAAAACCCTTTGTTGGTCAGGAAAAATCAGGTAAAGTTCATCGCGTAGGGTACAGAGGTAAGATGTTCTATCTTTCAGACCTTTTACTTCACGTAATCGGATTTGGCTGAATATTTAGCCGCCCCAGTCATTTATGACTGGGGCGTTTTTTATTGGGCTTTTTCTGAAAAGCGGGTCGTAAACCCGCGCTTCACATTACGCAGAAGGGGCTTCTTCATCTTCTTGCGCCGGTTCCAGTTCACTGAACCAGCTATCCAGTTTCTGACGAACGATATCAACGCCGATCTTCTTGAGTGATGAGAACATCTCTACCTGCACATCACCCATAAAGCCTAATGCTGCCTCACGCACCAGTTTGAGCTGCGCTTTACGTGCACCTGATGCCAGCTTATCTGCCTTGGTTAACAGCACCAGTACAGGGATGCCGCTCTGGACTGCCCACTCAATCATATTCTGGTCGAGATCTTTCAGCGGATGGCGAATATCCATCAGCACCACCAGGCCTTTCAGTGCCTGGCGCTTCTGCAAATATTCAGACAGCGCACGCTGCCATTTACGTTTCATCTCTTCCGGGACTTCGGCGTAGCCATAACCGGGTAAGTCGACCAGGGTTTTCCCCTCGACGACCTGAAACAGGTTGATGAGCTGAGTACGACCTGGCG
Organism: Pantoea sp. BL1; assembly: GCF_000963985.1. Classification (NCBI taxonomy): domain Bacteria; kingdom Pseudomonadati; phylum Pseudomonadota; class Gammaproteobacteria; order Enterobacterales; family Erwiniaceae; genus Pantoea; species Pantoea sp. BL1. Next base: position 111,856 of record NZ_JZRH01000036.1, on the reverse strand, counting down.
TTTTACTGGTACGCGCAAGGCTTTTCTGGTTGGTGATGGTATTCAGCGCGCTGGATTTGCCTGCGTTAGAGCGTCCGGCAAACGCGACCTCAATGCCCACATCTGCCGGTAAATGGCGAATATCCGGGGCGCTGAGCACGAAGTGGGTCATGTGATAATTCAAAGCAGACAAAGTAAAGCTCCAGCAAAGTGATTCGGTCAATTGGGCTGATTATACCTGTTATGGCGCAAAAGTGCCCGATAGCGTCTTAACGCGCCACTTTGTAAGAGATCGACGATATTTACTGCCAGTCATTACCGATTAATAGAATGTTCATATGTTGGATAGTGTAATATTTTCAATAAGATAAATAGATGTTGAAAATTACCGCTCTAAATTAAAGACATGTCTCACTTGTTCATTTTACTGATTGGTCTACATTTGGTGTCAGTGCACGGCAGCACCCATCAGGATGATGCGCTCAGGAGTGTCGGGGATGACCAGGAGCATGGCAGGATGTGATTCAGGTATGAGTCGGACAAGGAAAAGGATTACTCGCAGGAGCGATGAGGCGAAGGAGCAACCGGGACGTTGAGAGCTGTAAAGGATTTATACCGTTATTCCTTCAGTAGAAGGTGCGAAATAAGGCGATAGCATAGGCTATCGCCTTTTTTCTTTGTCATCTTTCTGCTAGATTTCGCCGCAATTCTATACTGAAGAAAAATCGCCGAGACCGGACACCATGAAGCAACCTGCACCAGCCCAGCGTGGCAAACCTGCTGCTAAAGCCAAACGCAAATCGCGTGAAGAACTGAACCAGGAAGCACGCGATCGTAAACGCGATAAAAAGCACAGCGGCCATAAAGCGGGCAGCCGTGCGAACCCGGAAACCAAAGGCGCTGGCAAAGGCCAGGGTCAGAAAAATGCCGATCCACGTACCGGCAGTAAAAAACCGGTTGCGCTGGTGGCCGATGGTAAAACTGTACCGGAGAAAAAGCCGGTAGCGAAAGCCAAACCGAAAGCGGAAAAAGTTCGTCTGACGCCGGAAGAAGAGCTGGCGAAGCTGGAAAACGATGAACGTCTGGACACCTTACTGGATCGTCTGGAAAGTGGTGAGACACTCAGCGCTGAAGATCAGGCATGGCTCGATCAGACGCTGGATCGCATTGACGAACTGATGGAAACCCTCGGTATCGCGTTGGATGACGGTGCTGAAGATGAACAAGCCGAAGTCGATATGATGCGCTTGTTAAAAGGCAACTAAGTCATTTTTGATCGGCATGCGCTTTTGCGCATGCCGCGCTAAACAGGTATTCGCTGATGCTTTGGCCTGGATCAATTTTAGCGCTGCTGCTGACATGTTATCTCCTGTGGTTATTGTTTAAACTTCGTCGCCTGTCGCGTCTGAAGTCGCGTTTACGCCGGCGTACGGCTCACCGCTATCTCTCCTCTTCTGCAACGCGACCCTCTCTCAAACGACGTCACAGTAAGGAGTGAGCATGTCATCGCAGCAGATTGAATGGGACCAGCGGCTGATTGAAAAATACAATTACGCGGGTCCGCGTTACACCTCATACCCCACTGCGCTGGAGTTCAATGAGAACTTTGGCGAGGCCAGCTTCCAGTCTGCGGTTGAACGCTATCCTCAACGTTCCCTGTCGCTGTATGTCCATATTCCGTTCTGCCATCGCCTCTGCTACTTCTGCGGCTGCAATAAGATTGTGACGCGCCAGCTGCACAAGGCCGATCGCTATCTGGATGTGCTGGAGCAGGAAATTCGCCAGCGTGCGCCGCTGTTTGCCGGACGCCGCGTCACGCAGTTGCACTGGGGCGGTGGTACACCAACCTTTCTCAATCAAGTTCAGGTCAGCCGGCTGGTGGCGCTGCTGCGTGTCCATTTTGACATTGCTGATGATGTTGAGATGTCTCTCGAAGTCGATCCACGCGAAATTGAGCTGGAGATGATCGATCATCTGCGTGCTGAAGGTTTCAATCGCCTGAGTATGGGTGTGCAGGACTTTAATAAAGCGGTGCAGGAGCGCGTCAACCGCGTGCAGGATGAAGAGACTATCTTTGGGCTGGTTGAACGTGCGCGTGCGCGAGGGTTCCGCTCAGTGAGCCTGGATCTGATTTACGGCCTGCCGCTGCAGACGCCCGAAAGTTTTGCCTTCACCTTACAGCGAGTCATCGCGCTTAATCCCGATCGACTCAGCGTATTCAATTACGCGCACATGCCGACGCTGTTTGCTGCACAACGCAAAATCAAAGATGAAGAGCTACCTGGTGCGGAACAGAAGCTGCAAATCCTGCAGCAAACCATTGGCACCTTGACCGATGCAGGCTATCAGTTCATCGGGATGGACCACTTTGCTAAACCGAATGATGAGCTGGCCATCGCGCAGCGTGCGGGTGAACTGCACCGCAATTTTCAGGGGTACACCACGCAAGGCGAAACCGAGCTGGTGGGATTCGGTGTCTCGGCGATCAGTATGCTGGGAGACAGTTATGCGCAGAACCAAAAAGAGCTAAAGGCTTACTATGCCAGCGTAGAGCAGAGTGGGAACGCGCTATGGCGTGGTTTGACACTGAGTGACGATGACTGCCTGCGCCGTGATGTCATCAAGACGTTGATCTGCAATTTCTCATTAGATTTTGCGGCAATTGAAGCGCAATGGCCCATCACTTTTGAAGCCTATTTTGCGGAAGATTTAGCGTTACTGGCGCCATTGATGGCGGACGGCTTGCTGGAACAGCGTGGTCGTCGCCTGCAGGTCACAGGAATTGGGCGTTTACTGATTCGCAATATTTGCATGTGCTTTGATCGCTATCTGCGTCAAAAGGCTCGCATGCAGCAGTTCTCGCGGGTGATATAAAAATCAGGGGAGCATCGCGCTCCCCTGGTTCTCACTTATTCCATTCCCAGCTCTTTCAGTTTACGCGTCAGAGTATTACGACCCCAACCCAGTAAACGTGCGGCTTCCTGCTTGTGACCCTGAGTGTGACGCAGAGCGGTGGTGAGCAGAGTGCGCTCCATCTCCGGCTGCGCTTCAGAGAGCAGGTTTTGATGACCGGAACGCAGTGCGCGGTCCGCCCATTGTGCCAGCAGGGTGGCCCAGCTGTCCGGCAGCGACTGCACCGGATTGTCCGGCGTGCTTGACTCAAACAGCTCTGGTGGCAGATCCTGAATCAACACTTCCTGGCCTGCAGCCATCACGGTTAGCCAGCGGCAGGTATTCTCCAGCTGGCGCACGTTACCGGACCAATGCAGACGCGTCAGCGCTGTTTCCGTCTCCGGATGCAGAATCTTCGCCTCAACACCCAACTCACGCGCGGCGACTTGCAGGAAATAACGCGCCAGACGTGGGATATCCTCGCGACGTTCGCGCAATGGCGGCAGATGCACGCGAATCACGTTCAGACGATGGAATAAATCCTCACGGAATTTGCCTTCCTGCACGCGCAGTTCGAGGTTTTGGTGGGTTGCCGCGATGATACGCACATCCACTTTCACCGGTGCATAGCCGCCCACGCGGTAGAACTGGCCATCGGCCAACACGCGCAGCAATCGGGTTTGCACGTCGAGCGGCATATCACCTATTTCATCAAGAAACAGCGTGCCCCCATCGGCCTGTTCAAAACGGCCCTGACGGATCTGATTCGCCCCGGTAAAGGCCCCTTTCTCATGCCCGAACAATTCGGATTCGATCAGGTCTTTCGGGATCGCCGCCATATTCAGCGCGATAAACGGTGATTTGGCACGCGGGCTGTGGCGATGCAGTGCATGCGCCACTAACTCTTTACCGGTACCCGATTCACCATTAATCAGCACGCTGATGGAAGATCGCGACAAACGGCCAATGATGCGAAACACATCCTGCATCGCCGGCGCTTCGCCGATGATGTCCGTAGTCGGGCCGCTCACCGGTTGATTACGCGGCTGCTGCTGCTCCTGATAATGGCTGATCGCACGTTCAACCAGTGCGACCGCTTCATCAATATCAAACGGCTTTGGCAGGTAATCGAACGCGCCTTGTTGATAAGCGCTGACGGCGGCATCGAGATCCGAATGCGCCGTCATAATGATGACCGGCAGCATCGGGTGACGCTGTTTAATCTGTTTCAGCAGCGCCAGCCCATCCATGCCCGGCATGCGAATATCCGATAACAATACATCTGGGGTTTTACTTGAGAGTGCATCCAGCACTTCATTGCCGCTGTCAAATGTCGCGCAGCTCAAACCGGCTCCAGTGAGCGCACGTTCAAGCACCCAGCGGATGGAGCTATCGTCATCGACGATCCAGACTATCCCTCGTTGCATAGAAACCTCACTGGCGAATAGGCAGGTAAACCGAGAATTCGGTGTGTCCTGGCCAACTGTTAAATTCTATTTTTCCTGAATGCTGATCGATCAGGCTGCGGGCGATGGAGAGACCTAAACCGGTTCCTCCTTCACGACCACTCACCATCGGATAGAACAGCGTGTCCTGTAGCTGAGCAGGAATCCCAGGGCCATCATCTTCAATATCGATACGCGCCACCAGACGATAACGGGTGCCGTGCAGCGTCAGCTGAAACGCGGTACGGGTACGGATCACGATAGTGCCGCCATCGTCACCCAGCGCCTGCAGCGCATTACGCACCACGTTGAGCAGCACCTGTTCAATCTGATCGGGATCGTGTGGCAGTTCGGGCAGGCTCGGGTCGTAATCACGCACCAGCGAGACATTGTCCGGCAGCTCCATCGAGACCAGATTCACCACGCGCTCCGCCACCTGATGAATGCTTTGTGTGACGTGCATACCGGGCTGTTGGGGCCCCAGTAAACGATCAACCAGATTACGCAGGCGGTCCGCCTGTTCGATAATAATCCGGGTGTATTCATGCAGCGAAGGATCGGGCAGAGCACGCGTTAATAACTGCGCGGCGCCGCGTAAACCTCCGAGCGGGTTTTTAATTTCATGCGCCAGTCCGCGCACTAAATCACGTGCGGCGACCTGCTGAGCATGTTGCAGCTGTTCCTGGCTGAGACGGCGTTGATTATCCATCGGCGCCATTTCCAGCAGGATAAGGCCATCGGGTAGACGCTGCGCGGTCAGCGACATAATGTGCGCGCGGCCATCGACCACTAACGTCACTTCGCTGTCGGTAAAGCCCTGGCCTGCTCCAAGACTCTCGCTCATCACCTCAATATTCAGCGAAAAATAGCCGGTTAATTCCGGTAATGGCGTGCCGAACAATTTACGTGAGCTTTGTGCCAGTAATTGCTGCGCAGCCGGGTTGGCATAATGGATAACCAAATCGTTATCGACCAGCAAAATACTGTTGATTAGAGAGTTAAGAATCTGCCCCGCGTCGGGCAATGTGCCAGTTGCCATACAGCGTTCCTCTGCACTAAATTAGTGCATTATAGCCTTTTGGGACTGAAAACTATCATTCGAACGATGAATTCGCGGTGAAAAAAGCCCATCCGGAGATGGGCTAAAGTTTCCACGGCAACAAAAAAACGTTCAGGTTATTTACGCCGCCAATAAGCGGCGTGAAATGCGCTGAAATTTTTTAAATTAAACGCTGTAGTACAGTTCGAACTCAACTGGGTGCGGAGTCATGCGCACGCGGTCAACTTCTGGCTTACGCAGTTCGATGTACGCGTCGATTGCGTCATCAGTGAACACGCCGCCACGGGTCAGGAACTCGCGGTCTTCGTTCAGTGCGTTCAGTGCTTCTTCCAGAGAGCCTGCAACTTTTGGAATCTCAGCTTCTTCTTCCGGAGGCAGGTCATACAGGTTTTTGTCCATCGCATCGCCAGGGTGGATCTTGTTGATAACACCATCAAGACCCGCCATCAGCAGCGCGGTGAAGGCCAGGTACGGGTTAGCCGCTGGATCCGGGAAGCGTGCTTCGATACGACGTGCTTTCGGGCTCGCAACCACTGGGATACGGATTGAAGCAGAACGGTTACGTGCTGAGTAAGCCAGCATAACAGGTGCTTCGTAACCCGGGACCAGACGCTTGTACGAGTTGGTGGTTGGGTTAGCCAGGGCGTTGATCGCTTTAGCGTGCTTGATGATACCGCCGATGTAGAACAGAGCAGTTTCAGACAGGCCGCCGTACTTGTCGCCAGAGAACAGGTTCACGCCGCCTTTTGACAGGGACATGTGGCAGTGCATACCAGAACCGTTATCGCCGAACATTGGCTTAGGCATGAAGGTTGCTGTTTTGCCGTACGCGTGAGCAACGTTGTGCACCACGTATTTGTAGATCTGAATTTCGTCAGCTTTTTTGGTCATGGTGTTGAAGCGGGTAGCCACTTCGTTCTGACCTGCTGTTGCAACTTCGTGGTGGTGAGCTTCAACCACCAGACCCATCTGCTCCATGGTCAGACACATAGCAGAACGGATGTCCTGAGCTGAGTCGACAGGTGGAACCGGGAAGTAACCGCCTTTCAGACCTGGACGGTGACCTTTGTTTCCGCCTTCGTATTCTTTACCGGTGTTCCATGCGGCTTCGATATCATCGATAGCGACGTGTGAACCTGAAGTAGAAGAACCGAAACGGATGTCATCGAACAGGAAGAACTCTGGCTCAGGTCCAAACAGCACGGTATCCGCGATGCCTGAAGAACGCAGGAACTCTTCTGCACGTTTAGCAATGGAGCGTGGGTCACGGTCGTAGCCCTGCAGCGTGCCTGGCTCGAGGATGTCACAACGGATGATCAGCGTTGGATCTTCGAAGAACGGATCCATAACCGCAGTGGTCGCATCCGGCATCAGCACCATGTCTGATTCGTTAATGCCTTTCCAGCCACCGATGGATGAGCCATCGAACATTTTGCCTTCTTCGAAGAAGTCAGCGTTAACCTGGTGAGCAGGGATAGTAACGTGCTGTTCTTTACCTTTGGTATCGGTAAAACGCAGGTCAACAAACTTAACTTCGTGCTCGTTCATCATCGAGAGGACGTGTTCAGCGGACATACTTAAACTCTCCTGGAAATGGTCATAATCGTCATGGTGAGAGAACTTCGTTGCCTGGAATGTGTCACGCTTACTGACCACCCCTAACCAAGATCTCGGCAAGCTCTTTTCAACCGTTGTATAACTGTCGTTTTCGCTTGAAAAATATAAAGCGAATTCTGTGCCAACTTTATTACAATGGTAAAAATGGCGCTGTGACGCGCTCTTTCGTGAGTCGGTGACTGCACCAGTATGGATGATGCGCACTAATTTGGTGCTTCACAGATCAATTATCGCACCAAAAAGGTGCAAAATCCCATCGCAGTGCAGATTAATGCACCGTTATTGGTGCTAAAAAACAGCACTAAGAGAAACTTTAAGGGAATACTGTGATCATGTTCAGTCTTTCGCTTAATCCGTGTACAATACCGCGTTATTTCTATAATGCCTGAGGCAAAGCTGTGATCGAAAATTTGCGTAACATCGCCATCATCGCGCACGTTGACCATGGTAAGACCACCCTGGTTGACAAGCTGTTACAACAGTCCGGTACTTTTGATGCTCGTACCGAAGCGACTGAGCGCGTAATGGACTCCAACGATTTGGAGAAAGAGCGTGGGATTACCATCCTCGCAAAAAACACCGCCATCAAATGGAACGACTACCGTATCAACATCGTTGATACCCCAGGACACGCCGACTTCGGTGGTGAAGTGGAACGTGTTATGTCCATGGTGGACTCGGTGCTGCTGGTTGTAGATGCGATGGATGGCCCTATGCCGCAAACCCGCTTCGTAACCAAAAAAGCCTTTGCTCATGGTTTGAAGCCGATTGTAGTCATCAACAAAGTTGACCGTCCGGGCGCGCGTCCTGATTGGGTTGTTGATCAGGTGTTTGACCTGTTCGTTAACCTCGACGCGACTGACGAGCAGCTGGACTTCCCTATCATTTATGCGTCAGCGCTGAATGGTATCGCCGGTCTGGATCACAACGACATGGCAGACGACATGACCCCGCTGTACCAGGCGATTGTGGATCGTGTTTCTCCACCACAGGTTGAGGTTGAAGCCCCACTGCAGATGCAGATCTCGCAGCTGGACTACAACAACTACCTGGGCGTTATCGGCATTGGCCGCATCAAGCGCGGTAAAATCAAGCCGAACCAGCAAGTCACTATCATTGATAGCGAAGGCAAAACCCGTAACGGTAAAGTCGGTAAAGTACTGGGCCATCTGGGTCTGGAACGTATCGAGAGCGCCGAGGCTGAAGCAGGCGATATCATCGCTGTGACCGGTCTGGGCGAGCTGAACATCTCTGACACCATCTGCGACACGCAGAAGGTTGAAGCGCTGCCAGCCCTGAGCGTTGATGAGCCAACCGTAACCATGTTCTTTAACGTCAACACTTCACCTTTCTGCGGTAAAGAAGGTAAGTATGTGACTTCGCGCCAGATCCTGGAGCGTCTGAACAAAGAGCTGGTACACAACGTGGCACTGCGCGTTGAAGAAACCGAAGATTCAGACGCATTCCGTGTGTCTGGTCGTGGTGAGCTGCACTTGTCTGTTCTGATCGAGAACATGCGTCGTGAAGGTTTCGAGCTGGCGGTATCCCGTCCGAAAGTAATCTTCCGCGAATTCGAAGGCCGTAAACAAGAGCCATTCGAAAACGTGACCCTCGACATCGAAGAAACCCACCAGGGTTCAGTGATGCAGGCGATGGGTGAGCGTAAAGGCGATCTGAAAAATATGGATCCAGATGGCAAAGGCCGTGTACGTCTCGACTACATGATCCCAAGCCGTGGCCTGATCGGCTTCCGTAACGAATTCATGACCATGACTTCAGGTACCGGTCTGCTGTACTCCACCTTCAGCCACTACGACGATGTGCGTCCAGGCGAAGTGGGCCAGCGTCAGAACGGTGTACTGATCTCTAACGGCCAGGGTAAAGCAGTCGCATTCGCACTGTTCAGCCTGCAGGATCGCGGTAAGCTGTTCCTGGGTCACGGTGCTGAGGTTTATGAAGGCCAGATCATCGGTATTCACAGCCGTTCTAACGACCTGACAGTTAACTGCCTGACCGGTAAGAAACTGACCAACATGCGTGCGTCAGGTACTGACGAAGCGACCACTCTGGTTCCACCGCAGAAAATGACGCTGGAGCAGGCTATCGAGTTCATCGATGATGACGAACTGGTAGAAGTGACTCCGCAGTCAGTCCGTATTCGTAAACGTCACCTGACCGAGAACGACCGTAAGCGTGCGTCTCGCGGCGGTAAAGAGTAAGCGAAACAGTCTGATATTTAAGCCCCGCATCGCGGGGCTTTTTTGTGCCTGCAACCCGCTGCAACGCTCGCTTTGTGAAAGTTGTCCCCGATTCCAGAACGCTTATTTCCTCCTCATCGTACCTGTTCAGTAATGCTTTTTGCCGCTAGAGTGAATGATCCAGGGAATAGAAGGAGAGGCGTCATGCTGTACATCTTTGATTTAGGCAATGTGATTGTTGATATCGATTTTAATCGCGTGCTCGGCGTCTGGAGTGACCTGGGACGTGTGCCGCTGGCGACATTACAAAGTCGCTTCCAGATGGATGAAGCATTCGAGAAACACGAACGTGGTGAGATCAGCGATCCCGAGTTTGCGGCACGTATCTGTGATCAACTGGATATTGCCTTGAGCTATCCGCAATTCACCGCGGGCTGGCAGGCGGTGTTTGTCGGAGTGCGTCCGGAAACACTGGCGATCATGAACACACTGCGCGCTAATGGCGAGCGTGTGGTGATCCTGTCCAACACCAATCAGTTGCACTTTGAGTTCTGGCCAACGCAATATCCGGAAGTGCAACAGGCAGCCGATCACGTCTATATGTCGCAAGACATAGGCATGCGCAAGCCTGAGACGCGTATCTATCAATATGTGCTTGAGCACGAAGGCTATACCGCCGATCAGGCGGTGTTCTTTGATGATAATCGCGCCAACATTGATGCGGCCCGCGCTCTGGGGATTGAGAGCGTGCTGGTGGAAGACGCGAAAACTGTGCCGGACTGGTTCGCGAGCCGTCGCTGAGTGGTAACACGTAACCATTTGCGCCATTCGGCGCACGCGTTTTTCCTGTGGGTCAAACTGCTGTGGCGCCGCGTTGATGAAGACAACATGACGACGCAGGCCGGGAATCTGGCCTACGTCTCATTGCTGGCTTTGGTGCCGCTGATCGCCGTGGTGTTTGCGCTTTTTGCCGCTTTCCCGATGTTTTCGGAGATCAGCGTCCAGCTTAAACACTTCATCTTCAGCAATTTTATGCCGGCAGCCGGTGACGTTATCCAGCGCTACCTCGATCAGTTTGTGGCCAACGTCAATAAAATGACAGCGGTGGGGATTGTCGGATTGATCGTGACCGCGCTGTTGCTAATGCACTCGGTGGACAGCGCACTCAATGCGATTTGGCGCAGTACTAAACCACGGCCAATGGTTTACTCCTTTGCTGTCTACTGGATGATCCTGACGCTGGGCCCGATACTGGCCGGTGCCAGTCTGGCCATCAGCTCTTACTTGTTATCGCTGCGCTGGGTCAATGTCACTGGTGTGACCAGCCTTATCGATCAGGTATTACGAATCTTCCCTCTGGTGCTCGCTATCCTCGCGTTCTGGTTGCTCTACAGCATCGTCCCGACGCGCCGTGTGCCAACGCGTGATGCACTGGTCGGTGCGATTGTCGCCGGGCTGCTGTTTGAGCTGGGCAAAAAAGGGTTTGCGCTCTATGTTACGATGTTCCCTTCGTATCAATTAATTTACGGCGTACTGGCAGTCATCCCGATTCTGTTTTTATGGGTTTACTGGACCTGGTGTATTGTGTTGTTAGGCGCGGAAATCACCGTCACCCTTGATGACTATCGCCAGCTAAAACAGCAGGAACGCGAAAAAGAACGAGAGGAAACATGATTGCTTTGATTCAGCGCGTCAGTCGCGCCAGCGTCGTGGTGGATGACGCGACGGTGGGTGAGATTGGCGCCGGTTTGCTGGTGTTGTTAGGGGTGGAGAAGGGCGATGACGAACAAAAGGCCCAGCGGTTGTCTGAACGTGTGCTGGGTTATCGCATCTTCGGTGATGAGAACGACAAAATGAACCTGAACGTACAGCAGGCCGGTGGCAGCGTGCTGGTGGTTTCGCAATTCACTCTTGCCGCCGACACCAACAAAGGCATGCGTCCCTCATTTTCAGGTGGTGCCGAACCGGCGGAAGCCGAATGTCTCTATTACCATTTCAGCGATTGTTGCCGGGCACAGGGTGTGACCACGGCGAACGGTCGTTTTGCTGCCAACATGCAGGTTTCACTGGTGAATGATGGTCCAGTGACCTTCTGGTTGCAGGTGTGAGGTTTTCAGCCGAGCGGCCAGGGATCAGCCACGCAAGCTCCGAACGAGAGAATCACTTTATGTATCATCTTCGTGTGCCGCAAACGGCGGAAGAACTGGATACTTATTATCAGTTCCGCTGGGAAATGTTACGTAAGCCGCTGCGTCAGCCGCAGGGCTCTGAGCGTGATGCCTGGGATGCGCTGGCGCATCATCAGATGGTGGTCGATGAGCAGGGCGATCCTGTTGCGGTTGGCCGTCTCTATATCAATGCGGAAAACGAAGCGGCCATCCGCTTCCTGGCCGTACACCCTTCGGTGCAGGGCAAAGGATTAGGGACGCTGGTGGCGATGACGCTGGAATCCGTTGCGCGTCAGGAGGGGGCGAAGCGTGTGACCTGTAGCGCGCGCGAAGACGCCGTGGAGTTCTTCGCCAAGCTGGGCTATGTCAATCAGGGTGAAATCACCGCGCCACAAACCACGCCGGTGCGCCATTTCCTGATGATCAAACCGGTGGTGACACTGGATGATATCCTGCACCGCGCTGACTGGTGTGGTCAGTTGCAGCAGGCCTGGTACGAGCATATTCCGCTCAGTGAGAAAATGGGCGTGCGCATTCTGCAATATACCGGGCAGAAGTTCGTTACTACCATGCCAGAAACCGGCAACCAGAACCCGCACCACACGTTATTCGCTGGCAGCTTGTTCTCACTGGCTACGCTCACAGGCTGGGGGCTGATTTGGCTATTACTGCGCGAGCGGCATCTCGGCGGCACTATCATCCTTGCCGATGCTCATATTCGTTACAGTAAGCCCATTAGTGGACGTCCGGGTGCGATTGCCGACCTGGGTTCACTGAGTGGCGACCTTGACCGTCTGGCGCGTGGTCGTAAAGCGCGCGTGCAGATGGAAGTGGAACTATTTGGTGATGATGAGCTGGGTGCGGTGTTTGAAGGGGTATATATCGTACTGCCAGCCGATGCAGATGGTGCATTAGAAGAGGGTGGCTCGGGTGCACGCATTAATTAATGCGTGCAGATTACGTTGTAGCCATCTTCAACCTAAATCGGTAGCAGCGTGAAGAATGGCGCATCGGTGAGCGACAGGGTGTCGCTACTGATACGCGGCATTCCTCGCACCGCTGCCTTTTCTGAAAACCTATTGAACCTGACCCGCATGCATCGTCTGCTGCACCGATTGCGTATCGGTGGTCACTGACACATTACCCTCAACGCTTTGGCGCAATGGCGCGGCAGCACTCAATGAACCTTTCACCTGCAGCAAAAGATTACTGTTGCCGCTAAGAGGCAATGCAGGCCAGCCCCAGTTTTGCAACACATTGGCTGGCACCGCCTGACCTTTGAGATTCAGTGTCAATGGGCGCTGTGCATCCTGCCCAACGCTCGCGGTGCCCTCCAGCAAACCATTGCCGTTAAAGGCGCTCATTTCTGTAACCTGAATTTGCTGATCGTTAGCACTAAAGGCAATGGAAGGATGGCGCAGATCGGTGCGATTAAACGTTGCTTCCGCCGCGTTAAAGCTCGCTTTACCGCCCCAGATTCCCCACTGATGCTGGCGTGCCAGTCGCAGGTTATCGGCGTTACCATCCAGCGCGGTCATCTGGAATGGGAAAGCAGGGTTGATGTCGATCACCAGATTTCGATTGGCCGTAGCGTGTGTCACCAGCACGCTATCCAGCCATGATGGCAATGCTTGCTGCCAGCGATCGCGCCAGTTCTGCGGTAAGGTATATTCCAGCCCGGCAATGGCTAAATCATTCAGCGTCAGGCGTTTATCGCTGCGCGTCCAGTTGCCGCTGGCACGGATCACGCCATTGGCCCAACGTGAACTGAACTGGGCCAACTCAATGCCCTGCGCCGAGAAGTTGGCATTCACAATCGGATCGTTAAGCTCAAAGCCACCATTAATGAAATTACCGGCATTCATCGACAGAGAGCCATCATCGCTTTGCCAGTCATCTCCACGCAGCGTGATGTTCTTCAGGGTTAAATCGAGGTCGGTGACAGCCCAATCCGGCCCTTGCAGTCGCGCATCGGTCATATCCAGGCGATTGATGCTCACTGACGGCACGTCGCGCAGCGGATTGAGGAAATCACTCAGATTTTGATGGGTCTGCAGGCGGATATCGTTAAGACGTAGCTGATCAATCTTCCAGTTACCCTGCGTGTCGCGCTCGGCGTTGCCGGTCATCGAACCACGCGCGAGATCGGCCCCAATATTGCTGAATATCATGCGGTGCTGCTTCACACTTCCCTGCAGCAGCACATTGTTGCCCGGAACACCATTCAGCGTCAGCTTGCCCGCACTCATCTGGAACTGTGCATCGCTGCCCAGCATATCCGTCGGGGTCGGTTTCCACGGGATAATTCCGCCATTAACCCGTTCAGCGATCATCGGCAGCATGCTGTGCGGGCTATCAATGCGCACGTTATTCAGTTGCAGGCGATTGGCCTGGATAGGCAGCGTGGTATCGGGCGTCTGATTCGCGAGGTTAATCTCGCCATCACGCACGTCGATGCTATCAAAATGCAGCCAGTCACTGAATTGCACCAGTGCCAGTCCGAGGTCGACGCGCTTGGCCACCAACACCGCTGGCTGACCATCGTGCCCAAAACTGAAATCATCCAGCATGATGTGCGAGGGAGAAGAGAAGTTATGCTCAATCTTGCTGAGGGAGAGATGCCAGGCGGTCTTGTCACTTACCCAACGGCTAAACCAACCTGCGCCCCACTGTGTCTGCAGCAAGACATACAGGACAACCAGCCCCAGCAGAATCAGCAGCAGTAAGGTAAGGAAAAACTTGCCTAAAAATTTCATCGCATCCATCCATCCCGATATTTATCCGGTAAGAGGTTGTTATGCCTGAATTACCGTTACAGCTCAACAGCCTGGATGTAAAAGCGGATAAATAACAGGCAGGCCGTAGCCTGCCTTAAGGGTTACTTTTCCTGTGGAAAGACGAGGTTAAGCACGATTGCGGTGATACCACCGGCAGCAATGCCTGAGGAGAGCAGGGTTTTCAGCCAGTCCGGGGCGAATTGCAGAATCAGCGGTTGCTGTGAAACACCCAGGCCAACGGCCAGCGACAGTGCGATGATCATAATGGCGCGACGGTTCAGCGGCTCGCGCGAAACGATGCGTACACCCGATGCCGCAATCGTGCCAAACATCACGATGGTGGCACCACCCAGCACTGGCTCAGGAATGTGCTGCACAAAACCACTCACCGCCGGGAACAGGCCGAGCACAATCAGCATCAGCGCCACGACAAAACCCACATAACGGCTGGCAACGCCGGTCAGCTGAATCACGCCGTTGTTCTGCCCAAAGCAGGAGTTCGGAAACGTATTGAACAATGCGGATACAAATGAGTTGAGGCCGTTAGCCAGCACGCCGCCTTTCAAGCGCTTCATATACAGCGGACCACTCACCGGTTGTTCTGACACATCCGAGGTGGCAGTAATATCGCCAATGGTTTCCAGTGAGGTCACCATAAACACCAGCATCAGCGGGATCAACAGGTTCCAGTCAAAACCGAGGCCGTAATATAGCGGTGTTGGCACCGCCACCAGTGGTTGATCGGTGGGCGCGCTGGTAGCAGGTAACATATCCAGCGCCCATGCCAATCCGTAACCGACCGCCATGGCGATCACCAGTGAGGCCACACGCAGGTAGGGATTGCGCTGACGGTTAAGCAGGATAATCACCACTAATACCGCGCCAGCCAGCAGCAGATTTTTTGGCGCGCCGAAAGAGTGATCGCTCATTGCCGCGAAGCCGCCGCCAATCGAGGTCAGGCCAACCTGAATCAGTGACAGGCCAATAATCATCACCACAATGCCGGAAACCAGCGGTGTAATAATACGACGAGCCAGATGCAGGACGCGTGACAGCACCATTTCGGTACAGGAGGCCACCATCAACGTACCGAACAGCGCGGCCATCATGGTCGGGACATCGGCACCGCCATTTTTCAGCGCCATGCCGCCCATAATCAGCGGTGTCACAAAGTTAAAGCTGGTGCCCTGAATCGACAGTAAACCAGAACCAACTGGTCCCCAGGTTTTGATTTGCAGGATTGAAGCCACACCCGATGCAAACAGCGACATGCTGATAATGTGTTGCGTATCCTGAGCCGGTAAACCCAGCGCCTGGCAAATCAACAGCGCAGGAGTGATGACCGCGACAAACATCGCCAGCAGATGCTGACAGGCCGCAAAGAGGGTTTGCGGTAGCGGTGGACGGTCTTCGAGGCGGTAAATCAGTTCACTCTGTGGACGGGCTGACTGATGAGATTCAGCAGTATTAACGGACATGGTGCGCGTTCTCAATGACAACAAAGGGGCGATTTTAAACGGTTGCGGTGTGAAAGCAATCGTTTGCAATGCCCCTTTTCACTTGCATTGATTTAAAGCGTAAACACGGTACGACTACGGCTATCATCTTCCTGCCAGGCCTGAGCCACTTCACTCAACGGACGCATCTGGAAAGCGACCGAAAAATCACTCTCTGCCGCGGCATTCAACATTTCGCTGATACAGGCAATCAGCTCCGCATCGGATACGCTACCCAGCCCGCTGCCCATTAATGTCAGACCAGATGAGCGCAACAGCTTGCTGTGCAGGGTGATCTCCTGGCCACTCAGCGAGCCGATTTGCACGAAGCGCACCGCTTTCTCTCCCCCCACGACAGCCGCCTGCATGATATCAAGTGCACTCTGGCCCCACAGGTAATCCAGCACAATATCGATGCCTTCTTTCATCAGTGCGGGCAGTGCGCCGGGCAACTCATCCAGCGTCAGGGTGATGTCCGCGCCTTGGGCACGCAATTGATCCAGTACTTCACGATTGCGTCCGGTGGCGATGATTTTTCCTGCGCCAAGATGGCGAGCTATTCGCACTGCTAATCCACCTGAGGTGCCGGTGGCGCCATTGATCAAAACGGTTTCACCCGGCTGCAACTGCGCCCGGCGCGTCAACGCTGCCCAGGAAGACATGCCCGGATTGGCGATGGCGGCAGCCAGCACCGGATCGAGCGAAGCGGGCAATGGCACAATTGCTGCGGCGGGAACCTGCGTTCTTTCCGCCATGCTGCCCCAGGGCGCATTAAAGGCGAGAAAATAGACTGGATCGCCATTGCTGAGCGTACCGGTACCGTCAATGCCGGTGATAAAAGGATAATGTGTGGTGGCGCTGTAGTGTTTGCCAGAAGCGCGTGCCTTCGCCAGTTGACTGACGGCAGCCGCTTCAACGCTGACAACCACATGCTGTTCATCGGCTTGCGGTTCGGGAAAATCACCGTAAACCGGCTGTTCGCCCGCTGTGGAAACGATAGCTGCTTTCATGCTTTCTCCTTCAGATTATCGGAAATTATGTGTAATATGCACACATTAGTTCTGCCTCGGGATAACGTCAATGAAAAGTGTGCAAAATACACATAATAATGCAGAGTTCGACGATCTGCATAATGCGCTGCTGATGATTGTGGGTACTTTTAATCGCCCGCAACGTGATGAATTACTAATAAAAGAGTCCAATATTCAACTCGATCGTGCGTTATTTCCGCTGCTAATCCAGATTGGCCGCTTTGGACCGATTGGCGTGGTGGAACTGGCAGAGCGCGCCGGACGCGATTACACCACGGTGAGCCGTCAGGTGGCGAAACTGGAAGAGCTGGGGCTAGCGCAACGACAGAAAAATGCCAAAGACAAACGCGTCAACGAAGCAGTCATTACCGCCACTGGCAAAGCGATGACGGATAAAATCGATGCCGCACGGGCGCAGATTTATCAGCATCTGTTTGAGAACTGGCAGGATAGCGAGCGCACCGAGCTGACGCGTCTGTTGCAGAAATTTGTCGGGGATTTTATGGCGATCGATCGTAGCGAGTAAGGGTGGGCATCGTGTCGTGTTGGCTCTTCAGCACGCCGTCTTTTGCCCACTTTTAAGCGTTGCTGTAGCGCTCGGTCTCTGGCAGCCAGCGTTCAATCAACGCCTGCGCCTGTTCTGGATAGTGCTGGTGGATATGGCGCGCCACGCGTTGCACTTCCGGGATCATGCCCTGATCGCGCAGTAAGTCTGCGACCTTAAACTCTGCATTACCGGTCTGGCGCGTACCCAGTAATTCACCGGGACCGCGAATTTCCAGGTCGTGCTGAGCGATGACGAAGCCATCGTTGCTGTCGCGCAGTACCTGCAAACGCTTCTGCGCGGTTTTGCTGAGCGGCGCTTTGTACAGCAGCACACAATGCGAGGCGACTGCGCCACGGCCCACGCGGCCACGCAGCTGATGCAGCTGAGCCAGGCCCAAACGTTCCGGGTTTTCGATGATCATCAGGCTGGCGTTGGGCACGTCTACCCCGACTTCAATCACCGTCGTTGCGACCAGTAACTGAATCTCGTTGGCTTTGAAGGCCGCCATCACCGCCTGTTTCTCTGCCGGTTTCATGCGGCCGTGCACCAGCCCAACCTGCAAGCCAGGCAGCGCAAGTTTCAACTCTTCCCAGGTGGCTTCCGCCGCTTGTGCTTCCAGTACATCTGACTCTTCAATCAGCGTACAGACCCAGTAAGCCTGGCGACCCTCATGGCAGGCGTTTTTCACCCGCTCAATAATATCGCCGCGGCGACTGTCAGGAATGGCCACCGTGGTGACCGGTGTGCGGCCAGGCGGTAATTCGTCGATGGTGGAGGTGTCGAGATCGGCATAGGCGGTCATCGCCAGGGTACGCGGAATCGGCGTGGCGGTCATAATCAGCTGATGCGGATGGAAACCCTGCTCTTCGCCTTTTTCCCACAGCGCAAGACGTTGATGAACGCCGAAGCGGTGTTGCTCATCAATGATCACCAGCGCCATGCCGTTGAATTTCACCTGTTCCTGGAACAGTGCATGCGTGCCGACCACCATCGCTACCTGTCCGCTGGCAATCGCCTCCTGCTGGGCTTCACGTGCTTTGCCTTTTTGCTTACCAGCCAGCCAACCCACTTCAATGCCCAGCGGCGCAAACCACTGGCGGAAATTGTTGGCATGCTGCTCGGCCAGCAGTTCAGTCGGCGCCATCAGCGCCACCTGTTTGCCATGCGCGATGACAACAAGCGCCGCCAGCGCAGCGACCAGCGTTTTGCCCGATCCGACATCACCCTGCACCAGACGCATCATCGGGAAGTCGTTGGCTAAATCGCGTTCGATCTCCTCAACCACGCGTTTTTGCGCGCCGGTGGGTGAGAAGGGCAGCGCGGCCAGCAATTGATTCACCAGATTATGCTTAGCAGGCATCGGCAACGCATGATGACGTTGGGCACCGGCACGAACCGCCAGCATGCTGAGGTTGTGCGCCAGCAGCTCTTCAAGGATTAAGCGCTTTTGTGCGGGATGGCGACCGGTTTCCAGTTCGCTCAGACGTAAATCGGGCGGCGGACGATGCAGCGTGCGCAGGGCATCCGGCAAACTCATCAAGCCACCGCTCAGTTCTGACGGCAGCAGTTCGGCAATCGGGCAACTTTCCAGCAACGTCAGCGCTTGATCGGTGAGATTGCGCAGCGTGGCCTGACGAATGCCTTCAGTGGTGGGATAGACCGGTGTCAGGGTTTCCTGTAGCTCGACGCCGCCCTGTTCGCCCTGCACGCGATACTCGGGATGAATAATTTCAGCACCGCGCTGGCCACGTTTGATTTCGCCATAAGCGGTGACGCGGCGGCCTGGCGCCAGACTGTTTTTCATCCCGGCATTGAAATTGAAGAAGCGCATGGTCAGCACGCCGCTGCCATCACTGATCTGGCACACCAGCATGCGGCGGCGGCCAAACGTGATCTCACTGTGCAGCACTTCACCTTCCACCGTGGACCAGACGCCCGGCAGCAGGTCATTAATCTTGTAGAGTTGGGTGCGATCTTCGTAGCGCAGCGGCAGATGCAGCAGCAAATCCTGAATGGTGAACAGGCTGAGTTTAGCCAGTTTTCCCGCCTGACTGGCGCCGACGCCGGTCAGGGTACTGAGCGGTATGGCATCCAGCAGACGGCCTTTCATTTTTTACCTGTGGATTGCATGGTGGCCCACCAGTCGGCATCGGCTTCCACCTCGCCCTGGGCGTTGATATGCGGATAAGGCAGACCTTTTTGCTTCGCCACGCGGGCAAGCACCGGATAACCGCCTTCAAACAGCAAACGCTGCTGTTCATCGGCATCAAGCAGGCTGTGCTGACGTTTGTACATGCCCGCGTTCTGCCGTTGACGCTGCGCTTCATACAGAATCAGCGCGGAGGCAACGGACACGTTGAGCGACTGCACCATGCCGACCATGGGCACAATGATGTCCTGATCGGCTAGCGCCAGCGCTTCAGCGGTGATGCCGGTTTTTTCCTGCCCCATTAGAATGCAGGTTGGTTTGGTGTAATCAATCTCGCGGAAATCCACCGCATTCGCCGACAGATTGGTGGCCAGCACCTGCATGCCTTGATCTTTCAGGTGACGCACGGCTTCCGCGATATGACGATGCGTCTGCACTTTCACCCAACTGTTGCTGCCCGCTGAAGCGGATACCATGGTGCGCATGCGCACGCTAGGCCAGACGGCGTGCACTTCATGGATGCCGACCGCGTCAGCAGTACGAATCACCGCCGAGACATTGTGCGGCTTATGGACCTGCTCCATGCAGACGGTGAGGTCGTGCTGGCGCATGGCCAGCATTTCCTGGATACGAGCAAAACGTTGAGCGTTCATGCACTAATTACGGTTACGGTGAACTTTAATCACATCTGGCATCACGCGGATTTTACGCATAATGTTGGCCAGATGGACGCGATCGTTCGCGGTGAGGCGGATAAAGGCGCTGTAAACACGACCGTCGCGCTCTTCCGTGTTAAGACTTTGGATGTTGGATCCCGCGGTGTTGATCGCCGCCGTCAGGTTCGCCAGTGCGCCCTGATGGTTGAACATATCCACCTTAATTTCCGCAACGAACTCCTGATCGATAACTTTATCCCACTCAACCGGCATAAACTTCTCGGGCTCTTTCTGATAGCCACGGATGTTACGACAGGATTCGTGGTGCACCACCAGGCCTTTGCCCGGGCTGACGTGCGCAACAATCGGATCGCCAGGAATCGGGCGACAGCACTTGGCAAAGGTAATCAATACGCCATCAGCACCTTTGATCGGCAGCTTTTTGCGTTTGCTGTTGCTTTGCGGCTGCTCAGCACCCGACTGCAGCAGGTTTTTCGCCACGACCACGCTCATGGCGTTGCCGAGGCCGATCTCTGCCAGCAGATCGTCAATGCTGGTCAGTTTCATGCGTTCCAGCTCGTGCTGGATATTCTCCGCCGGAATTTCCGCCAGTTTTTTGCTGCCGCCGAGCGCATGGCTCAATAGGCGACGGCCAAGGTTAACGGAGTCTTCGCGTTTCAGGTTTTTCAGCAGCTGACGAATCTTGGCGCGCGCTTTTGAACTCACCACAAAGTTAAGCCACGCCGCATTCGGGCGTGCGCCTGGCGCGGTGATAATTTCAATGGTTTGGCCGCTGGTTAGCGATTGCGACAGCGGATAAGGCTGGCGATCGACGCGGGCGCCGACACAGGCATGGCCAATATCGGTGTGCACGGCGTAAGCGAAGTCTACCGGCGTGGCGCCAGCAGGCAGTTCGACGATGCGTCCTTCCGGCGTGAAGACGTAGATCTCATCCGGGAAGAGATCAGATTTGACGCTCTCGATAAATTCAAACGAGCTACCGGCGCTTTGTTGCAGCTCCAGCAGGCTTTGCAGCCAGCGCTGAGCGCGAATCTGTGCGGTCGTGCCGCTTTCACCGGCCTCTTTATAAGCCCAGTGTGCCGCTACCCCCATCTCCGCCATCTGATCCATATCTTCGGTACGGATTTGCACTTCAACGGGCACGCCGTGCGGGCCAATCATTGATGTATGCAGTGATTGATAGCCGTTGGCCTTGGGAATCGCGATGTAATCTTTGACGCGTCCAGGACGCGGTTTGTACAGGCTGTGCATCTGACCGAGCACGCGATAACAGGTATCCAGGTCTTTCACGATAACGCGAAAGGCATAAATATCCATGATCGAGTGGAATCGCTGCTCTTTCAGGTGCATTTTACGGTAGATCGAATAGAGATGCTTCTCGCGACCACTGACACGGCAGGGAATGCCTGCTTCCTGTAAGCGCCCATCGATTTCAGAAAGGATCTTCTGAATCATCTCTTTACGATTACCGCGTGCCGCTTTCACCACCTCTTTTATCACGCGGAAACGATTTGGATAGAGGGCTTCAAAGCCGAGTTCTTCCAACTCTGTTTTCAGGTGATGAATACCAAGGCGGTGCGCCAGAGGACTGTAAATCTCCAGCGTTTCCAGTGCGATACGACGTTTCTTATCCGGCCGTAACGCACCGAGCGTGCGCATATTGTGCGTGCGGTCAGCCAGCTTGATCAGAATGACGCGGATATCCTGCACCATCGCCATGATCATTTTGCGGAAGTTTTCAGCCTGCGCTTCTTTCTTGTCGCGGAACTTCAGCTTGTCGAGTTTCGACACGCCTTCCACCAGTTCGGCCACGCTTTTGCCAAACAGCTGTTCCATATCCTGGTAAGTGGCGGGTGTATCTTCGATCACGTCATGCAGCAGCGCTGCCATCAGCGTTTCATGGTCGAGTTTCATCTCGGCCAGAATGCAGGCAACGGCAACAGGATGGGTGATGTAAGGTTCACCGCTGGAGCGTGTCTGACCCTCGTGGGCATCACGCGCGACGAGATAAGCTTGCTTGAGGCGCTTGATTTGCTCCTCAGGCAAGTATTTTTCAATCAGTTGATTGAGGCTTTCAAACAGATACAAGGTTGACCTGCGAAGTGCTGTTAACGACGACCTTCAGCGATAGCGGTAACGGCTTGTAACTCAGCGGCTTCCTGCTCTTGCTGCTCCTGACGATCACGCACATCCAGAATCTGGGTAGTGATCAGGCCTTCTTCGATTTCGCGCAGGGCGATAACGGTGGCTTTATCGTTCTCTTCCGGAACCAGCGGATCTTTACCGCCTACCTGCATCTGACGTGCACGACGTGCAGCGACCAACACCAGGTCAAAACGGTTACCAATTTTCTCTACTGCGTCCTGAACGGTTACGCGTGCCATAGGTGTGCTACTCCACAGATGATGAAGAAATGACTGGGCATAATACTGAAAGTGACTTCAGACTGCCAATAGTTTGCTGATTAAAGCATCATGTCGCGATTTTTGGCGACTCATACGCAGACGTTCTGCGCGAATAATGTGTTTCAGGTCGGTCAGTGCCAGGTCGAAATCATCATTCACGATCAGATAATCGTATTCAGCGTAGTGACTCATTTCCGCCACGGCCTGAGCCATACGGCGGGCGATAACCTCTTCGCTATCCTGACCACGGCCACGCAGGCGACGATCTAACTCTTCAGTCGACGGCGGCAACACAAAAATGCTGCGTGCGGCAGGCATTTTCTGACGAATTTGCTGAGCACCTTGCCAGTCGATATCCAGAAATACATCGACACCGGTCGCCAGCACGCGCTCAATCGCGGCGCGCGAGGTACCGTAGTAATTGCCAAACACTTCCGCATGTTCGAGGAAGTCTTCAGCGGCAATCATGGTCTCAAATTCAGGCTTGGAGACAAAGAAATAGTGTTCACCATGAACTTCACCGGGACGCACGCCGCGAGTGGTATGGGAAACAGACACCTGCGTATCGTACAGCGGCTGTGTCTTCAATAAAGCCTGAATCAGACTGGATTTACCCGCGCCACTGGGGGCGGAAACAATATAAAGCGTGCCTTGAGCCATGGTTATCTTGAATTGAGTAAAGAGCGGAGTCGATTTCCTGCACAGTATACACGGCTTAACGGTGCCACGCAGCGTTTGCCGTTGGGCTAAGGTAATTCTTTTTCTGTGAACCCGCGCCAGACAACGCGGTAAGCCGCTGCAAACGGCTTAAAAAACCGGGAATACGTTTGCTCTTTATCACCTTCAGCGCTGGTCATTGCCCTCATCGCACTCTCCAATAGACAAAAAGGAGAGCAACGATGAAAGGATGGTGGTGGCTGTGTTGCTGGTTTTTCACTGCGGCTTGCGGGGCTGAAGCGCTGTGCCCTAACTGGTCACCGGTGCGCGCCGAACAAGAGATGGTTCAATTACATAGCCAGCTACGGCACTGGGATGATGCCTACTATCGCAAGGGCTCGAGTCTGGTTAGCGATGGGGACTATGACAGCCTGCAGCAACGCTTACTGCATTGGCAGCGCTGCTTCACGCCGGATCAACAGGCTTATCAAGCGCAGCCCACAACGGACGGTAGTACCCGACATCCGGTGGCACACACAGGGGTACGGAAACTGCGTGACAAGTTGGCGGTGGCTTACTGGATGCAGGATAAATCGCCACTGTGGATACAGCCGAAAGTCGATGGTGTAGCGGTAACGCTGGTGTATCGACGCGGGCAATTGGTTTCTCTGGTGAGTCGCGGCGATGGCCTGCGTGGGGAAGAGTGGGTAAGCAAAGCCCATCATATTCCGGCAATTCCACCGCACATCGACACCGACCGCGAAGAGGTGGTGCTGCAAGGTGAGCTGTTTCTGCTTATGACCGATCATCAGCAAGCACGTGACGGAGGGCGAAACGCCAGAGCGCAGGTGGCGGGTGCGATGATGCGTCATGAAGCTTCCCCGCTGCTGGCAGATCTCGGCATTTTTATCTGGGCATGGCCCGATGGTCCAATTCAGATGCCCGCTCGACTGGCGCAGTTATCACGCTGGGGATTCGGTCTGGCGCAGGACTGGAGCCGCCCAATCGATAACGAAGAGGAGGCGGAGGTGTGGCGAGATCGCTGGTTCCGTGCATCTTTGCCGTTCGTCACCGATGGCGTCGTGATCCATCAATCACCCGTCGGTGCCGGGCGGGACTGGCAGCCTGGTCAGGGACACTGGTCCGCCGCGTGGAAATATCAGCCGGTTGAAGTCAGCAGTGAAGTGCTGTCCGTGGATTTCAACGTTGGGCGCACGGGGAAAATTGCCGTGGTGCTGAACCTCATTCCCGTTCAGCTGGATGATAAAACCGTGCGCAGAGTGAATCTTGGATCGCTGCGGCGATGGCGGGAGCTGGATGTCATCGCAGGTGATCAAGTGATAGTCACGTTAGCCGGTCAGGGTATTCCTCGCTTAGAGCGAGTAATTTGGCGGGTGAGAGGGCGCGATTATCCTTTAACACCGCAGCAGGGCGAATTTAATCCGCTGTCTTGTTTGCACTTCAACCAGGATTGCCGGCTGCAGTTTTTATCACGCCTGAGCTGGCTCAGTCAGAAATCGGTGCTGAACATCCCTGGCGTGCAACGTAGTCGCTGGCAGCGGTTACTGAACAGTGGCGCGATCACCCATCTTTTCTCCTGGCTGACGTTAACGCCAGAAGAGATCGCGCAGGACAGCGGGATGTCCTCTGCGCGGGCACAAGAGATTTGGCAACGTTTCCAACAGACACGTCAGCAGCCCTTTCGGCGCTGGGTGAGCGCATTAGGTCTACCGCTTCCCCGTTCCGCGTTGCAGGCCTTACCGGATAACGACTGGACAGCGTTACTGGCTCGCTCGACAGAAGAGTGGCAGCAGTTACCCGGCATCGGGCGCACGCTGGCAGAGCGGATTGTGACCATGCTGCAGGATGAGGCGTTACAGCAACTGATTCGCTTTTTACAGCAGCAGGAAATTCCTGCTGCACCTTCAATGCTCGGGGTGGGGATAGTTGAAGATCGGCAGGCCAAGGCGGAAGCGCAGCGCTAATAAACGGCCAATGAAGCCGGCCAGCAGCGTAATGATCACCACGGCTTCATGGGGAAGCGGCGTTTTGAGCAGCAGAATGTAGAGCCAACCTGCGGCAAATGCGATACCGGCATAGAGCTCTTTTTGGAATACCAGCGGGATGCGATTGCAGAACATATCACGCAGCACGCCACCAAAAACCCCCGTGATCACGGCGGCAATAGCGGCAATGATCGAGGCATGACCAGAATCCAGCGCGACCTGCGCGCCAATAATGGAGAACACCACCAGGCCAAGCGCATCCAGTACCAGAAACACTTTACGCAGATGATTCATTAAAGGGGCAACAAAAGTGGTCACCACCGCAGCGGCGGCTACGATCATGATGTACTCCGGGTTTTTAACCCAACTCAACGGATAATGCCCGAGCAAGATGTCACGCACCGAGCCGCCTCCGATTGCAGTGACGGACGCAATGATGATGACGCCAAACAGATCCATTTTGCGGCGACCAGCGGCCAGCGCACCGGTCATAGCTTCGGCGGTGATACCAATAATGTAGAGAACGGTTAATAACATAGAGCACTCCAAAAGATCGGCGGCCAGCCTAAAGATTTCCTCAGCTATCGACCACTGAGTATTTCTAAAGCAGACGTCATCGGATTAGCTGTTTTGATGCCGCACATGCTAACAGGCTTAACCCGCTTGATAAATCAGGAGTGCGTTATGCTTTCGCATTAAAAAATGTGATGTGATCCACGTGATCGTGCAGGTCTGAGAGGTAAGAGGACGGGGAAGAAGAGATGTTAACCGTATCAAAAAAGAAAAAAGCGTGCTGGCGACCAGCACGCGAACGCATCTTCTCAGATGCCCAGAGCCCACCATACAGACTTGTTTTTATTATCCGTTTCTTGCTCGCACGTTAGCGAAACTTTTCAGGCTAAAACGGTATTCTGGCTGGAACCAGGAACGACCGTAGTAGCAGTAGACCAGCATTCTGATGGATACCATGGCCAGGTAGCCCCAGATAGCGCACAACACTGAAGGGGTCAGCCATACGGTAAACAGTGTGACACCCAGGCCTACCAGCACCGATGAGGTTTCTGTGAAGGCGATACGCGAGAATTGTTTCTCACGCTGTAATATGGCGCGATAATGTTGCCCTTGCGGAATAATGATGAAAATCACCGAAATCATTTCCAGCATAATCGCCATTTCCGGTTGATTCATTATTCGGCTATATAAATCACTACCAATAAACAGCACGGCGAATATCATCATGCCACTTAACACATTTCCCCAGTAGAGAATGGAAAGTTCGCTGTTATTAAGGTTTATATTTCTGATAACTGAATTACCAAACCCACGATCGGCAAGCGTATCAATAATCAATAACATCACAATGGCAATGGCGAGTAAATCTAACTCGTTTGCCTGAAGTATTTGTGCCAGAAGTGAAAGCTGTAAAACACCAATGCCGACGATTTTTATGGATGACAAAATTGACCATTTGGCGCTGGCCAAACTTTTTTCTCTTATCGCCATGTTCTGCTCGTTATGGTACATGTACCAATGCAATTAAGGGTTCACCCGGGCGCCTGCCCAGAGTACAGATCACATCAATGCAGCGTGTCCTGACGCAGCCCTGAAATGCCTTTCAAAGTTTGCCACGTAAAGATGCATTCAATTAAATGATGCTCTGAATTTAAAGAGATGCCCCTGGCGCGTAAATATTTCATTGTCTCAGCGGTATCTCCTCCTGTTCGGAGGAAATCCGCAAGATCATTATAAAATCCCTTTGAATTATTATATTCCCCGGCCAGTATCCTACTGGCAATCTCAACAAATTCTTTTTCAGACAACAAAGGATAGGTTGAGCGATCCATATTATTTCCCTGCTGTTGTTATTATCGGGTATTGCTGTGTGTGAATGAGTTATACCGTGTTTTAATTAAATTAACACCATAAGAAAACTCCTATAAATGAACTTCAGGAATAAATGGTTTCAGACTTTGCATCAGAATAGATAAGAGGACGGCTGAGCGATTAATAAGTCCTGTCAGACATTTTGATCGGCGATTAAACAAGTCATTTGAATAAGTAAGAAAAAACACCGATAAATCAGAGGGACTAAGACTTAGGGGGCGTGCTCTCACCAGGAATTTTCCTGGTGAGAAGACTTTAGCCAGACTGGTGATTAGCACGAAAAGGAGCAGATATTATTGTTAAACAGTTAAACGCTATTACGTGGAAAAAATTGACTTTTTTATGGATTACTTCCAGCGAAAGTTAAAGCATTACGATTTTTATAATGCATTGATTCTAATGAGTTAACAGGTGAAGAAGTTGATCCAGGTCGCGTTTTACCCAGGCAACATCCTGAGAAAATTTTTCATCAGACATAAGGGGTTGGCGATAAACCACCATCACCACTTCGGCTCCCTTTTCGTTAGCAATCACGCGCATCGGCATATAAATCTCCTTACCGCTGCCGGTATCGATCCAATGATCCATGACGCCAAAGGGGTTATGTGGCGTGAAGCGGATTTTCACTGAACCTTCAGGTCCTTTGGCTTTCCAGTAGTTACCCTCTTGCGTGAGCGTACTGGCACTTAGCCCACTGGCCCATTTGGCAAAGCATTCAGGTTTCCAGATGGTTTCATATAAATCTAACCAGTTGCGAGGAATGGTCAGCGTGACTGTCTGAGATGGCAGCATGGAACCTCCGTTAGGCGAATGAAAGGCAGGGAATCCGTAAGGGTGGCTTCTGGAGATGAATGATGACCGCCACAGTAAAATGGCGGTCTTAAGGCCGTACCCTATAGAATGATGAGACTGCCTACAGCAAAGAGTACCTTAACTGAAGGGGATTCCGCTGCAAATGGCAGGATAGTGGAAGTGTGCTGCAACAGAGGTTTCCAGTAAAAATCCTGCTATCAGATAAACTTGCCGCGTCCCTGAATATCCTTCGTCTCTGCTGTGCCGTCCTGATGGCGTAAAACAAAGCGGTCAGATTGAGCCACTACCGCGCAGCTGTGATTGGGGAAGATGCGCAGCAGAGCCCCACGCGCCGGAGCATGATCTCCGTATTGCAGAAAACCATGCTCTTCCGAAAGCTTCAGAACGTCGTATTGGTTGCCCTGCTCATCAACGGCGATACCGAAACCGCTGGCGTTAGTGCCGTGCGGACCTTTATCAGAGCTGAGCATCTTGGAGCCGGCATCAATAATCGCGAAATGCGGATTCACCGCCACTACACGCGTTACCACGCTGAGTGCCAGCGCATCGGGCGTGCACAGCCCCAGGCGCCAGGCGGTAAGATCCAGCAGCGCATAATTTCCTGGACGAATCTCGTCGCTGCCTTCAGCCACCGGCGCGGCCAGTGCTGTAGGCGTAGAGCCAACAGAAATGGGGCAACGCGCAAAGCCTGCAGCGATCAATTGCTGCTGAACCTGGTGCATTAATATGATTTCTTGCTGTGCAACTTCAGCAATAGCCTCGGCATGACCTGCGCCGTAAGCATGGCCGGCGTGCGAAACCAGTCCGGCAAAAGGCAATCCCGCTGCTTTAATCTGCTGCGCCAATGCCACGGCGTCACCGCTGTGCGGATCAACTCCCACGCGATGCAATCCCACATCGACTTTAATGGCGATAGAGAGTTCACAGCTGGGTTGCTGGCGATGCGCTTGAGCGATGGCCGTGACGCCGAGAGCACAGTCGGCAATACAGGTGACACGCGCCTGATGTTGCACGGCGACAGCCAGTAATTCAGAGAGTGTATCGGCGTGAACAACGGGATAAGCCAGCAGTACATCGCGCTCCCCGCCGAGGATAAAGGCAATACCCTCACTGGGTTTTGACACGGTAATACCGCGCGCACCTGATTGACGTTGCTGCTCGGCAATCCAGACACTCTTATGGGTTTTAATGTGTGGGCGCAGCGCGACACCCGCAGCATCGGCTTTTTGCTGCATGTGTTGCAGATTACGTTGCAGACGCGTCGCATCAATTTCGAGATAAGGCGTCAGTCGGTCAGCGATAAGCGGCCGTAACCAGCCGGCATTGGCATTCTGTTCCATCATGATAATCCGCAAAGTATTCCAGGTGCGGACTATCATTCATTAATGTGCGGCAGAATGCCAGCCGTCAGCTTATCCCTTAGCTGAAGCGCTAGCGTTCTGGAATCCGCCCCCCAAGTCTTCAATCAGCACCACCGCCAGATTGATCTGCTGCGCTTGTAACGCCACCAGTTTCTGATCGGACTCGATGAGTTGGTTCTGAATGGTTAGCACATCAAGGTACGGACGCAATCCTGCGGTGTATTCACGGTTTAAATCATCCCATGCGCTATGAATGAGTTGATTCGCGCTCTGCTGTTGCGCCAGCTGATCCTGAATCGACTGCAGTTGCGTAATGGTATCGCTGATATTACCCAGGGAGCCAATCAGCAGCTTGTTGTACTGCGCCACGGCCAGATCATAGTTAGCGTCACTTTCGGCTAAATCGGCGCGGCGCTTGCCGGCATCGAAGATCGGCAGAGACAGACTTGGACCCACGTTAAAGAATCGGCTGGGTGCACCGAAAAATGCATCGCCGAGCAGTGAACGTGTACCGGCTTCCGCCACCAGGTTGATGTTGGGATAGAACTCGGTTTTGGTTGCGGCAATTTGTTTTGATGCCGCTTCTACGCGCCAGCGTGCTGCCACCACATCCGGGCGACGGCCCAAAAGCTCCGCTGGAATATTACCCGGCAGCGTGGCGGCAATTGGGACACTCATTTTCGCCGGTTTCAGTTGGTGCCAGTAATCGGGCCCTTTGCCGATCAGCGTGGAGAGTTGAATGCCAGCATCGGTGACATTCTGTCTGGCTTCGGTCAGAGTTGCTTCAGCGGTTTTTTGCTGCGACAGCGCCTGCTTATATTGATAGTCGGACGTCAGACCGGCGCTGACATACTGCTGCTGAATTTTGGCGATGCCACTGGAACGATCGGCATTCTGCTTTGCCAGTTCAGCGTTCGACCAGGCCAGGTTGAGGTTATTCCAGGCGCGCGTCACGTTGACGGCGAGTGTCAACTGGCTGGCCTGACGATCTAACTCACTGGCGCGCGCCTGGCCCAGCGCGGCTTCTGCCGCATCTTTCTTGCCGCCCCACAGATCAAAGGTGTAGCTCATGCCGATATTGGCCGTGCGCAGCGTGCTGTAGCTTTTCCCTTGCAGAAGCGGGTCGTCGACTTTTGCCACACGTGAACGCGTGATTCCGGCATTGAGGTCTACATCGGGATAGCGCTCAGCATCGGCGGCAATGACCTGCGCATTGGCTTTATCTGCCTGCGCATTCACCACCTGCAGGTCCGGGCTTGAAGTCATGGCATCAGCAATGAGCCGATTCAGTTGTGAATCATTGAATCCCTGCCACCATTCGGTTTTCGGCCAGTTTGCTGCGCTGAAATGCGCGCCGCTAAGGGATGCATTGGCTTGCAGTGAGTTGGCATCGAGCAATGAGTTATGAGGATGTAAGCCGTGCGGATTGGCACAACCAGCCAGCAGTGCGCTGGCCACGGCAAGCGCCAGCAGCGCGCGTGGTTTAGTGGTAAATTGCAGGTTCATGTTTTTGGTCAGAATAGAAGAGAGCAGACCATTACATGAGTCTGTGCAATTTTTGACAAACCTGTTTTTCGTTAAGAATGGTTGGTAAATGTGAGCAGTGCAGAAGGGGCAGCAGGCGAATGCCTGCTGCATCAACAGATTAGACGTAAAGTGACGCTTCACCCGGTGGGCGAGTTTTAAAGCGGCGGTGCAGCCATAAGTATTGCTCAGGTGCGCGCAGGATCTCTTTCTCGATCACTTTATTCATGTATGCCGCGGCAGCCGCTTCATCTTCATACGGATAGTTTTGCAACTCCGGCTGAATGATGAGCTGATAGCCGCTCTTATCGCTGTTGCGGATCAGCACAATCGTTAGCATGGCCGGTTTAGCCAGACGCGATAAAACGAAGGTGCCATTGGTGGTAGCCGCTTTTTCGACAGCAAACAGCGGTGCGAAAACGCTGCCTTTTGGGCCGTAATCCTGATCTGGCGCGAACCAGACGGCTTCGCCCTGTTTCAACGCCTGCACCATACCGCGCAGATCGCGACGATCAATCATCGCCTTATTTGATCGCATACGACCTTTCGTCTGTGCCCATTCCATTGCCTGATTATTGTGCGGACGATACATCGCCATCATCGGCTGACACAGCCCGGTGATGCGCCCCCCCAGCTCAAGCGACATAAAATGCACGCCAATCGCCATCACGCCACGTTGATCTCGTTGGGCATGTTGCAGGTTATGCAAACCTTCAACATGGAAATAGCGGCGAACGCGCGCATCAGACCAGAACCAGGCAATGCCGGTTTCTGCCAGCGCCATACCAAGGGATTCAAAGTTACCCGCGATCAATACCTCTTTATCTTCCTCATTGATATGGGGGAAGCAAAGTTCAATATTGCGGCGGGTGATGCGCTCACGACGCTTCAGGAAGTGGCGCGACAGCTTGCCGGCAGAGGCGCCAAGCCGAATTAAAACAGGATAGGGGAGCTGCACCAGCAACCACAGCACACCTAGCCCAAACCAGGTGAACCAATAGCGGGGATGCAAAAGTTTGGTGTTGAACTGCCCGTTTTTCTTCATAACGCCTTCAGGGAAAGAGTGGATGTATCGCACAAAGAAGGATGTCCATGAATTCCTGGCGGTACGACTGTGTTAATTACGACCAGTAGATTAGCAAATAGTGCCTTCAAAGAAACGCAATCTCTGCAATCTTTAGGATTGAGAGGTTTCATTGAGAAGGGGGTTATTCGACAGAGGTTACCGAGATTGGAAAATGAATAAGTTATGATAAACAACAGCATAGTTTCATTTTGTGATAGTCCATCAGGCCAATTCAAGGTCACGTTTGGTCAGCAATTGACATGCATAATCATCAAAGCTTTCACAATCTTTACATTGAAAAGCCAGTAAATTGGTCTAGCGGATAAGCGAAACGTGATGGGTGTGATTATAGATTTACTCCGCCCGCCTACAAGGAGTCTTAAGTTGCTAACGAGAAGAGCGAACAGTGAATGTCTGCTTTAAAATAGGGATATTATCCATATAATAACCATGGTTTATTATATGGAGGTAGCAAAGGATGGCGATACAAGGGAAGTTCATTCTTAACGGTGCAGATATCGCACCACTGACGATTTACGGTGTAGGGACGTTCATGGCTTTTTCAGGCCAGCAAAACTACGTCAACAAAGGTGGATGCGCGCATGTAAAAAGCTTGGGGCCGACGCCGCCAGGCAATTACTACATTGTAGATCGCCCCTGGGGGAGCGCGTCTAATATGGTGCGTGCAGCAGTTGCCGATATTGGCTTATCAATCGTGCGCGGCACAATCGTAGATCATTATGAATGGTTTGCGCTCTATAGAGATGATGGCGTTATAGACGACAATACTTTCTATGAGGGTGTATTACGTGGCAGTTTTCGTTTGCATCCGGGCCAAGTGTCTGAAGGGTGTATAACACTGGTACACAGAACAGATTTTTACAAAATTAAAACCGCAATTTTAAACCAGCCTCAATTTGAGATACCCGGCTCAAACATTAAATCTTATGGAAAAATAGAGGTTATCGATAATGGGACGACCTGTCCGTAAGTTTACATGGCTTATTGTATTCATAGTCGTATTGATAGGTATGGCTAAGCTGGATTATTACTACAGCGTAAGCGATAACTATATAAACTCGGATTTTTTAAATAAATTAGCTGATTTATTTGGGGTGTTCCCAGACGGCGAGCCCATGATGAATTTCAAAGATTGGGTTCTCATTCATATATCTATACTGATTTCATTGATTCCATTTTCAATTATTAGGGTTTTTTTTGACTCGGTAATTGAGAGGTGCAAGTCGTTCAAGGAAATTTCCAGACGATTTTTTGTTTATTATTTAAAGGTTAATGTGATTGCCCTTGTTGCAATGATTTCATTTAACTTGATCCTTGAATTAATAGATTATATTTAAGATTTAGAGGGGCGTAAGCCCCTCATTTCATCTTTCATTCCAGGCATCAGAATGCTGTACATTACCATCACAATACTTATGAGTGATTTTCTCATACATTAAAGCGATCGACTCGGTATGGTTTGTTCCGTTCATGCCGGAAATTTTGGTATTTGGCATCCCAGGACTAAATGAAATAACCGTGACCCCTTCCAGTAGCATATTGTAATACTCCTGCTCCTGACCAGCATCATTGATGCGGTACCATTTGAACTCGGCCGCTTCAAGCTTCTGGCCGGTTGTTACAGCCTTGAACAAGTAAGGGCTGGAAGCATCAAAATCCTTTTCGAATGAGATGGGAGCGTGTTTACGTTTGCCAGTCGCCTTCCCGGTTTGGGAATCAACAGGAAGAGTAATGGCATGTGAAAAACCGATAACTTCAATGCTGTTCTCTCTGTGCTGCACATCAACACTGCCTTTGATCAACGTACCACCATCGTCTTTGAGCCACAGATGAGCTGGAATTGGCATGTTCACTCGTCCTTTTATTGTTAATCCATCGGGTGCAAGCACGCACCAATAGTTACTCTTAGTTATTGTATGGTTATGTGCGCGAGGCTTCAAACCGTGCGGATGAAGAAAACACATTTTGACGCCCTTGTTGCTTAACGAGCTGTAGTTAAAGGCTTCAAGCAATGAAAGGGGGAGTAATAGACTGAAGAAAGTGTTCATCTTATCTAGCTACAGCCTGAAATTTAATGACTATATCCACTTTGAAAGCAGCTGAAGTGTTAATCATTTCTTCATATCGGATGTGAGTAGCGATGAATGATGTTGCTGGTATCAAAGATAGTATTCACCACGTAATAGATGGGTCCCATAGGTCACCAGTGTAATATCCCCCGTTTCAATCGGATACTTAATCAGTATCATTGGAGTGCCTCCCCCAAAACCTTGGTATATAGCGTTACCATTGGTAGTGGCGAATGGTTACTTATGATTTTTGACTAATAAACGGAAACTACTCACCAATCCACTCTCTACAAAAGTTGATTTCAATGGGCATGTTCATTAATGGAAAAAATTAAAAAGCCCATTTAACATGGGCTTATGGATTTTTATGGATAATAGTGGAAATTATTCGATATTCTGAATCTGCTCGCGCATCTGTTCAATCAACACCTTCAGCTCGATAGCTGACGCCGTGATATCGGCATTGATCGACTTAGAGGCCAGTGTGTTCGACTCACGATTGAACTCTTGCATCATAAAGTCGAGACGGCGGCCAACCGCTTCTTTCTTCTTCAGGATGTTATAGGTCTCTTTGACGTGCGCATCCAGACGATCCAGCTCTTCCGCCACATCAATGCGCTGCGCCATCATGACGAGTTCTTGCTCAAGGCGCGTATTTTCCAGCTGCACTTCCGCTTCTTCCAGTTTACTGACCAGACGCTCACGCTGCCACTTCACCACTTCCGGCATCTGCGCACGGACTTTGCTGACTTCCAGCGACACGCCTTCTAAACGCTGCTCAATCAGGGTTTTGAGCGCAGTGCCTTCGCTTTCACGAGCAATGATGAAGTCATCCAGTGCGCCGTCGAGTGCGGTCAGCAGTTCGGTATTGATAGCATCCAGATCCTGTTCCTGAGCTGACATCACGCCTGGCCAGCGCAGAATATCCAGCGGATTGATCGCGCCTTCATCGGTCTGCATCTTCACCCAGTTGGCGGAACGCACCAGCTGTTTCGCCAACGCCTCATTCAGTTGCAGCTCACCTTGCGCACTGGGGTCGGCATCAAAGCGCAGGTTGCACTCGATTTTACCGCGCGTCAGGCGATTACGGATACGCTCGCGAATCACCGGCTCCAGGCTACGAAATTGTTCCGGCAGACGGATGTAGGTTTCCAGATAGCGTTGGTTTACCGAACGGATTTCCCAGGCTGCGCTGCCCCAGTGGCCTTTTGCTTCGCGGCGGGCGTAAGCGGTCATGCTGCGGATCATAAGCTTGTACTCATTTTCAGGAATGTTCCTCGCATTATAGTGATGGCAGCCAAACCATGATAGGCATAAGCGCAATGAGCTAACGCAGCGCGCAACTTTCGGTGAAAAGGATGACGTATCCACCTTTCACACCCTATGATGTCCTGTGTGATACCTAAACAGTCTGAGGCTATGATGCTGAATAAATTGGCGATGCCGTTGGCGTTCGTCTTCTTTCTGGCCGGATGCCAGACAACCGCTGCACCTCCTGAACAGATCCCACCGAATACCGCTCCTGTTGCTGTGTGCGGCTCAGGGGACATCATGATGCAAACCACCCTGTGGTTCGGGATGAACAAGCCGAAAGGCGGCGTCATCAGCAGCAGCGAATGGCAGCAATTTGTTGATAATGATGTCACACCACGATTCAAAGACGGGCTTTCAGTGTATGACGGTAAAGGCCAGTGGCTGGGAGAGGGTGGAAAGCTGGCGCGTGAAAACAGCAAAGCGCTAATGCTGATACATCAGCCGGACCGTGCAAGTTCTGACAGCATCAATGCGCTGCGCGACATTTATAAAAAGCGCTTCGATCAGGAGTCGGTGATGCGTGTCGATTCACTGGTGTGTGTCGCGTTCTAAAGCAGAACAGGGCCGCTTTGATGGGCGCGGCCCTGTAAAGAGCGGCTAGCTGGCCGCTCCGCTGTGATTAAATGAACAATCCTGCAAACGCGGCTGACAGCAGGCTCACTAGCGTGGAACCATAAACCAGCTTCCAGCCAAAGCGCGATACCACATTGCCCTGGCGCTCATTCAGTCCTTTAATCGCTCCCGCCACGATGCCAATTGAGGCAAAGTTAGCAAACGACACTAAAAACACGGACAGAATGCCGAGACCGCGCGGTGACATTTCCGCAGCGACTTTCTTCAGCTCAATCATGGCCACAAATTCATTGGCCACCAGTTTGGTCGCCATGATGCTTGCCGCTTGCAGGGCTTCGGCAGAAGGAATGCCAATCAACCACGCAAACGGATAGAAGACATAGCCAAGCAGTTGCTGGAAGCTGTAGCCAAATACCGCGGCAAACAGAGCGTTAATGGCGGCGATCAGGGCGATAAAACCAATCAGCATCGCCAGAATAATCATCGCCACTTTAAAACCTGCCAGGATGTATTCGCCCAGCATCTCAAAGAAGCTCTGGTCTTCGTGCAGCTTATCCAGTGCAATGCGTTCTTCATTTTCCGGGCGTGTCGGATTGATGATCGACAGGATAATAAAGGTACTGAACATATTCAGTAGCAGTGCGGCAACCACATATTTTGCATCAATCATCGACATGTAAGCACCGACAATCGATAGCGACACCGTCGACATCGCGGTCGCGGCCATGGTGTACATGCGCGGTGCGGAGATATCGCCGAGGATACCTTTATAGGCGATGAAGTTCTCCGATTGACCCAGAATCAGCGTACTCACGGCATTGAATGATTCGAGTTTGCCCATCCCGTTCACCTTCGACAGCAGGGTACCGACCAGACGAATCAACAACGGCAGAATACGCCAGTGCTGCAAGATGCCGATCAGAGCGGAGATGAACACAATTGGACAGAGCACGCCGAGGAAAATAAACGCCAGTCCCTGTTTCGCCATATTGCCGAACACAAAATCGGTACCTTGTGCAGCAAAGGTCAATAAGGTTTCAAAGAAGCCGCCGACAGCGGTCACCACAGACTGGCCGCCCGCAGAATGCAGGAAGAACCAACCCAGTGCCGCTTCAACCACCAGCAATTGAATAATAAAACGTGGGCGAATCAGTTTGCGGTCATGGCTGACCAAAAGCGCAAGGGCGAAGATCACCACCAGCGCCAGCAGGAAATGGAGTATTGCTGTCATCATTTGTCTTTTTATAAGAGGAAAGGGCGCATTTAGCCACAGCTGAGGCGAAATTTCATCCGGGAAAAGTGCCGCATGTAGGCAGGACAGCCGCGCACGAAGTCCGTATAATGCGCAGCCAAACCTAAGTAAGCCGGAGAGAAACCATGCGTCCAGCAGGCCGTAACGCATCTGAAGTGCGTCCCGTCACCCTCACTCGTCACTACACCAAACATGCAGAAGGATCCGTGCTGGTTGAGTTCGGTGAAACCAAAGTGCTGTGCACCGCCACCGTTGAAGAGGGTGTGCCACGTTTCCTCAAAGGCAAAGGTCAGGGCTGGGTCACTGCGGAATACGGCATGTTGCCGCGTTCCACCCACAGCCGTATGGCGCGCGAAGCGGCCAAAGGTAAGCAAGGTGGCCGTACGCTGGAGATTCAACGTCTGATTGCTCGCTCGCTGCGTGCCGCGGTGGATTTGGATGCGCTGGGCGAGTTCACCATCACACTGGACTGCGACGTGATTCAGGCCGACGGTGGCACGCGTACGGCGTCGATTACCGGTGCATGCGTCGCGTTAGCCGATGCGTTGAATGCGCTGGTTGCGGCGGGCAAGTTAAAAGCCAGCCCGTTAAAAGGCATGGTGGCGGCGATTTCGGTCGGTATCGTTGGTGGTGAAGCGCTGTGCGATCTGGAGTACGTGGAAGATTCTGCGGCTGAAACCGATATGAACGTCGTCATGACTGAAGATGGCCGCATGATTGAAGTGCAGGGCACCGCCGAAGGCGAGCCGTTCAGCCATGAGGAATTACTGCAGCTGCTGGCGCTGGCGCGAGGCGGCATTGAGCAGTTGATTCAGGCGCAAAAAGCAGCGCTAACAAATTGATATAACAGGCGACCATAGAGTCGCCTTTTCTTTATTTGAGGAGTGAGAAATGAAAGCCTGGCAGCGTCAGTTTATTGAATTCGCCCTGAACAAAGGGGTGCTGAAGTTTGGTGAGTTCACCCTGAAATCGGGTCGTAAAAGCCCGTACTTCTTTAATGCCGGTTTATTCAATACCGGCCGTGACTTAGCGCTGCTGGGACGTTTCTATGCGCAGGCGCTGGTGGATGGCGGCGTTGATTTTGATCTGCTGTTTGGCCCGGCCTACAAAGGGATTCCGATTGCCACCACCACGGCCGTCGCACTGGCCGATCATCATGATCGCGATGTGCCTTACTGCTTCAATCGTAAAGAAGCCAAAGACCATGGTGAAGGCGGCTTGCTGGTCGGTAGCCCGCTGCAGGGTAAGGTGATGCTGGTGGATGATGTGATCACCGCAGGTACCGCCATTCGTGAATCGATGGATATCATCAGCGCGCACAATGCCACATTGGCGGGCGTCATGATTTCGCTGGATCGCCAGGAGCGCGGCCGTGGCGATATCTCCGCCATTCAGGAAGTGGAACGTGACTATCAGTGCAAAGTCACGGCGATCATTACGCTCGCGGAACTGATTGATTATCTGGAAGAGAAGCCGGAAATGGCAGACCATCTGGCGAAAGTGCGGGCGTATCGTAAAGAGTACGGTATCTAACACCGCGGCTTTATCACGGTCGCCATCGCTGGCGACCGGATGATGAACCACGGTACTTTATCGCGTACCCAATCATGGGCGCGCTGGATGAATCGTTACACTAGCTGTGCCGCAATCAGTGGCCAGCGGCTCTCAAAATCAGCTGTTGGACGATAGCGGAATTCAGAACGCACATAGCGGGAAAGCAATCCTTCGCAGAACGCCAGTAATTGGCTCGCCAGCAGTGTTTCATCGGTCTGGAAACCTTCACCGTCACGCATTTTCTTCTCGCGCATCACCTGACGCAGTTGCACCTCAATGCGTTCGAACAGCTGGTTGATGCGACCTTGCAGACGATCCTGTTCAAACATCAGCGCATGGCCGGTCAAAATGCGCGTCAGCCCCGGATTACGCTCACCAAATCCCAGAATCAGCTGCACGATTAAACGCAGTCGTGCGAGTGTTTCTTTCTCATCTTTCAGGATTAGATTGATGCGGGTAATCAGACTGTCTTCAATAAACTCGATCAGGCTGTCGAACATACGCGTTTTGCTCGGGAAGTGACGGTAGAGTGCCGCTTCCGAAACGCCTACATTGGCTGCCAGCTTGGCGGTGGTGATTCGCTGACTGCCATCGCCCGACTCCAGCATTTGCGCTAGCGCCTGCAAAATCTCTTCGCGACGATTCCGTTTCGCGGCTTTTTTTTCTGCCATGACCTTCAAGACCCCTGAAATTCACCAAAAACAGGCAATACTGCCTCGTCAGCCACAAGCGGTTTGGCCCGTGGCGACGAGAGATAAAAAGATGGCTTGCGAAAAGTGTCGCGTGTTACTGACGACCGGAGTGGCCGAAACCGCCGGCGCCGCGATCGCTGGTGTCAAAATCTTCCACCAGGTTGAATTCGGCTTGTACCACAGGCACAAAGACAAGTTGTGCCAAACGGTCGCCAGGCTGCAGCGTAAAGCTATCCTGACCACGGTTCCAGACGGAGACCATCAGTTGGCCCTGATAATCGGAGTCGATTAAGCCCACCAGGTTGCCCAGCACGATCCCATGCTTATGGCCCAGACCTGAGCGGGGCAAAATCACAGCGGCCAGCGCAGGGTCAGCAATGTGAATTGCCAGACCGGTTGGCACCAGCGTGGTCATGCCTGGGGAGATCTCCAGTGCACCATCAAGGCAAGCACGCAGATCGAGACCCGCAGAACCCGAGGTGGCATAAGTTGGCAGTGGGAATTCGTTACCCACGCGCGCATCCAGAATTTTAACGTCGATTTTTTTCATCATAACGGCTGACAATCTCGTCTATTAATTGTTGGCCAAGGAGCGTCTTATCACTGAGCGGTAAGACTTTCTCTCCTTCCTGCCAAAAAAGGTGAAGAGCATTGGTGTCGCTATTGAATCCCTGTCCTGCCTGCGCCACATCGTTCGCGCAGATCAGGTCCAGATTTTTTCGCACCCGTTTTTGCCGCGCGTATTCTTCCACATTCTGGGTTTCGGCAGCAAATCCCACCACATAAGGGCGATGTTTCTGCAATGCCGCTACGCCTGCGACAATATCCGGGTTCTTCACCAACTGCAGCGTGACGTTATCATCGCCACCCTGTTTTTTGATTTTCTCTGCGGCAATGTTTGCCGCCCGGTAGTCTGCCACGGCAGCGCTGGCAATGAAAATATGTTGTTGGCTGATTTGCGCCATCACCGCCGCTTCCATTTCCAGTGCACTCCCCACATCAACGCGCGTGACGCCAGCGGGCGTGGGCAGTGTGACCGGGCCCGCCACCAGTGTCACCGTTGCGCCACGTTTTGCTGCGGCGGCGGCAATGGCGAACCCCATTTTACCGGAGCTGTGATTGCTAATGTAACGAACCGGGTCCAGCGCCTCACGGGTTGGACCGGCGGTGATCATAATGTTGAGATGTTGCAGATCGTTGACGGGCGCGGCCCACTCCAGCGCATGAGCGACAATTGCCAGCGGATCAAGCATGCGGCCGGGGCCCACATCGCCGCAGGCCTGGCTGCCGCTGTCTGGCCCCCAAATCAGAACGCCTCGCTGATTGAGACGCTGAAGATTTTCCTGGGTAATCGGCGCGCGGTACATCTGTTGGTTCATGGCCGGCACGATCGCCAGAGGTGCTGCGCTGGCGAGGCAGGCGGTGGTGACCAAATCGTTAGCCATCCCTGCCGTGATACGTGCGATCAAATCGGCGGTCGCGGGGGCCAGTACAATCAGATCAGCCCATTTCGCCAGCTCGATATGGCCCATCGCGGCTTCAGCGGCAGGGTCGAGTAAATCATCCAGCACCGGATATCCGGAAACGGCTTGTAAGCTGAGCGGGGTGATAAAGGCTTTCGCTGCATCAGTCATCATGACACGCACCTCTGCGCCACGATCGCGCAGACGACGAACCAACTCGGGTGTTTTATAAGCAGCAATACCGCCGCTGACGCCGAGCAGAATTTTTTTTCCGGCTAATCCCGTCATGTTCTTTGCCTCAACTCAAAACGGATTGCCGCTGTGATGCGGCAGATGCAGGCAACTTTATCACAAAATCCATCGACCGCCTTTTCACGGCCTGTGCCCTTTGCGAGATGGCTCTGAAATCGCGACCGGCTAGCTGGTATGCCTCCTGGCAAATACGCACAATCGCCCTGACCCAGGAAGGA
This sequence comes from Pantoea sp. BL1, assembly GCF_000963985.1. Lineage (NCBI taxonomy): Bacteria > Pseudomonadati > Pseudomonadota > Gammaproteobacteria > Enterobacterales > Erwiniaceae > Pantoea > Pantoea sp. BL1. Next base: position 70,696 of record NZ_JZRH01000036.1, on the reverse strand, counting down.
GAATGTCATGACGGAACTGGCCCCACGAGAAAAACTGGCCATCACAGGCGCAGAATCATTGAGCGATGCAGAACTGCTGGCGATTTTTTTGCGCACCGGCAGCCACGGTATCCCGGTGATGATATTGGCGCGACAAATGCTTAACGAGTTTGGCTCGCTATATCGCATCATGACCGCAAATGAAGCAGAACTGAGCGTGATTAAAGGCGTAGGCACGGCCAAAATTACCCAACTGCATGCGGTTGCTGAACTGGGACGACGTTTTTTCGCCAGTCAGCTGGCGCGAGAAAATGTGATGGAGAATCCACAGGTGACAAGGCATTACCTGCAAAGTGTGCTGGCGCATCAGGAGCGAGAAGTTTTTATGGCGCTGTTTTTGGATAATCAGCATCGGGTTCTGCAGGCGCAAAAAATGTTCAGCGGCAGTATTGCCAGTGTTGAAGTCCATCCACGTGAAATTGTGCGTGAAGCGTTAAAACTCAACGCGGCCGCCGTGATTCTGGCGCATAATCATCCCTCTGGTGTCGCTGAACCGAGCCGTGCCGATCGCGATATCACCGTTAAAGTCGGGCAGGCTTGCGCGCTGCTGAATATTCGCTTACTGGATCATTTGGTGATCGGTCATGGCGAGTTTACCTCTTTCGCAGAACGCGGATGGCTGTAAAACATCCGCCCGATTGAGCAGAAATGATGCATTTTCACGCGATCCATCGGGATCTTTATTTGTTCGGGACTTGAGCACTCGGGCTGAGCGGCGTATACTACGCCACCTTTGAGAATCTCGGGTTTGGCGTTTGGGCCAGCTTAGCGGGTTCACATGGAACTCGCCTGGGCGGGCTAAGGCCTGACGAGGCGGCCAAAACCTAGTTTTTAAAGCTCGAGCTGATTTGATTTTTGGAGAATAGAAATGTCACGAGTCTGCCAGGTAACTGGAAAGCGTCCGGTGACGGGTAACAACCGTTCCCACGCAATGAACGCGACGAAACGCCGTTTCCTGCCGAACCTGCACTCTCACCGTTTCTGGGTTGAGAGCGAAAAGCGCTTCGTTACTCTGCGTGTATCTGCTAAAGGTATGCGTGTTATTGATAAAAAGGGCATTGATACGGTTCTGACCGAAATCCGCGCCCGTGGTGAGAAGTACTAAGTACTAAGGAACTGAATCATGGCTAAAGGTATTCGTGAGAAGATCAAGCTGGTTTCCTCTGCTGGTACAGGTCACTTCTATACCACCACGAAGAACAAACGTACTAAACCAGAGAAACTGGAACTGAAAAAGTTCGATCCGGTTGTACGTCAGCACGTGATCTACAAAGAAGCTAAAATTAAGTAATTTTAGTGTTCTTGCGAAAAACCCGGCTTCGGCCGGGTTTTTTGTTTCTGCGGTTTGTTGAGGAGATGACATGCCTGAATTACCAGAGGTAGAAACCAGCCGACGTGGTATTGAGCCACATATGGTAGGCGCGACCATTTTGCATGCGATTGTGCGTAATTCACGCCTGCGCTGGCCGGTCTCGCACGAAATCCATGCGCTAAGTGACCAGCCGGTGCTGAGCGTGCAACGGCGCGCAAAATACCTGCTGCTGGAACTGCCACACGGCTGGATTATCATTCACCTCGGCATGTCTGGCAGCCTTCGAGTCCTTCCTGGTGAGCAACCCGCCGCAAAACACGATCACGTCGATTTGGTGATGAGCAACGGCAAGGTGCTGCGTTATACCGATCCACGCCGCTTTGGTGCGTGGTTGTGGACTCCTGATCTGGAAGGCAGCAGCGTACTGGCACATCTCGGTCCTGAGCCGCTCAGCAGCGAATTCGATGGTGCTTATCTGTTTGAGAAGTCGCGCGGCAAACGCACGGTCATTAAACAGTGGCTGATGGATAACAAAGTGGTGGTTGGCGTGGGCAACATTTACGCCAGCGAATCACTGTTTACCGCCGGGATCTTACCCGATCGACCGGCGATGAGTTTGAGTCGTGATGAAGCGGAGTTGATGGTGGCGACAATCAAGGCCGTATTGCTGCGTTCGATTGAGCAGGGCGGTACCACGCTACGTGATTTCCTGCAAACGGATGGGAAGCCTGGCTACTTTGCTCAGGAATTGCAGGTCTATGGCCGAGCGGGCGAACCCTGCCGAGCCTGCGGTACGCCAATCGTCAGCGGCAAACATGGCCAGCGCAGCACCTTCTGGTGCCCTCGCTGCCAGCATTAATCAGGGCTGCGCCAGTTTTGCCAGCAATGCCTGATGCACCACGGCAGGCAGAAATGCCTGCACATCACCTTTATGACGCGCCACTTCCTTCACCAGCGACGATGACACGAACGAGAATCCTTCGGACGGCATCAGAAATACACTCTCCAGTGAAGGAAGCAGATGACGGTTCATCTGTGCCAGCTGCAGCTCATATTCGAAATCTGACACTGCACGCAGTCCTCGCACCAGCACATTGGCATTTTGCGCTTTGGCGAAGTTCGCCATCAAATCGCTAAAACCCAAAACCTCAACATTGGCTAAGTGCTGAGTAGCCTGCCGTGCCAAATCTACGCGCTCATCGAGTGTAAACAGCGGCCTTTTGCTGGGACTGGCGGCAATGGCAACCACGATGCGATCAAACATCTGCGCCGCGCGCGTCACAATATCCACATGGCCCAACGTGATGGGATCGAACGTGCCGGGATAAATCGCTTTGGTGCTCATACGCGACCTTGAGTTGAGGTGTGATGCAGCGCCCAGAGCGCTGAGTATTTGTTAAAGGTGTATTGTGCGTTCACGACGGCCAGAATCCAGCCCTGCTTGCCGTCAAGGAATCCGGCACGCAGCAGCAACGTCTTAAGGAATGCGCCCAACGTGTGGCTGAAAATCGAGAAGATGCCACAACGCTTGCCTCGCTGAAAACGTTCTTGCGCCCAGGCTTCGGCATAATTCATCTGTTTGCGTTGGAAAGCGATCAAATCGCGGCAGGTGAGATGCTGGAGATCGCCTGGTAACGCCACCACCGATGCGCCCTGGGTTTCCAGCGATTCGTGCACCAGATTGTCATTGTAATTGAGTGCGCGAGGATAGAGGCGCATCACGCGATCCGGATACCAGCCACTATGGCGCATAAAGCGGCCAAGAAACAAATTGCTGCGTCCCAGGCTATAAACGGTAGCGGAGGGTGGCTGCTCAAGTACGTTTTCAATCGCGCGGCGCAACTCGGGTGTGACACGTTCATCGGCATCCAGCATCAGAATCATATCGCCGCTTGCATGAGCTTGTGCACGCTGGCGCTGCTTGCCGAAACCCGCCCAGCCTTCAGCCTGATGCACCTGCGCGCCGTGCGCGCGGGCCACTGCTACGGTGTTATCCTGGCTGCCTGAATCCAGCAGCACAATCTCATCTGCCCAGCTCACTGAGGCCAGCGCCTCCGGCAGCAATTCAGCTTCGTTTTTGGCGATCATCACCACGGAAAGACGTTGGCGTTGTGGCATGCGTTAATGAGCTCGTGGCGGCAAATGTGGTTCGAGTAACTGTAGCAGACGCTGCAATGCGCCCTGATTTTGATGCAGCACTTCGACAGCGTGGCGACCGTAATAGCGGCGGTAATCATCATCCTGCAACAGGTTGGCCACCTGTTTCTCCAGCGAAACCACGTCGGTGACGGTGATCAGGCCTTCTGCCTGCTGCAATTTGGCGCAGATATCTTTGAAGTTCCAGATATGCGGACCCATCAGCACCGGAATAGCATGGGCGGCCGGTTCCAGCGGATTATGACCGCCGCGTTCTACCAGACTGCCACCAACAAAGGCGATATCGGCGATGCCGTAAAGCAGCATTAATTCACCCATGGTGTCGCCAATCACAACCTGCGTTGCGCCAGACGGAATTTCACCGCTGCTGCGCAGAGTGAAACTGAAACCGCGCTTTTGCGTCAGTTCACAGGCATCTTTGAAACGTTCAGGATGGCGTGGCACCAGAATCAGCATCAGATCGGGGAACTGCTGCAGCAGACGACGATGCGCATCGAGGATGATGGTCTCTTCGCCTTCGTGCGTGCTGGTTGCGATCCACACCGGGCGGCGCGATGCCCATTGACGGCGCAGGGTGACCGCACGGGCCGCCAGTTCTGGCGTTACAGAGATATCAAACTTCAGGCTACCGGTGACGGCGAGATGCGTTCGTTTAAGGCCGAGGCTGAGGAATCGCTCAGCATCCTCGTTGTTCTGCGCTGCTATCAGCGTGATGCGCTGCAGCAAATCACGCATAAAGCCACCGAGTTTTTTATAACCTTTGGCCGAACGCTCTGACAGACGGGCATTGGCAATGACCAGCGGAATTTGGCGCTGGTGCAGAATACGGATGATGTTCGGCCACAACTCGGTCTCCATGATGATCACCAGACGAGGATCAACGGTATCGAGGAAACGGTTAATCGAACCGGGCAAATCATAGGGCAGATAGACATGATGCACATCTTTACCAAACGCGGACTGAGCGCGTTCGGAACCCGTGGGCGTCATGGTGGTCACGGTGATGGGCAGTGTGGGATAGCGATGGCGCAATGCGCGCACCAGCGGCACGGCAGCGAGCGTCTCACCCACAGAAACGGAATGCAGCACGATACCGTGCGGTTCAACTTTGCCCGCGCAGTAGCCGTAACGTTCCGCCCAGCGTTTACGATAGGCCGGTGCTTTTCGACCGCGCAGCCACAGGCGCAGCCAGATCAGTGGCTGTATTAAATAGAGCAGGGCTGTGTATAGAGTTGTCATAGTTATCGTTACGACAGATTCGCGTCAAAAAACACATGAAAGGCGGCATGTTATCAGAAACTGACCGCCTGCTCATACCACTTCGTCAGCTGGCATTCAGCACCTGCTGATAGAGTGAAGTCAGCGACTGCGCCAGCCGCTGCGGACCAAAAGGTTCGATTCTGCGGCGTGCGGCTTCACCCATGGCAGAATTCTGCGAAAGTGCAGGTGTGGCGACAATGGCGTCATTTAATGCCTTGATATCTAATGCATCACAAACGAAGCCTTCCTGGCCGGCTTGAATAAATTCTGCGCCGCCACAGCCGGTGCTGGTAATCACGGCCAAACCGCAGGCCATCGCTTCCAGCACCACATTCGGAAAAGGATCATAAAGCGTGGGCAACAGTAAGGCGTCAGCGGCGTGATAATAGGGCTGCACATCCTGCTGCACGCCAACAAAGCGCAAGCGATCGAGGCAATTAAGCTGGTTAGCCAACTGCTGATAGCGTGAAAGTTGCTTGTCCTGGCCAACCACAACCAGATAGCGATCGCTGTGGGCGAGTGCTTCGATGGCGGCTTTCAAGCCTTTGCGCTCAAAGCCTGAACCCACGTAGATCATCACCGTGGCATCTTGTGGCAGCGTCAATTGCTGGCGCATGGCATAGCGCTGAGCTTCTGTTGCTGGCTGGAAACGCTGGCTATCAATGGCGTTGTGAATGACATGGATTTTGCTGGCATCTAGCGTGAAATGACGCAAAATATCTTGCTTCACCATCTCAGAGTTACAGATTACTGCTTTTAAAGATGCTGCATTGAACATCTCTGCTTCAGCCTGCAAAACATAGCGATGGTAAGGACTCAGGCTGGCGCTCAAACGCTGCCAGGGTGAGACGATACGCGCACGTTGTTCCAGCCACACGCGATGGACGCCATCACCGGCGCGAAAAATATCGCAGCCCGCAATGCGTTCGTGGCTCTGCACGATATCGAACTTTTCACGTTCCCAGCATGCACGTGCCGCGCGGGCAAAACCGCGTTCGCGCGATACGCGTTCAAATTTGGCGGGATTGCAGATGTGCAGATGCCAGGCCGGATTGGGTGTGCCCTGCCAGCTACGTGTGATGATATTCAGATCGAGCTGTTCGCTGTCCAGTGCTTCCAGCGCCCGCGAGATGAAACGCTCGGCACCGCCATCCGGACGATATTTCTGCCGGACAATCGCCAGGCGTAACTTAGTCATGCAAAAAACTCCTGGCGGCGGCCACCACATCATCCACCGGAATGGCTGAGAGATAGCGCTGTTCTGTTTTGGTATCGATGTCGTCTGGCGAAGGCAGCGGTGCATAATCACCGGCCCAGATCACGCGATTGTTTTCACCCCACGGACGCCAGTGTTGCAGTTTGGTGGGGCCAAACAGCGCAAGACAGGGTGTATCGAGTGCGGCGGCCATGTGCATGGGGGCAGAATCCACACCGATAAATAGCTGCGCGGCATCAATCAATGCCGCCAGTTGCGGCAATGAAAACTGCCCAGCAAGTGAAACCACATTCTGGCTGTGGCACAGCGACTGAATGTGGGCAATCATCGCTTGCTCTTTCTGGTCTGGGGCAGCGGTAAGAACAAGGGTATGGCCGTCAGCCGCGAGCGTATCAATCAGCTGCGCGACCTTTTCATCTTCCCAGCATTTAAATACCCAACGCGATGTCGGCTGTAACACGATAAACGGCCCGCTGACCTGTTGCTGAGCCAATGCATCCTGCACTTTCTGTTTGTCTGCCGCACTAAAGTGCATTGAGGCTTTTGCACCTTCCGCGCTGATACCTAGCGGCTCAAGCGCCGCCATATTCTGCTCGACGGTATGCAATTGATTATGTGTTTTTGTCGAAACCAGATAGTTATGGCACCAACGCCACAGGGCGTGATCACGTTTGGCGTAGGCAAACCCAATACGCACCGGAGCGGCTGAAAAACGCGTGATAATCGCGCTACGCCACTGGTCGGCGAGGTTAATCACCAGGTCATAATGACAGGCACGTACAGCTGAAAGCAGAGCCATCTCGTGGCGGAACTTCTGCCAGCCACCCTCTTTTTTCCAGTTGCGGTCAATGATGTGCAACTGGCGAATAGCGGGGTGCGCTTCCAGCATCGGCCGCGTCTCTTTGTACAACAGGACGTCGATGTTGGCCTGGGGATAGCGTTGGCGGAGCGCATTGATAACGGGCGTGGTCAGCAGCATATCGCCGTGATGGCGCAGCTTGATCAGCAGAATGTTTTTCGGTGCAAATTGGACTGGAATCGGGCTTGCCATACTCAAATGATCTCAAATTTCAGTGAGCTGATTGTAGGGCAAACCCCTATAGGGCGAAAGCCAGCCGCGACGCTTATTTGTTACGCCAGCGATAAATGCGACTCAGCCATAACAGCAGTTGATACCACTGCCGCGCGCCGCGTGCATTACGCAGCATCCTTTTATGGGTTTGCGTTGCAAACAGATCCGCAATCATCGCCTGCCGTGCGCTCTCTTCCGGTTCACGGCGAATGGAATGGCAGACGCTGAGCGCTTCATGTGTGATTTGATAATGAAATGCGGGATAGATTTTAACTTTATCGCGGTAGCGTGTATTGATCTCTTCCAGCATCCTGGCGATTTTCAGGTAGTGGCGTTGATACTCCACATTGCGCTGACCGGTGCGTTTGCGGTTGCTTATGGAGGCATCATGCAGGTAGTAGCGGTAGAGCATTTGCTCGGTGTAGCGCACGCGTTTGGCGTTGAACATGAACTCTGTGGTCCAGGGAATATCCTGATGATGCAGCCCTGGTTCGAAAGTAAGATTGTTTTGCTCAATCAATTCACGACGATAAATGCCCAGCCACACCACATGCATGTATCGATGAGTCTGGAGCGCTTTATTTAGCCATTGAGGACCGTTTAATATTTTAGTGCTTCTTAAACGTTTTAATGGGATAAGAGGCTTAACTGTCTTGCTAGTTTTAAAAAACCACTCAGCATTGCATTGGACAGCATCCAGGTTTTCCTGTTCGGCCATTTCAACTAGTATTTGATACATTTCCGGAGACATGGTGTCATCTGAATCCGGGAACGTGACATATTTACCACGTGCAATATCCAATCCAGCATTACGTGCTAAAGATACGCCGCCATTTGTTTGATGAATAACATGTACATGAGGATACTGTTGCTCATAAGCGTCAGCAGATTGACCGGACCCATCGGTCGAGCCATCATCAACGATAATGATTTCCAGTGATTTCAGTGTTTGCGCCAGAAGAGATTCCATAAAGTTATGAAACATCTCACCCGCGTTATACATAGGTGTGATGACGGATAGCAAAGGTGCAATATTCTGTGTCATAAACTAACGGCTTTGTTTGTTAATAATAAATGAAGTTTTAGCATGTCTCATTATGAAAAAGTATCCCCATAGAAGTATAATGAAATAAGGAGATTCCCGATTATAAAACTGTGAATCACCCATGCTGAAATAGACGACGGGTATGGCTAATAGCAGCAATTCATAACGCTTTTCACTTCCCGTAAAGGGGGAAAAAAGCAGGCTTGCAAACAAGGAAAGCATAATAGCTCCACCTATAATTCCCTGGAGTGAAAAGCTTTCAACCAAATCATTGTGGGTGTGGAACTGAATATTCCAAAGAGCAATCTTATTGCTGGGTTGGTTGTTTTCTATCCAAATTTTTGCCTCATCATTGCGGCTATCTGCTGATTGTCCCCATGGATGCTGAGCAAAAGCCCAGATACCCGATTGCCACATCCCAATTCGCCCCCCAATCGACGTGCTGGGGTTACCATTCTGATATTCCGTGACTTCAGTTTTAACTGAATCTACGCGTGCGAGTAGTTCACTTGAATATTTCCCGGCAAAGAAAAATCCAGTAAATATTAACAGAAGGAGTAAGCTAAGTGCCGAAACTATCATTTTCCAATTCGAGTGGGCGAAATAATAAATAACGCCGACGACACAAAATATCGTAAAGAGAATAATAGCGGAACGAGTGCCAGATACGGCCAAAAGAATAAATGAGATGGCTGAGATTATTATTATCGGTAAAATATAATGACGCTTAAAAATATGGCGAATTGACCATAGCGTAACCAATGCTAAAAGTGTAAACATATAAGCGCCCGATGTGGCTGCGTCAGAATTGATTTTCGGACGATTATGGGTTGCTATGGCAATGTTAACATTAATTATGATAACGACTATCAGCATTGCGCAGAGTAAGAGGGTTCCATACTTAACCAGTAATGGAGATATTTCCCAATCTGCACTCATTCGGTGGATAATATAAAGTAAAAAAGAACCTAAAATCATTCTTTTACCGCTAATCTCATAATGTTCTGCTATTAGAGGCAAATGATGGTTCACTGTTACAAGTGCCCAAATCCACTTTGAAAGCCCTAAGGCTAGAAAGAGAGTGGGCACTAAATAGAAATATACCTTTTTGTCTTGTTTTACGACTAACCATATAAAGGTAATCACTGCAATGTAAGTGAGTATGTAGAATGCGTTTCGTGATATCGCCCCTGAAACGAGAAAAAATGACATTGAGATAAGCATTAGGAAGAAAATAACATTCCCAAGGTTTTTTTTATTTCCCATGCTTTCAAAACTTAATGGTAAGCGCATAACATCCTCACTTGAAAAACTTCATCTTGATATATTTTGCAGAGCATTCCAGGAATTGAAGGTAATTTCCTTTATACCAATGTATACGAGATAGGCGTTTGATTTCTTTATAGTTACCCGGCTGTTCATAGGCTTGTGATGACCAAGGGGATTGAGCGTTATAATAATCATATAATTCTGATATATCCCCTCCAGCCCAGTTATGCCAAGGTTTACATTTTCCGGTGAAATGAACCATTACAGTATCTTCAGGTAATTGGATTTCATGCCATACTTTATGAGATATAATGTCATAAATATAGTTGTACTTTTTTGGTAGAAGATATGTCTCATTTTCCAACAGGACATTTAGCGCATCCTGATCAGGGAATCGAAAAGAGGGACCTTCTCTGGTCAATAGGTCGCAAACACGCTCGGTAATATGGTGGGAATTCCATTGCGGAATATTAATCATCAATAATCCAGAGTTGAAATAATTACCACTCGTCAACTTTAATGCCGCACATTGTATCTGTCGTGCCCGTTTCGTGTCGTTACATACACCAACAGTCTTACCTAAAAAATCTAGCGTAAGAAGGTCTGTGAGATCGCCAGTGACCAGTGTATCTGCGTCAATGTAAAGTACTCTGTCACTGTGATTTTTCACCACGGCTGGAATGATGAGTCGGAAATAAATACTCTTAGAATAACGGCCTATGGTGGGTAAATCGTCCATCCAGGTTTCATCAAAAAGGTGTACAGAAATAGCGACTGGATAGCGTTTGGCCAGAACTTTTAGTCGACTTTTGTCCTGATCGGATATGCTTGTGGTAAAAATATGTACGTGAAATGACTGCTCTGGATGATGTTTAAGCAGTGAAAAAAGGGAAATCCCCATCCCTCGGGTGTAAGCCTGATTGATAGCAAAGGCGACATGATAGGGAGTACCATTTTTTTCAATGAGCGTACAGCCTATCAGTTCACTGTTATTAATTGGATTGGACAGGTAGGAAGGAGTCATTTTATTTTGAATTCCATATTCCAATTATGAATGACTTAATAGACTGCATTTTTTCATCATCAAGCTTAAAAAGTTCATCTGCAGAGTTTTTGAATGTATAGGGTGCTGAAAAAATAAAGCTGGTTGCTGGAATATTATCAGGGCCGATTAGTAATACTTTATTTATCGGACGTTGTTCCTGAACATTACAGGGTCCATAAAGTACTACAACTGGTACATTTTGCGCATCCGCGATGTAGACATTACCTGAGTCGGACGCAATGTAAACATCCATTTTATCAATAGCCCATGGAACCTCTTCAAGGGTTAAATGTCCTATTAAATTAACAATGTTTCCATTATTTCCAGTTAGAGTTAGCAGTTCGTCCAGATAGGGTTGCTCGGACGGAGGGCCAAACACATACCATGTGCAGGGTAAATCAGCCATTGCCTCCATGAGCTTATTCCACACGGCTGCGGGTATCGTTTTTGCGCGATTACCCGCTGAGATGCTGATGCCTATTCTTAAATTTTTATGAACTGACATCAGCGCAACGGGGGGGGAAATAGGCTCAAAAAGCGGAGAGGTAGCATGCTTAGGGAAATCAGTATGACTATATTCACGATTAATGAGTTTAAGGTAGCTATCGATGGTCAAATCTTGTTTTCTATGCTCCACAATCCCTTTGGCAGTACGATAGAAGATAGCATGGTATGGTTTTAATACATAAGTCCGTAAAAACTGCTTATTTGGCGCGTTGCATAATGCGGAAAAAAAGAGGTTGGTGCTGTTTGGTTGTACCAAGTAAATATTGTCGTAACGATTCATTATAGAAAAAGCCAAATTAATTTTCGTTACTAAATTGCGTTTGGCTTCTTCAATTAAAAAAATTTTAGATATGGTTTCGTCATGTTCCGCTAATGGTTTTACCGTCTTACTAATCAGTACGTCGGATTTTATGAGTGCACGAAGCATAGGTGTAATATTGATAAAATCGCCAATTTTAGCCGTTTGAATTACCAGGCTCCGCCCCGTTGGGCGATAAAATAAACGCATTATCCCTTTTAAGGGAAGTAGTAAAATATATATGATGACGTAATTCATAGCGTGTTGTCCACGAGTAATATCGAGAGCTTCTTATAAACATTTAAAGCGCTTAAGTATTCTAAATTATTATTTTCTGCCTTTAACTCATGCTGATTCTTCCCATACCCCCCAATCAGCCCCGGATCAGTTGGACCAAACAGCGTAATATTCGGGCGGTCCAGCGCGGCGGTCAGGTGACTCAAACCCGTGTCGACCGAAACGACAGCGCGTGCCCCCGCCAACTGCTGTGCCACTTGTTCCAGCGCTAATTTTGGTAGCACCTCAACGTGGCAAAAACCTTCCGCCATTCTTAATGCACGCTGATGCTCATGTTCAGCACCCCACGGCAGTTTCACCCGCAGACCCGTCGGCTGTACCCGTTCAATAAGTTCGCGCCAGTGCGCCTCTGGCCAATGTTTGTTATCGCGGGTGGTCGCATGCAAAAACACCAGGTATTGATGCGCATCGTTGGGCAGCTTAGAAAGGAAATGTCCCGCAATGGCATAATCACCCTGGGTCTCCGGTTTCGCATAATCCAGGCTTTTCGCAAATAGCTCACGCGTGCGTTCAACCGCGTGTTGCTGTTTATTAATTTCATGGCGTTTGTCATACCACCAGCTGGCAAAGGGTTCCCGCGCGCTGCGGCTGTCTTGTCCATGCTTAACGCCTTTAGCCAGGCGCGTCACCAGCGCAGCGCTTTTGATCAACCCCTGGGCATCAATCACCACATCATACTGGCGCGATTGCAGCTCACGTTTGAACAAGACGCGCTCTTCGCGCTGCTGACTGCCAAACCAATGTTTACGCCAGCGACGAATCGCCACCGGCAGCACTTTATCCACTGCCGGATGCCAACTGGGGATCTGTGCAAAATTCTCTTCGACAACCCAATCAAAACGAATGCCGGGAATAGCCTGCATCGCATCTGTGAGCGCCGGTAACGTGTGCAGCACGTCCCCCATTGAGGAGGTTTTTACAATCAAAACGTGCATGGCTACTCCTGCACCAAATGCAGCAGCGTGCTGAGTTCCTGATGAACTCGAGCCGGCTGAATATCAATGAGACTTTGGTGATAACCCTCTTCGGCATCACCTTTGCGTACTTTGTGATAGCCGGAGATTAAACGAATTACGCGCGCCTGATGAGACAGCGGTGGTGTGAAATCCGGGCTACTTGGGCCATACAAGGCGACCAAAGGACGGTTCAGTGCGGCGGCAATGTGCATCAACCCGGAATCATTACTGACGATAGCCGCACAATGTGCGATTAAGATTACCGCTTGTTCTAATTGCGTATCGCCGGCCAGATTTTTGCAGTGTACCCGCGCTGATTCCGATAACGTTTGAACGATAGTGTCACCGGTTTCGCGATCTTTCGCGGAACCGAACAACACCACCTGGTACCCTTCGCCAATCAGTTGTTCAGCAAGCGCAGCGTAATGATAGTGCGGCCAGCGTTTCGCTGGACCAAATTCGGCACCAGGGCAGAACCCTATAGCAGGACGATCGGCCGACAAAGAAAACTGCGCTGCCGTCATGCGCTTCTCGTCTTCATCGACACGCAACTGTGGCCACAGTAATGGCTGCGGCAACTGTTGAGCGGAGGCGATGGGTTTGTCGTAGCCCAGTGCAACATAGCGCTCCACCATCAGCGGAAACGCGGCTTTATCCAGCACACGCACATCGTTCAACACGCCATAACGCATCTCACCGCGCCAACCGACACGGCGCTTAATACCTGCAAAGAACGGCACCAGCGCTGATTTGAACGAATTCGGCAGCACATAAGCACGGTCATAACCGCTGGCCTGAAGGGATTTCCCCAAACGCCGCCTTTCACCCAGTGCCAAAGCACCATGGCCCAGTGGCATCGCCAGCGCTTGATTGACTTCCGGCATCCGTGACAGCAGTGGCCGACACCATGCCGGCGCCATTACATCAATGACCGCATCCGGGTGCTCAGCCTTGAGCGTGCGATAGAGACTTTGCGACATCATCATATCGCCGACCCAGGAAGGGCCAATGACCAGAATTTTCATCGCTGGTGCCGGTTTCCTTATGCTTTACGATTGAGCCAGGTCATGTATTCACCCACACCCTGAGCAACGGTTTTGAATGGCTTGTCATAACCCGCTGCGCGCAGATTGGTCAGGTCCGCCTGAGTGAATGCCTGATAGCGGCCTTTCAGTTTCTCAGGGAACGGGATGTATTCGATCTGGCCTTGCTGATGGAACTTCAGCACTGCATCGGCGACTTCCTGGAAGGACTCCGCACGGCCTGTACCACAGTTGTAGATGCCAGATACACCGTTTTCCCAGCACCACAGGTTTACCGCAACAACATCGTCAACATGGATGAAATCGCGGCGGAAATCGTCGCTACCTTCAAACAGCTTTGGATTTTCACCATTGCTGATCTGAGTATTGAGGTGGAAAGCCACACTCGCCATACCGCCTTTGTGACCTTCGCGTGGGCCGTAAACGTTGAAATAGCGGAACCCACACACTGGAGAATCGGCTTCCGGCAGAATCTGACGCACGTAGTGGTCGAAGAGCATTTTCGAGTAGCCATAGACGTTCAGCGGCTGCTCGTACTGGCGCTCTTCAATGAAGTTTTCATTGCGGCCACCGTAAGTGGCCGCTGAAGAGGCGTAAAGGAAAGGAATTTCGCGTTCCAGGCAGAAATGCAGCAAGTCTTTCGAGTACTGATAGTTGTTATCCATCATGTACTTGCCATCCCACTCTGTGGTCGCCGAGCAGGCACCTTCATGGAATACCGCTTCGATTGGACCCAGATCTTCGCCGGACATGATGTAAGAGAGGAACTCTTCTTTGTCCATGTAGTCTGCGATATCCAGATCTGCGAGATTCACGAATTTGGTGCCATCTTTCAGATTATCCACCACCAGAATATCGGTAAGACCGCGATCGTTCAGCGCTTTAACAATGTTGCTGCCAATCATGCCAGCGCCACCGGTTACGATAATCATATGCTTTGCCTTTAAACAGTTGGGGTGAAACAGGAGGTTTCACGCACGAATGCCTAACATCATAACATTTCAGCCCGCGGCAGGCAGCCAGATGACTCCGTAACCGCTGCACAATTTGCATCCATCGCGTGAACTATGCTGCAAAACGAAGATTTCTCTGGCAGAAATGTCGGCACGATGCGTCCTGATCAGTAATATGTGCCAAAATTTTGCTATCTGAGGAGCAGAATCATGTCCAGTCAGTTTTATTCGCAAATCCGTCAACAGCTTGAGACAACACGTAGCGATGGATTGTTCAAACAAGAACGTACCATCACGTCGGCGCAGCAGGCTGAGATCCATGTCGCTAATAGTCCTCCGGTGATTAACTTCTGCGCCAACAATTATCTCGGTCTGGCGAATCACCCCGCACTTATTCAGGCCGCCAAAGAAGGCATGGATTCCCACGGCTTCGGCATGGCATCCGTGCGCTTTATCTGCGGCACACAAGATATCCATCAGCAGTTGGAACAAAAGCTGGCGGCCTTTCTCGGCATGGAAGATGCCATCCTATTTTCCTCTTGCTTCGATGCCAATGGCGGTCTGTTTGAAACACTGCTCAGTGCGGAAGATGCCATCATCTCTGATGCACTCAATCATGCCTCAATTATCGATGGCGTACGCCTGTGTAAAGCCCAGCGCTATCGCTATGCCAACAACGATATGTCTGAGTTACGTGCTCGGTTAGAGGAAGCGCGTGATAAAGGTGCACGCCATATTCTGATCGCCACAGACGGTGTGTTCTCGATGGATGGCGTGATTGCCAATCTGCAAGGCATTTGCGATTTGGCCGACGAATTTGACGCATTGGTGATGATTGATGATTCCCATGCGGTCGGTTTTGTCGGTGCAACTGGGCGTGGCACCCATGAATACTGCGGCGTAATGGATCGCGTAGATATCCTGACTGGCACATTAGGCAAAGCGCTAGGTGGTGCTTCCGGTGGCTATGTGGCTGCGAAAAAAGAGGTGGTTGAGTGGCTACGCCAGCGTTCACGCCCTTACCTATTTTCCAACTCCCTGGCACCTGCCATCGTCGCTGCCTCGCTGCGGGTGTTAGACCTGCTCAGTGAAGGCGATGGGTTACGCCAGCGCCTTTGGGATAACGCCCGATTCTTCCGCGAGAAGATGACCGCAGCCGGCTTTACGCTGGCGGGTGCTGACCACGCCATCATTCCGGTAATGATTGGCGATGCAAAAGTGGCTCAGCAGTTTGCCAGCCTGCTGCAAAAAGAGGGCATCTACGTCACAGGCTTCTTTTATCCGGTGGTGCCGCAAGGTCAGGCACGCATCCGCACTCAGATATCTGCAGGTCATACGCAGGCACAACTGGAACATGCCGTTGCCGCCTTCACTCGCATTGGCCGACAGTTGGGCGTGATCGCAGGAGCAGAACGATGAAAGCATTGGCCAAACTCAAAGCCGAAGAAGGTATCTGGATGGTGAAGGATGCACCGATTCCGGAACCTGGTCACAACGACCTGCTGATTAAAATTCGTAAAACCGCAATTTGCGGCACCGATGTTCACATTTACAACTGGGATGATTGGTCGCGTAAAACCATTCCCGTTCCGATGATCACTGGTCATGAATATGTCGGCGAAGTCGTCGGTATGGGCGAAGAGGTAAGAGGCTTTTCCCTTGGCGATCGTGTGTCCGGCGAAGGTCATATCACCTGCGGTCACTGCCGAAATTGCCGCGCCGGTCGCACTCACTTGTGCCGCAATACCGTAGGTGTCGGCGTCAATCGTCAGGGCTGTTTTGCTGAGTACCTGGTCATCCCTGCATTTAACGCTTTCAAGATTCCCGACAATATCTCTGACGAGCTGGCAGCGATTTTCGATCCCTTTGGCAACGCCGTGCATACCGCGCTCTCGTTTGATCTGGTCGGCGAGGATGTGCTGATCTCTGGCGCTGGCCCCATTGGTATTATGGCTGCAGCGGTGTGCAAACATGTAGGCGCACGCAATGTGGTCATCACCGATATCAATGAATATCGCCTCGGTCTGGCACGCCAGATGGGTGTGACACGCGCCGTCAATGTGGCGCAGGAAAATCTGCGCGATGTGATGGCTGAGCTGGGTATGACCGAAGGTTTCGATGTCGGGCTGGAGATGTCTGGCGCGCCTCCCGCGTTTCGCACCCTGCTGGAGGTGATGAACCATGGTGGGCGAATCGCTCTACTGGGCATTCCGCCGGGCGAGATGGCGATCGATTGGAATCTGGTGATCTTCAAAGGACTGTTCATCAAAGGCATCTATGGCCGCGAGATGTTTGAAACCTGGTACAAAATGGCAGCGTTGATTCAATCCGGCCTCGATTTAACGCCCATCATCACACATCGCTACCACATCGATGAATTCCAGCAGGGATTTGACGAGATGCGATCCGGGCGTTCAGGAAAAGTGGTATTGAGCTGGGATTGATAGCCCCGGCTTTATGGCCGAAGTATATTAAGATTGCTTTTTTTCAGAATCGGTCAGGTAACGCACTTTTCGTGTGTAATCCTGACCTTTGAAACAGAGTGGTTGAGTGGGATCCTGCAAATATTTTTGCCATTCACTCAATGGGAAACCACCATGCGCACCAATGACTTCTTGCGGGATAATGGCTGATTGACCACCTATACGTTTAGAAACCGGCCAATTCGCCCACTCACCTAAATTAACCGTTCGTATATCTAGTAAATCCAGTAGAGTTGCTAAAGGTAGTTGGTCGGTTGGTGGTTGATCATCGTTCATCAACTCCCAGGTGTCCTGAAAGAGCGCCAACCACAGGGGGCAAATACGCTTCCATGTTTTACGCGTTGCCGCCAAATATGCCCCATTTACATGGTCCACGAAATGAGGGCGAATCGAAGAATGATAATAAGCAGGAATCGACTCTTTAGCCGCGCCCTCTAATTTTGCAATCATCTTACCCTGTCGGAAACTGGAGTAAATATGGTCTTGCCGCAAATTGATGACGGGTGATTTAAGCAGATTTAAGTCTGAATCAATCATCAAGATACCTTCCCCCTTCGCTTGTAAAGGTGCCTGTAACTTAATGAGACGGCTTCGATATATTTGTTTATAGCGATAGCTTTCTTCGCGGTCAGTAACGTCAAGTTTGACAACGCGTGTTAAGGCAGGTAATAGACCAAACTCTTTTTCAGACTGATCGGTGACAATAACAATTTCATTAATTTGAGGCGCAAACTTGCTGGCGAAAGATGCGCTTAGTAAAGCCTCTTCAATATAGTCCGACCCTGTGCAAGGAATGACAACGGAAGTCACTGGAATATCGCCTTGGGTGTCCATTAGACCATAATCGATATTATGTCGGGAGCGAATGTGTTTATAGCGCTTATTTAAAAATTTAAGCATGTTTTTTTTCTCTTATTACCTGTTCCAATATGGTTTCCACACCACTGACATAGTTTTCAATAGCATAATTCTCACGAACTTTCTTTGCCGCTGCATCAACAAGTCTTTGACGTAATTCAACATCTTTCCAAAGAAGAGTAATATGTTGTGTCAGTCTATCAATATCACCATATTCGAATAAAAGCCCGGTACTATTGTGATTAACTAATTCAGTTGTACCTGTCACATTCGAACCAATTACGGCTGTATTAACAAGCATCGCTTCAAGCACTACGCGAGGAAGACCTTCACTTTTTGATGCAAGGATGAAAGTATCAAATGATGAAAGGAAGTCTAAAGCGTTGTTTTGAAATCCAGTAAAAATAATCTCTTTGCTGATGTTCTCACGAACTGCCAGTTTCTCAAGATTTTCATGTTCTGGGCCTGAGCCTACCACAATCATTCTCCAGTTGGCCTGAGGATGTGTTCTTTTGAAATGCCCCAATGCTTTAAGAATGTGGTGATTCGCTTTACGTAAAATCAATGAGCCAATAGATCCAAAAACAAACGTTTCAGGCGCTATACTGAGTTGCCGACGGAAGGCTAAGCGGTCTGGCAATGATTGATGAATGTCAATTGCATTATTAACAGTAAAGCAACGGCGTGCATCAACACCTCGTTGGCGAAGCGTGCTGTTGACGCCATTCGATACTGAAATAATGGCATCACAATACTCATTAACCATTCGCACCAATGGGCCATTAAGTATAGGATCAATACGGCAATGTTGAATAATAGCGATTCCTAATTGGCGTGCAGCGATATAACCCTCGACGTTAGTACTGGGTTGGTTGTTCATGTAAAGGGCATCATATTGACCCATTTGTAGTAGTGAATTTATTTTGTAAGCATTAGGTAAGATCCGCCATTTATAATCAATTTTCCCTATGATGGCTTTGTGTACCTTGGTACTGAAGAACAGTATAGTTCGGATGATTTCTTTACTTATTTTTGCCCAGCGAGGTTGTTTAATCTGAGGTATGAAAAATACAGGTACATTTATAGAATTGAGAATTAATTCAATCGTTTCGCCATTTCCACGTGAGTAATTGTGGTAAAAACAGCAAGTAACCTCGAATTTTTCACGATCAATACGCTTCAGTAATTCAAGCATGCTGTTCGTTCCACCACCCCATTCAAGACCATTGTCGAGTAGCAGGATTTTTCTTTTATGCGGCTTCATCCGTACTGATATCCTTTCTATGTGCGGTCATGTTTCGCATAAATTATAATGTTTGTCCAGGGATGTGAATCATTTTAATGAGACAGAACTCCTGCCTAATAATCAATACAAGCTTCCCAGCGTTTTCATTAATCGGCTATGACTGATGCTTTCAAGCACAATTTGAACAGCTCTGCTCTGCGGCACGGGTGTCAGTGGTTTACTAACCTTACACACGCCTGGAGCACGGAACTTCGGTCCCGGAGATTTATCGGTTGTCGGCGGTGTTTTGCCCTGATGCACAGGCTCATTCAGCAATTGACTCGGACGTACCAGCGTAATATCGGCTGGCAGTGATGGCAGCATCTGTTGCAGCACACGAACGGTGGTGGGATGTGGATGACCAATCGCAATGGCATAGCCATCGCGCTGTGCCAGTTTTACGGCACGGGTAAACTGTTCACGGATCGCTGCTTCATTTTGACTGTCATCAAGGAATACCCGGCGTTTCAGCACTTTAACATGCGTACCTTGTGCTGCGGGAATGGACTGACTATTACCAATCGTCATGCTATCGAGAAAGTAGTAATTGTACTGATTTAACACTTGCATCACTTTCTGCATGCCGGGCAGGCTAGAGGTCATTTTGCTGCCCATATGGTTATTCAAACCTACGGCGAAAGGCACTTTACCCGAGGCATCCCGCACAATGCGTGCGATCTCTTCGCTGCTCATCTCTGGGGTTAAGGTATCTTTTTCCAACGGTTGTTTACTGAGTGGTGCCATTGGCAAGTGAATCAACACCTCATGACCGCCCTGATGTGCTTTTGTCGCCATCTCACGAGCATGAGGTGCATTCGGCAGTACAGCGACCGAAATCGCAGCGGGCATTTGCAGCACTTTATTCTCTTCAACCGGACGATAACCGAAGTCATCAATCACAATTGAGAGTTTACCTGCCTGAGCCGATAGTGTGAAAAACAGTGCGCAGAACGCAATTGAGAGCTTTTGAGGCTGAAACAACACTTATCTTCCTAACCACGGTAGTGGATTGACGGCCTGTCCCTGACGTCGGATTTCAAAGTAGAGCGAAGGCGTCCCGCGGCCGCCACTGGTACCCACAAGGGCGATAGGCTGTCCTGCCTTCACCTGAGTACCCACGCTCACCAGCGCACTTTGGTTGTAGCCATAAAGACTCATATCGCCTTTACCATGTTCCAATACCACAACCAGACCGTAGCCTTGCAGCCAGTCGGCCATCAGTACGCGTCCATCGGCGATGGCTTTCACTTCGGTGCCTTCTGGTGCATCAATCACCAGACCTTTCCAGCGCAGCTCACCCTGCATGGATTCACCGAAGCGGTGTTCAATACGTCCATTCACCGGCCACACCGCCTGCCCACCAGGCTTACCGAGGCCACCGGTGCGTGCCATCAACTCACGTTCGCTTTGTGTGGGTTGATAGCTTGATCCCTTGGCTTTTGCCTGCGCCTGACGCTGGCGTACTTTTTCTGCCTCGCGTGCTTCACGTTCGGCACGCTCACGCGCTTCGCGTTCGGCTTTGGCAATTTTATCCTGCAGACGGCTTTCGTTTTCTCGCATCTCAACCAAATCGGCCTGATCTTTTTCCAGCGAGCTTTCCAGTACCGTCAGGGTTTTCTTACGTGCCGCACTGGCGGTTTCCAGTTTGGCCTGCTGCGACTGCTGTTGGGCTAACAGGGATTTTTGTTGTTCCTGCTTACCTTGCAATGCCTGACGCTGCTCGGCCAACTGTTGCTGAGTTTGTTTGAGATCGTCGATGTTTTTCTGGCGTGCAGCATTAAGGTAGCCGAAATAGGCAAGAATGCGTTCACTGCGCTGTGCTTCTTCACCGCCCAGCAGCAGCTGTAACCCATTGTGCTGGCCTTGTCGGAAAGCCGCATCCAATTGCTGAGCCAGCAGTTTTTCCTGCTGAGCCTGCTGTTTTTCCAGGCGAGAAATGGAGGTGGTAATTTGCGTGATTTCGCCGTCGAGCGCGGTCAAACTATTGCGCGTTTCCCGAAGCTGCCTGCTGGCCTGCGCAATCACTTTTTCCTGACTTTGCAGTTGATCGAGAAGTTTGCTGCGCTGTAATTTCTGCGCTTTAACGCTTTTCTCTTTGTCAGCAATATCCTGCTGAATGGACTTGAGCTGAGTTTTACTGTCATCCGCACTGTGCGCGTAAACGGGCAATAACAGTGCGCCCGCGCAGAGCAAGCTCAGGGAGATTTCGGACCAGCGAAATAACAACGGATGCGCTGGGCCGTTGTGACAGGTCCTTGTGTGTGTAACGGTCGCTTTTCCCTTCATAGTCGATAATTATTCCACGATGAACAGCCGCTTACCAGTTATCCCGGGCGGGTTTTGCTTTACGAAAGATGTCGGTGCCGAGCTTAGCGGCATAAACCTTGACTCAATTTTGCGATTAGAACACTTTTTTTGGAAAATGACGCACAAATCGTAACTCTGCCCGCTTCGCGACTGTACATGCTAAGTGGCGCAGGTATACTCAGAACCCTTGTTTTAGCTTATTAGCCCGGTCTGGAGTCGTTACCCCTCATGCAAGAAATTATGCAGTTTGCAAGCAATCACACCATCCTTAGTCTGGCATGGGTTGTTTTACTCGTTCTGGTGATTGTGACCACCGTTAAAGGAATGTTCTCTAAGGTAAAAACCATCAGCCGTGGTGAAGCAACCCACCTGATCAACAAAGAGGATGCGGTGGTTGTAGACGTGCGTTCGCGCGATGATTATCGCAAAGGGCACATTTCAGGTGCGGTGAATATTGCAGCGGCTGACATCAAAAAAGGGAGCTTTGCCGAACTGGAAAAGCACAAGTCCCAGCCCATAATTGTGGTATGTGCCACTGGTCAGAGCGCAAGTGAGTCAGCCGCTAAATTGAGCGCTGAAGGTTTTGAAAAAGTCTCCGTGCTGAAAGATGGCGTGAGCGGCTGGAGTGGTGAGAATCTGCCGCTGGTACGCGGTAAATAATTCCCAGAGGTAACCGCATGGCTAATGTTGAGATTTACACCAAAGTCACATGCCCTTATTGCCACCGGGCAAAAGCATTGTTGGATCAGAAAGGTGTTTCGTTCCAGGAGATTCCTATTGATGGGAACGCGGCGAAACGTGAAGAGATGATTCAGCGAAGCGGGCGTACGACAGTTCCTCAGATATTTATTGATGCGCAGCACATTGGTGGCTGTGACGATCTTTACGCGCTGGATGGGCGTCAGGGACTGGATCCCTTACTCCAGGCATAATTTTTCGGTCAGACAATTTAACTCACAGGATTTAGTAACATGTCAGAACATAGCACAAACGAAATGCAGTTCCAGATTCAACGTGTTTATACCAAAGATGTTTCTTACGAAGCGCCAAACGCGCCTCAGGTTTTCCAGAAAGAGTGGGAACCGGAAGTGAAACTGGATCTGGACACCGCTTCATCTCAGCTGGCTGATGAAGTCTATGAAGTTGTTCTGCGCGTTACCGTGACAGCAACCGTTGGTGAAGACACCGCATTCCTGTGCGAAGTTCAGCAGGCGGGTATCTTCACCATCGGCGGTATCGAAGGCACTCAGATGGCACATTGCCTCGGTGCATACTGCCCGAACATTCTGTTCCCGTATGCACGTGAATGCATCACCAGCCTCGTGTCTCGTGGTACTTTCCCGCAGCTCAATCTGGCGCCAGTTAACTTTGATGCCCTGTTCATGAACTATCTGCAGCAGCAAGGTGAAGGCGAAGCGCCACGTCAGGATGCCTGATGACTACCTTCAACGCTTCGATTAGCGTCATCGGTGCCGGCTCGTACGGCACCGCATTGGCCATTACGTTGGCTCGTAACGGCCATCCGGTTCTGCTTTGGGGCCACAATCCGCACAGTGTGGCACAGCTCCAGGCTGACCGATGTAATGCCGCTTTCCTGCCTGATGTACCTTTCCCTGACAATCTTGTTCCTGAAGCCGATTTGGCAACGGTGGTGAGTGCCAGTCGTGATCTGTTGGTGGTGGTGCCCAGCCACGTGTTTGGTGATGTTCTCACCCAACTGAAGCCGCATCTGCGTGCAGATTCCCGAATTGTCTGGGCAACCAAAGGCCTCGAAAAAGAAACTGGCCGGCTTTTGCAGGATGTTGCGCGTGAAATCCTCGGCGATCAAATTCCGCTGGCCGTGGTTTCCGGCCCAACTTTCGCGAAAGAGCTTGCAGCGGGCCTGCCTACAGCGATAGCGCTGGCTGCCACTGACGCACAGTTCGCTGAAGACCTGCAGCAAAAACTGCATTGCGGTAAAAGCTTCCGCGTGTACAACAATCCAGACTTCATCGGCGTGCAACTGGGTGGCGCGGTGAAAAACGTGATTGCGATTGGTGCCGGTATTTCTGATGGCATCGGTTTTGGTGCCAACGCACGTACCGCGTTAATCACACGTGGATTAACGGAGATGAGCCGCCTCGGTGCTGCACTGGGTGCCGATCCCACCACCTTTATGGGCATGGCGGGGCTGGGCGATTTAGTACTGACCTGTACCGATAATCAATCCCGTAATCGTCGTTTTGGCATGATGCTGGGACAAGGCGAGAGCGTGGATGAGGCACAGCGCATTATCGGACAAGTTGTAGAAGGGTATCGAAACACCAAAGAAGTCAAAGCATTGGCGGCGAGAATGGGTGTTGAAATGCCCATTACCGAGCAGATTTATCAGGTACTGTATTGCGAAAAATCGGCGCGAGAGGCAGCATTGAGTTTACTTGGCCGTGCAAGGAAGGACGAAAACAGCCAAAGCTGAAGCAGGATGCTCAGCTAAATCACCTGCAGCGCCTCTCAGGCGCTTTTTTTATCGGGAGCACAGAGCAATGTCGTCAGAAGAGTTAGAACTGGTCTGGAACAACATCAAAGCTGAAGCCAGAGCGCTGGCTGATTGTGAACCCATGCTGGCCAGCTTTTATCACGCGACTTTGCTCAAGCACGAAAATCTTGGCAGCGCACTAAGCTACATGCTGGCGAACAAACTCGCCAACCCGATCATGCCAGCTATTGCGGTACGTGAAATCGTTGAGGAAGCGTATCGCGAAGATCCAGAGATGATTGTCTCTGCAGCTTACGATATTCAAGCCGTGCGCCAGCGCGATCCTGCCGTTGATAAGTATTCAACGCCGTTGCTGTATCTGAAAGGCTTCCATGCATTACAGGCTTATCGCATCGGCCACTGGCTCTGGAAAGAGGGCCGCCGCGCGTTAGCCGTCTATTTGCAGAACGAAATCTCCGTCTCCTTTGCAGTGGATATTCACCCAGCAGCCCGTATTGGTCGCGGCATCATGCTCGATCATGCTACCGGTATCGTGATTGGTGAAACCGCCGTAGTGGAAAATGACGTGTCGATTTTGCAGTCGGTAACGCTAGGCGGTACCGGAAAAACCAGCGGCGATCGCCATCCGAAAATCCGTGAAGGTGTGATGATTGGTGCAGGTGCCAAGATTCTCGGTAACATTGAAGTTGGGCGCGGCGCGAAAATTGGTGCGGGTTCGGTGGTACTACAACCGGTGCCGCCGCATACCACGGCAGCCGGTGTGCCTGCGCGTATTGTTGGCAAACCCACCAGCGATAAACCTTCGATGGATATGGACCAACTCTTCAACGGCGCGGGCTTTGAGTACGGCGACGGAATTTAGCTCTTGATCAGCGCGCCAGCATAATCAAGCTGGCGCCACGCTTCATAAACCACCACAGATACCGCATTCGACAGATTCATACTGCGACTTTCAGCCATCATCGGGATGCGGATCTTCTGCTCTGCTGGCAGCGCGTTCAGTATCTCTGCCGGCAAACCACGGCTCTCAGGACCAAACAACAAATAATCCCCTTTCCGATAGCTCACAGCGCTATGGGCAGGTGTACCTTTGGTGGTGAGTGCAAACAGGCGCTGTGGTGTTTCAGACTCGATAAACGCAGAGTAATTGGCGTGTTTTTTGAGTGAGGTGTATTCGTGATAATCGAGCCCGGCGCGGCGCAGACGCTTGTCATCCCAGGCAAAGCCCAACGGCTCTATCAGGTGCAACTGGAAGCCTGTATTGGCACACAAGCGGATGATATTGCCAGTATTTGGCGGAATTTCAGGTTCAAATAAAACGATGTTCAGCATAAGGCCCCCGGAAACGAGGGCCGAAGCATAGCAAATTATTGACGAGCGGAGTACAGCGGCAACCAGAGCGTAAGCCGCAGCCCCCCTAATGGGCTGTCATCGGCTTTCACCCAACCGCGATGCTGTTGCACGGCCGTTTCTACAATCGCCAGTCCGAGACCGGTACCACCAGATTCACGGTCGCGTGCTTCATCCGTGCGGTAGAAGGGGCGGAAAATCTGCTCGCGATCTTCAGCGCTGACGCCTGGGCCATCGTCATCAACGTGAACGGTAATACCCTGAATATCCACCGAGAAGCTCACACTGATATGCGTGTGGGAATAACGCAGCGCATTACGTACGATGTTTTCCAGTGCGCTCTCCAGGGCATGCGGGTTGCCGTACAGTGGCCACGGACCTGGCGGATACGGCACATCCATGGTTTTACCCATCTGCTCGGCTTCGAATTTGGCATCTTCCAGTACACCGTTCCACAACTGGTTCGCCTTCATCGCTTCACTGACTAAGGCATTTTTATGCTGAGTGCGTGAGAGCACCAGCAAGTCGTTAATCATGCCATCAAGCCGCTGGGCTTCTGTTTCGATACGCTGAAGTTCTTTACCTTCACCATTGCGACGGCGCAGTAGGGCAGTAGCCAATTGCAAACGTGTCAGTGGCGTGCGTAATTCATGACTGATATCGGATAACAAACGCTGCTGTGCGGTCATCATGCGTTCCAGTGCGCTCACCATTTGGTTGAAACTTGAACCTGCTGCCAGAAACTCCTGTGGACCAGATTCCAGTTCAGGATGCTGGCGTAAGTTTCCGCTCGCCACTTCATCGGCAGCATGTTTCAGTTTACGTGCAGGACGCGCCAGGCTCCACGCCAGCCATAACAGCAGCGGCGAGCTAATCAGCATGGTCACAATCAGCAGCAATAACGGACGGTCAAACAGTAGATTGACGAAGTCCAGTTGAGAACTGGTGGCGGGGCGGATCAGGTAGAGCTGATAGTTATCTTCACCATCCTGCACGGCGAACGGGCCCACCATCTCCACACGACCATACTTTTTCTTCTGCGGATGATCGGCATTATCAGACTGGCCGATAAAGTTACGAATCACCTGCATTTCATTATGCTGCGCCCCGATCACCCGGCCTTCGCTGGTCACCAATAACAAGCGTTGGCCGGGTGGGGCCCATTTGTCGATGGCGCGAAAGAGCCTGCGCCACCACATCAGGTCGTTAGGGGGATCTTGCGATAACTCAGCTTCAACATGCTGTTCAATCATGGTGCCCTGGCGTTGCTCACTTTCCAGCAGTGCGGTCATCTGGCGTGAGTCGAGTTTGGGCACCATCAAAACCAGCATCAACACCAGCGCCAGGGTGAGCCAGAAAATGGCGAAGATGCGGGTGGTCAAACTTCCAATCATGATGCCGAAACCATCAGATAGCCGCGTCCGCGTAGCGTTTTAAACCACGGATGACCATCACGACGTTCCGGCAATTTACGACGCAGGTTTGAAATGTGCATATCAATCGCGCGGTCAAACGGCGTCAGGCGTTTACCCAGCACTTCCTGGCTGAGGTGCTCACGCGACACGACCTGACCTAAGTGCTGTGCCAGCAAATAGAGCAGCGTGAATTCCGTGCCCGTCAGATCCAGCGTTTCACTATCGAAGCTGGCTTCCTGGCGGCCTGGGTTGAGGCGCAGGCAATCCACTTCCAGCGTGGGTGAACTATTGTCATGCTGCTGTTGTTGTTCGCTCCAGTTTGAACGGCGCAAAATAGCCCGAATACGCGCCACCAGTTCACGGTCATTAAACGGTTTAGGTAGATAGTCATCCGCGCCCAGCTCAAGGCCAAGAACACGATCCAACTCACTACCGCGAGCAGTCAGCATAATGACCGGAGTTTGGTGCTGTTGTCGTAATTCTTTCAACGTATCAATACCGTTCTTCTTCGGCATCATGACGTCGAGTAATAACAAGTCAACGGTGTTATCCAGCAGGTTAAGCGCCTGCTCGCCATCGCTGGCGACAATCACCTCAAAACCTTCCATTTCAAGCAGTTCTTTAAGCAGCGAAGTTAATTCGCGGTCGTCATCAACCAACAGGATTTTATTCATTTTTTGTTGCCCTCCGCAGGCAAAATACCGTGTTCCTTGACTTGCAATCCAACGCTTTACGTAGTTTTACACCCCCTGACGGATGTTTGCAGCTATCGCCTTACACTAGCTCTCGTTGAATCGCAAAACGGAACGAACTGGGAGTAAACGATGCGCTACTTAACCGCCGTCGTCATTGCCTCAGCGATGGTTCTCAGTCACGCCAGCGCAGAAGCAGCAGACACGACGACGATTGACGAGATGCATCATAACGGCGGATTGACGACAGGCAGTATGACGCAAAATCCGCAAAGACACATGTTCGATGGCATTGAGCTGACTGAACAACAGCGGCAACAGATGCGAGACCTGATGCAGCAAGCACGACATGAGCGCCCGGTTATGAGCGTTCAGGATATTGAAACTATGCATGACCTTGTCATTGCAGACAAATTTAACGAATCGGCTATCCGACAGCAGGCAGAGAAACAAGCCCGCGCGCAGATTGAGCTGCAAGTTGAGATGGCTCGGGTTCGCAACCAGATGTATCACCTGCTAACGCCTGCACAGCAAGCGACATTGCAGAAGAATTATGAGCGGCGACTTAACGATATGCGTCAGCTCTCAGGATTGCAGCCATCATCACCGCTGCATGCAGTGAGTAGTACCAGCAGTAACCAGTAACATAGTATCCCTGTTTTCCTTGCCATAGACACCATCCCTGTCTTCCCCCGCATGATGCGGGGGTTTTTTTTATCTGCCAATCCTGTGCTGCATCATCACCTTAATATTCAATTCACGCAGCTTACGCTTGCCGATGATAAACTTGAGCCATTATGTGATTAACGGCGTTGCGCTGAGCAGACGCTTCTACGAGGCATGGCATGGATCCCTCCTACGCGAAACTCGTCAACCGCGCGGCACTGGCGGCAACGACGCTGGCGACATTACTGTTGATCGTGAAGGTTTTTGCCTGGTGGCTGACCGGCTCAGTCAGTATGTTGGCCGCCCTGGTCGATTCACTGGTGGATATCGCTGCATCGCTGACAAATTTACTGGTGGTGCGCTATTCACTCCAGCCTGCGGACGCTGATCATACCTTCGGCCACGGTAAAGCGGAGTCGCTTGCCGCGCTGGCACAAAGCATGTTTATTTCCGGCTCAGCACTGTTTTTATTTCTCACTGGTATTCAGCATCTGGCCTCACCCAATATATTACGGGCGCCGCTGGTCGGTATCGTCGTCACTGTGGTCGCCCTTTTTTCCACCCTGTTACTGGTGACTTTCCAGCGCTGGGTGGTGCGTCGGACACGCAGCCAGGCGATACGTGCGGATATGCTGCACTATCAATCTGACGTGGTGATGAATGGCGCGATCCTGGTGGCTTTGGTGTTAAGCAGCTATGGTTTTGTCCGGGCAGATGCGCTCTTTGCGCTGGGGATTGGGGTGTACATCCTCTACAACGCTTTGCGCATGGGCTATGAAGCGGTGCAATCTTTGCTGGATCGCGCATTGCCGGAAGAAGAGAAGCAGGCGATTATCGATTTGGTTAGCGATTGGCCAGGTGTGCGCGGAGCCCATGCACTGCGTACGCGTCAATCCGGGCCCACCCGTTTTATTCAGCTTCATCTGGAAATGGATGACCACCTGCCGCTGGTGCAGGCACATCAGGTAGCGGATCAGATCGAGCAAGCACTGCGGCTTAAGTTTCCCGGTTCGGATGTTATCATCCATCAGGATCCCTGCTCGGTGGTGCCGGAAAATCAGCAAGGCTTTTTCCAGTTTTAGCGTTTAAATATCATGGTGTTGCGTTATAAAAATGACGTAACGCTAACAACTCTGTAAAAAAATAGCGAAAACTTGTCTGACCTGAATCAATTCAGCATCAAGCCTTTGATATACTATCTGCAACTATTAAGCCGCACGATCGTGAGCGGGTTTACACCGGTCGGCAGGCAGGAATAATCCTTAGTTTTGAACAATCCAGAGGTTGTCATGATCAAAAAAATCGGAGTACTGACCAGCGGCGGTGACGCCCCAGGCATGAACGCAGCCATCCGCGGAGTTGTCCGTTCCGCGCTGAGTGAAGGCCTTGAAGTTTTTGGTATCTACGACGGCTATCTGGGATTGTATGAAGACCGTATGATCAACCTCGACCGTTACAGTGTGTCCGACATGATCAACCGTGGCGGTACTTTCCTCGGTTCTGCGCGCTTCCCGGATTTCCGTAATGAGGAAGTTCGTCAGGTTGCCATTGAGAACATGAAGAAGCGCGGCATTGACGCGCTGGTGGTCATCGGCGGTGACGGTTCCTACATGGGTGCCAAACGTCTGACGGAAATGGGTTTCCCGTGCATTGGTCTGCCAGGCACCATCGATAATGACGTTGCCGGTACCGATTACACCATCGGTTACTTCACGGCGCTGGAAACCGTGGTTGAAGCGATTGACCGTCTGCGCGACACCTCCTCTTCGCATCAGCGCATCTCCATCGTGGAAGTGATGGGTCGTTACTGCGGCGATCTGACTCTGGCTGCTTCCATCGCCGGTGGTTGTGAATTCATCGTACTGCCGGAAATTCCTTATACCCGTGAAGAGCTGGTCGAAGAGATCAAAGCGGGTATCGCCAAAGGTAAAAAACACGCCATTGTGGCCATTACCGAACACATCTGTGATATCGACGATTTAGCGCATTACATCGAAGCAGAAACCAAACGCGAAACACGTGCCACTGTGCTTGGGCATATTCAGCGTGGCGGTGCGCCATGTGCTTACGACCGTATCCTGGCGTCACGTATGGGGGCCTACTCCATCGAACTGCTGTTGCAGGGCTACGGCGGACGTTGTGTCGGCATTCAGAATGAGAAGATGGTGCATCACGACATCATTGACGCGATTGAAAACATGAAGCGCCCATTCAAGCGCGACTGGCTGGATACGGCGAAAAAACTCTACTAATCAAACTGAATCAGGGCGCGGCCTCCACCGTGCCCTTTTTTATCTCCACTTATATTCCCTCCAGTTATAACCACTTATTTTTAATTCTTTAATCATTGGATTGGTTTATGTCAGTCTTGTTCTATAACGACCTCGGGAGAGCAAGCAATGAACAAGTGGAGTATTGGTGTCACCCTGTTACTGGCTTCCACCAGTGTTTTGGCAAAGGATATCCAGCTGTTAAACGTTTCTTACGATCCAACGCGTGAGCTGTATGAACAGTACAACAAAGCGTTTAGCGCACACTACAAGCAGGAAACGGGCGACAATGTGGTGATCCGTCAGTCTCATGGCGGTTCAGGGAAGCAGGCAACCTCTGTGATCAACGGCATTCGTGCTGATGTCGTGACCCTGGCGCTGCAGTCTGACGTGGATGCTATTGCTGACCGTGGTCGGATCGATAAAAACTGGATTAAGCGCCTGCCAGACAACTCCGCCCCTTATACTTCAACCATCGTGTTCCTGGTACGCAAAGGCAACCCGAAGGGCATCCATGACTGGAACGATTTAATTAAACCTGGCGTATCGGTGATCACGCCAAACCCGAAAACTTCAGGTGGCGCACGCTGGAACTATCTGGCCGCGTGGGGCTGGGCGCTGGATCAAAACAACGGTGACCAGGCCAAAGCACTGGCGTATGTGAAGGCGCTGTTCAAGAACGTGGAAGTGCAGGACTCCGGTGCACGTGGCGCGACCAACACCTTCGTAGAACGTGGCATAGGCGATGTGCTGATTGCCTGGGAAAACGAAGCGTATCTGGCGGTGAACAAGCTGGGTAAAGACAAGTTCGAAATCGTTACGCCAAGCGAATCGATTCTGGCAGAACCCACTGTTTCGGTGGTCGATAAGGTGGTGGATGAGCAGGGCACGCGTAAAGTGGCCGAAGATTACCTGAAGTATCTCTACTCACCAGAAGGCCAGACCATCGCAGCGGAAAACTTCTATCGTCCGCGCGATCCTGAAGTCGCGAAAAAGTTTGCCAGTACCTTTGCACCGGTGAAACTGTTCACTATCGACAGCAAGTTCGGTGGCTGGACGCAAGCGCAGAAAGCGCACTTCGCCGATGGTGGCAGTTACGATCAGGTCATGAAACCGTAATCGTCATCGCATCAAACAGAAACGGTCAGCCTGATGCTGGCCGTTTTGCATTGTAGAGCAGTAAAAGTCCGTGACATTGCCCAGACGGCAGGCGAGGATGCTGGCAGGTGATGAACAGAGGAATTAGGCCATGCAGGGAAGTCGTCGCACCCTGAAGTTGCTAACCGTTTTACTGCTGGTGCTGATTGTCGGACTGATCGTCAGCGCCTTCCATTTCCAGAAAAACTCTAATGCCCTCTGGCAGATCATCAATGAGAAGTGCGTGCCCAATCTGGCGAAGAGTGGCAATCCCGCCCCTTGCCAGCAAGTGAATACGGCACAGGGTTATGTCACGTTGAAAGATCTCAACGGGCCTTTACAGTATTTGCTGATGCCGATTGAGAAAATCACTGGCATGGAAAGCCCGATCATTCTCGAACCCGCTACGCCAAATCTTTTTGCCGCTGCCTGGCTGCAGCGTAGTCTGCTGGCAAAGAAACGCGGTGCGCCGATTGCTGACAGCGCGCTGTCTCTGGCCATCAACGCGCAATATGGCCGTACGCAGAATCAACTGCACATCCACATCTCTTGTCTGCGACCTGATGTGCGCCAACGGCTTGATGCGTTAAGCCCGAAGCTCAACGAACAGTGGCAGTCAGCTACGCTACGTAAACATCGCTATTTGATTCGTGCGCTGTCGACGGCTGAACTGGCCCAGCAAAGTGCCTTTATCCGTCTGGCGACTGAAGTGCCTAATGCGCGGAGCGAGATGGGAAAATATGGGATGGCGCTAACGGCATTGCCGGATGGGCGTTTAGCCCTGCTGGCGCTGGAACGTAACTGGTTAATGCTTAACAGCGGTTCTGCAGAAGAGTTGCAGGACCATCAATGCCAGATTTTGAACCATTAATCATGGCTTCCAATCTCAAGCTTCACGGAAACCGGTTATCACGTTGGGTGGGTTTGAAATACTGTCTCATCACATACCCTTTAAATCTCTGGTAATAAAAAAGGCGGCTTATCAGCCGCCTTATTACACGCCGAAAACTTAGGCGTTTTTCGCTGCTGCAGCTGCTTTCACGATCACTGCGAACGCATCGGCTTTCAGTGAAGCACCACCAACCAGCGCGCCATCGATGTCTGGCTGAGTGAACAGTTCTGCGGCATTTTTGTCGTTAACAGAACCGCCGTACTGAATGATCACTTGCTGAGCAATCGCCGCATCTTTCTTCGCGATATGGTCACGAATGAATTTGTGCACGGCCTGGGCCTGCGCAGGGGTAGCGGATTTGCCGGTACCAATCGCCCAAACTGGCTCGTAGGCAATAACCACGCCTTCGAACGCAGCCGCACCCTGAGTTTCCAGCACGGCGTCAATCTGGCGTGCACACACTTCTTCCGTTTTGCCCGCTTCGTTCTCTGCTTCGGTTTCACCGATGCACAGGACTGGCACCAGACCGGCTGCTTTCAGCACAGCAAATTTCTTCGCGATGAACTCGTCGCTTTCTTTGTGGTAAGTACGACGCTCAGAGTGACCGATGATGATGTATTTCGCGCCGACATCTTTTAGCATTTCTGCGGAGGTTTCACCGGTGAATGCGCCAGACAGGTTAACGTCAACGTTCTGTGCACCCAGTGCAATGTGGCTGCCGGAGATGGCGTGTTTTGCCAGGTCAAGATAGAGAGTGGGTGGAGCAATTGCTACGCCACAACCTTCAACACCAGACAGCTCTTTGCGCAGACCTTCAATCAGCTCGCCTGCCATGTGCTTGCTGCCATTCAGTTTCCAGTTACCCATAACCAGTGGATGTCGCATTCTTTCCTCCGCATAACGCGATTCATGAAATAGCGCTGCCATCGGGCAGCGATGTCTGCCAGACAGTATAGAGATCAAACGTGTCGCTGGCTTTGCTTTTCGTCATTTTTGCCGCGGTGATCAAGGGGTCGCGAGCGCGAGTTTTATCGGCTCAACCGCGAAGGTTAATCCCTTGTCACCGTTATCCGCGACCACAAAACGCAATGCACCCTCAGTACTGGCAAAATAGCGCGCGCCTTTGCCTGCGCTGAGCAGTGCATCAAGCTTTTTCCGTCCATCTGCAAGCGATAAGCCAGGGACAAAAAATCGCAATAATGCCGTCATGTAATCCATCGCACGTGCCTGCGCGGTTTTCATATCCGGGCCGGGAACCGGTAGCCAGGTAATTTGCAGCGTTTTGATTTTTCCGGTGCCCTGTTCCAGCGCAGTAGAAGCATAGAGTGTTTCATTGATCTTGCTGGCGGCGCGTGTCAGGTTGCTTTTATCGTCTCGATTATCAATCGCACGATATTCCTGCAACGGCAGATCTGGATTCGTTGCGTTGTACTTCTCGCGAAACTGCGCGATGGTCATATCGAAGGTGGGGGCACCTGCCAATAGATAAGGGGCGGCAGGCAGGTGATCGCTTCGATCCTGCGGTGTCGCATCCTCCGCCCAGGCGGGAAATGTCAGCGCGACGCTTAGCAGCAACGCGACTGGCAGATTCTTCATTGCTTCGGCCCTAAATCATTCACTTAGCCCACGATTAGAACGGTTTTTACCGACCAAAGTCAAAACCCACACTGGGAAAAGTCTGACAATCTTCACACCGCACGTATTACCAGTAATGCTCGCTGGTCATATGGCCGGGTTTGCGTTTGAAATGTTTGCGCATCTCACGCGTATCTTTCAGCAATTGCTGGGTGTCGCGCACCATTTGCGGGTTGCCACACAGCATCACGTGGCTGGTGTCAGCGGTCATCGGCAAACCTACCGCACGTTCTAGTTCACCGCTCTCTATCAGCTGCGGCACACGACCGTGCAGTGAACCGGCGATCTCTTCTCGACTCACCACCGTCTGAATGTGTAATTTGCCCGGATAACGCTGTTGCAGCAGTTGCATCAACGGCAAGAAGCTCAGGTCATCGGCGAAACGTGCCGCATGCACCAGCACAATGTTGTCAAACCGTTCCAGATCTTCGCCTTGCTGCAGAATCGATAAATAGGGGCCGATTGCTGTACCGGTCGCCAGCATCCATAGTGTGCTGCAATCGGGAATTTCATCGAGTACAAAGAAACCGGCGGCTTCTTTGGTCACCATCACTTGATCGCCAGGTTGCAATGCCTGCAAACGTGGACTGAGTTTACCCTCAGGCACTGTGACCAGATAGAATTCCAGTAAGGGATCGTGCGGCGCATTCACATACGAGTAGGCGCGTTGCACACGTTCACCATCAATTTCCAGCGCCAGCTTGGCAAACTGCCCGGCGGTAAAGGTATCAATTGGCGCGGTAACGCGCAGGCTGAACAGTGCATCGGTCCAGTTTTTTACTTCTTGTACTTCCGCATTGATCCACTCTGCCATGATCGCTCCTTATTATTGATTATTCAGGCGTGTCACTATCATCGTCAGCCCTGTCGCAGATTTCCAGCCCGGCGGAGAGCAAAGGGCTCTCAGCGACAAATGATGCGCACTCCACATCAACTGTAGCGGTCGGGTTACGACCCGGTACGTAATCTTGACACCACGGCGCCCGTCGCTTTGCGCTCACCTCTCGATTTATCACGCAATCCTGATATTTTTGCCGCCATTAATCGCCAGCAGCCTTTTTTAGTGCTGCTTTTATTTTGTTTCTCAGGCAGACATTTTGTTCCATGTTGATGAATAAAACACAAAACCGCTTCCTGTTATTCATGCTGATCGTGCTGGTGGCGGTCGGACAGATGGCGCAAACCATCTATGTGCCGGCGATGGCGAACATGGCTGAAGCCCTGAACGTGCGCAGTGGCAGCATGCAGCAGGTCATGGCCGCATATCTGATGATCTATGGTGGATCGCAACTGATCTACGGTCCGCTGTCAGACAGCTTTGGCCGTCGTCCGGTGATCCTTATCGGTATGACGATCTTTGCCGTGGGAGCATTGATCGCCATGTTTGCGCCATCACTGCAGATTTTGGTGCTGGGCAGTGCGGTGCAGGGTTTGGGTACTGGCGTCGCGGGGGTGATGGCTCGCACCATGCCGCGCGATCTCTATTCCGGTATCGCACTGCGCCAGGCCAATAGCCTGCTGAATATGGGTATTCTGGTGAGCCCGCTGCTGGCTCCGGTCATTGGTGCGCTGCTGACGCATCTGTTTGGCTGGCACGCTTGTTTTGCGTTCCTGCTGTTGCTGTGTGTCGGTGTCACCGCTTCCATGGCGCGCTGGCTACCCGAAACGCGCCCGGTGGATACCCCTGCCACACCGTTTCTGCGTCGTTATGCCACCTTGCTTAGCGACGGGAATTTTATCCGCTATCTGATGTTGTTGGTCGGCGCGCTGGCAGGCATTGCGGTATTTGAGGCTAGCTGTGGCGTGTTGATGGGAGGCGTGCTCGGTCTGGATGGTATCACCGT
This sequence comes from Pantoea sp. BL1, assembly GCF_000963985.1. NCBI lineage: Bacteria > Pseudomonadati > Pseudomonadota > Gammaproteobacteria > Enterobacterales > Erwiniaceae > Pantoea > Pantoea sp. BL1. The sequence goes on along the minus strand of NZ_JZRH01000036.1, from coordinate 34,917 downwards.
CAGCATCTTGTTTATTCTGCCCATCCCGGCCGCTTTTTTCGGTGCGTGGTTTGCCGGACGCGAGCAGAAATCCTGGCATACGCTGATGTGGTATGGCGTAAACAGTTGCTTGCTGGCGGGTCTGCTGATGTGGATGCCGGCATGGTTCGGCATCATGAATATCTGGACACTGCTGGTGCCTGCCGCACTGTTCTTCTTTGGTGCCGGGATGCTGTTCCCATTGGCGACATCCGGTGCGATGGAGCCGTATGCATGGTTAGCAGGGAGTGCGGGCGCGCTGATTGGTGGCATACAGAATCTTGGCTCTGGCGTGATTGCCTGGCTGTCGGCGCTGCTGCCGCAGCACGATCAGTCGAGCCTCGGGATGCTGATGTTTGTCACATCGCTGGTGATGCTGCTTTGCTGGTGGCCGCTCTCACGTCATCCGGAAAGCGGCAAACAGGCGATTACAGGATAAACTGATGCAGCGCCGCGTCTTTGCGATCCAGATAGTGGATCGACTGGATGCGGCGGATGGTGCGTGATTTACCGCGCACCAGCAGGGTTTCGCTGGTAGCGATGTTGCCTTTACGTGTAATGCCTTTCAGCAGGTCACCGGTGGTGATACCGGTGGCGGCAAAAATCACATTATCGTTACGCGCCATCTCTTCCAGCTTCAGCACTTCTCCGGCTTTAATGCCCATTTCAGCACAGCGTTGCAGCTCCTGCTCGCCCAAACGACGGTTCTCTTCACTGTCGCCTTTGACGTGGTGACGTGCCAATAGGCGCGCCTGCATGTCGCCATCCATTGCACGGATCACTGCCGCTGACACCACACCTTCTGGCGCACCGCCGATACCGTAAAGTACATCCACTTCGCTGTCAGGCATACAGGTCAAAATCGAGGCCGCAACATCACCATCCGGGAAGGCAAACACACGCACGCCGAGCTGCTGGAGCTGCGCGATCACCGCGTCATGGCGCGGCTTGGCCAGAATCGACACGGTCAGCTGACTGAGGGGTTTATCCAGAGCGATGGCGATGTTCTTCAGATTGGCGTCGAGCGGCAGGTTGAGATCGATTGCCCCGCGCGCGCCGGGCCCGACAATCAGTTTTTCCATGTACATATCAGGTGCGTGCAGGAAGCTGCCTTTATCGCCCACGGCTAATACTGCCAGTGCGTTGGCCTGGCCCATCGCCGTCATGCGTGTGCCTTCGATAGGATCGACAGCGATATCCACCGCATCCCCACGGCCGGTACCGACTTTTTCACCGATATAGAGCATCGGCGCTTCGTCGATCTCGCCTTCGCCAATTACAATCTGACCGTCGATATCAATGGTATTGAGCATAATGCGCATAGCGTGGACGGCTGCACCGTCGGCCGCATTTTTATCGCCGCGTCCTAACCAGTGATAGCCCGCTAATGCAGCGGCTTCGGTCACACGGGAAAATTCAATCGCGAGTTCTCGTTTCATGGTTGCACCTGATAAAAAACAGGCAGGCAGTGTAACACGGAGGGGATAGCAGGGCGGGGAGAAAAACCCGCGGCAGGGTGCCGCGGGTCAGAGGTATTACTCAGCGTCTTCCCACGCTTGCGCACGCGCCACGGCTTTCTTCCAGCCTGCATAGCGCACGTTGCGTTCGGTGGTTTCGATGCTTGGGCGGAACTCACGCTCAACGACCGCTTTCGCACGTACTTCTTCCAGATCACTCCAGAAGCCCACCGCCAGGCCAGCAAGGTAAGCTGCACCCAACGCGGTCACTTCACGCACTTCAGGACGCTCAACGCGCGTACCGAGAATGTCTGACTGGAACTGCATCAGGAAGTTGTTGGCGACCGCACCGCCGTCCACGCGCAGAGATTGCAGACGGGTGCCCGCATCATTCTGCATCGCTTCCAGAACGTCACGTGTCTGATAAGCAATCGATTCCAGCGTTGCGCGAATGATGTGATTCGCGTTGGCACCACGGGTCAGGCCGAAGATGGCGCCACGGGCATACGGATCCCAGTATGGCGCACCCAGACCGGTAAACGCAGGCACCATGTAGACGCCGTTGGTGTCCTTCACTTTCAGCGCGAAGTATTCAGAGTCAGTTGAATCGCTGATCAGCTTCATCTCATCACGCAGCCACTGAATGGACGCACCGCCGATGAACACCGCACCTTCCAGTGCGTAGTTCACTTCGCCACGCGGGCCGCAAGCAATGGTGGTCAGCAGGCCGTGCGTTGAAGTCACCGCTTCGGTGCCGGTGTTCATCAACATGAAGCAGCCGGTACCGTAGGTGTTTTTCGCCATACCCGGTTGTACGCACAGTTGGCCGTACAGGGCTGCCTGTTGGTCACCCGCGATACCCGCGATTGGAATACGCGTACCGCCTTTACCACCAATGTTGGTCTGGCCGTAGATTTCAGAAGAGCCTTTCACTTCCGGCAGCATTTCGCGCGGAATATCGAGGATCTCCAGCATACGCTGATCCCACTCCAGCTTGTGGATGTTGTACATCATGGTACGAGAGGCGTTGGTGTGGTCGGTGATGTGCACACGCCCCTGGGTCATTTTCCACACCAGCCAGGTATCAACGGTACCGAACAGCAGCTCGCCACGTTTTGCACGCTCGCGCGCACCTTCAACGTTGTCGAGGATCCACTTCACTTTGGTGCCTGAGAAGTAAGGGTTAATCACCAGACCAGTGGTGTGCTGGATGTACTCTTCCAGACCCTCTTTCTTCAGCTTGTTACAGTAGTCCGCTGTACGTGGATCCTGCCAGACGATGGCGTTATAGATCGGCTTACCGGTCTCTTTATCCCACACGATGGCGGTTTCACGCTGGTTGGTGATACCAATCGCGGCAATCTCATCAGAACGGATGTCGGCATGGGCCAGCACTTCGACCAGCGTGGAGCTTTGTGACGCCCAAATATCCATTGGGTCGTGTTCTACCCATCCCGCTTTCGGGTAGATTTGGGTAAATTCGCGCTGCGAGACGGCGACGATGTTCGCGTCATGATCAAGTACCACGGCACGCGAGCTGGTCGTGCCCTGATCGAGCGCGAGAATGTATTTTTTATCAGTCGTAGTCATTTTATTTTCCTGATGATTAACGATGAAACTTACGCTTTACGCTGCTCAGCGCGTGCGACCGGTTTTTCTGTTTTGCTGGCTTCCGCCACATTGACCGGCAGGTTACGGCCAATCAGTGAACGGTAACCGAAGGCTCCGAGGCAAGCACCCACCAGTGGGCCAAAAATCGGAACCAGGAAGTAAGGAATATCTTTGCCGCCGGTAAAGGCCACATCACCCCATCCTGCGATGAAGGCGAACAGTTTAGGACCGAAGTCACGCGCCGGGTTAAGTGCGAATCCGGTGAGCGGGCCCATTGAACCACCAATCACGGCAACCAACAGACCAATTAACAGCGGAGCCAGTGGACCGCGTGGTACACCGTTGCCGTCATCGGTCAGCGCCATGATCACCGCCATCAGAACCGCCGTGATCACCATCTCAACCAGGAACGCCTGACCGACACTGATGTGTGGATTAGGGTAGGTTGAGAAGATACCGGCCAGATCGAGGCTCTGCACGCTGCCACGCACCATTTGATGGCTGGCTTCATAATCAAAGAACAAATTGTAGTAGAGACCATAAACCAGCGCCGCCGCACAGAAGGCACCGGCAACCTGCGCCAGGATGTAAGGCAGCACTTTGCGCCCTTCAAAGTTAGCAAACAGGCACAGCGCGACCGTTACCGCTGGATTTAAATGCGCGCCGGATACGCCCGCACTGAGATACACGGCCATGGAGACAGCAAGACCCCAGATAATACAGATTTCCCACTGACCGAATGCGGCACCAGCCAGTTTTAATGCAGCAACACAGCCTGCACCAAAAAAGATGATCAAACCGGTACCGAGAAACTCGGCGATGCATTGACCTTTTAGTGTGTTCGTTGTCTGACTCATAATGGCATTCCTGAAGCGAGGTTAAATTTTATCAGTTTTTGTTCTCAATCCATGAGTCACCCAGCTCTTATGTAGGGCTGATGTGAATTTATCGTTAACGAGCATAAACGAGAAATAGCGAAATCAAAATATGTGTACTCCGTCATAAAAATGCGCGTTTTCGCGTCTTTTACCTTTCTTTAAGGCCCATTAACCCTGCTTTACCTCAGTCCAATATCGTGACCGCGCGCAAAAATGCGCGATCGTGAGCGTTTTTTTAAGCATTAACTGAAAAGTGTTACAGACTGCCCGTGCAGGCCTTGTGTCGCTGGACTTGCGGGGTGTGGCTACATACAATCGGGACATCGTGGCTGGACGCACCATAACAAGGCAGTCCCAGCACCATCAACGCCTTGCAAGAGATTTAGGAGAGGTCATAAAGATGTCATTTGAAGTGTTCGAGAAACTGGAAGCGAAAGTACAGCAGGCGATTGATACCATCACCCTGCTGCAGATGGAAATTGAAGAGCTGAAAGATCAGAATAATACGCTGCGCAACGAAGCCAGCCAGGCTTCCGGCAACCAGGATGCACTGGTGCGTGAAAATCAGCATCTGAAAGAAGAACAGCATGTATGGCAGGAGCGCCTGCGTGCACTGTTGGGAAAAATGGAAGAGGTTTAAGCGTCTATGCTTAAACCCATGACGGGTGCTGCGGCACCCGTTTTTGTTGTGGCTTACTCGATATCGAGAGCGTCTTCCGACAGAATGATGCCGGTGTTATCGGCATAAAGATGGTCGCCGGAGAAGAAGGTCACGCCGCCAAAGTTAACGCGTACGTCGCTTTCGCCAATCCCTTCGCCCGCCGCACCAACCGGAATCGCGGCAATCGCCTGAATACCAATTTCCAGCTCTTCCAGATCGTCAACCTGACGCACTGAGCCGTAAATCACCAGGCCTTCCCACTCGTTTTGCGCCGCCAGCCGTGCCAGTTGCGCATCAACCAACGCACGACGTACTGAGCCGCCGCCATCAATCACTAACACACGACCCCGGCCATTCTCTTCCAGCAGATCGTAAAGCAGGCCGTTGTCTTCGAAACATTTCACTGTGGTGATTTGCCCACCGAATGAGGTGCGTCCGCCAAAATTGGAAAAGAGCGGTTCAACCACGTTCACTTCTTCATGGTAGATGTCACAGAGTTCGGAAGTATCGTATTTCATGAGGGTATCGTCTGTTTGCCACAGGAGCGGTAAGTATATCGCTATCTGACGATTGTTGGCAAAATCATCACCCGCTAAAAAAAGCGCTGCATCAATATCCTGCGTAAAAAAAATGCCCGGCACAGTGGCCGGGCAGCGGATAACGATGGAACCTTTACAGAATAAAGCGGCTGAGATCTTCGTCGGCCACCAATTCGTCCAGGTGTTTGCCAACGTAATCGGCATCGATAGTGATGGATTCGCCGTTGCGATCGCTGGCGTCATAGGAAATGTCTTCCATCAGACGTTCCAGCACGGTGTGCAGACGACGCGCGCCGATGTTCTCGGTGGTTTCGTTCACCTGCCATGCCGCTTCGGCAATACGACGGATACCGTCTTCCGTGAAATCAACATTCACGCCCTCTGTGCCCATCAGCGCTTTGTACTGTACGGTCACAGACGCGTTTGGCTCCGTCAGGATACGTTCAAAGTCATTCACGGTCAGCGCCTGCAGCTCCACACGGATCGGCAAACGGCCCTGCAGTTCTGGAATCAGATCTGACGGACTGGCAACCTGGAAAGCGCCTGACGCGATAAACAGAATGTGATCAGTTTTCACCATGCCGTGCTTGGTGGACACGGTGCAGCCTTCCACCAGTGGCAGCAGGTCACGTTGCACACCTTCGCGTGATACATCCGGGCCGCCGGCATTCTGGCCGCCGCGCTTACAGATTTTGTCGATTTCATCGATGAACACGATACCGTGCTGCTCAACGGCTTCGATAGCGTCTTGCTTCAGCTCTTCCGGATTCACCAATTTTGCCGCTTCTTCTTCAATCAGCAGTTTCATGGCTTCTTTGATCTTCAGCTTGCGCGCTTTCTGCTTCTGTCCACCGAGGTTCTGGAACATCGACTGCAGCTGGCTGGTCATCTCTTCCATGCCCGGAGGCGCCATGATTTCAACACCGGCTGCTGATGCGGCCAGATCGATCTCAATCTCTTTGTCGTCCAGCTGGCCTTCACGCAGCTTCTTGCGGAATGACTGGCGGGCTGCAGAAGGTTCAGCAGTGTGCTCGGCCTGACCCCAGTTATTTTTCGCCGGTGGGATCAGGACATCAAGAATGCGCTCTTCTGCCATCTCTTCGGCGCGGTACTTGTTTTTCTCGATCGCCTGACTGCGCACCATTTTGATGGCGGAGTCGGTCAAATCGCGAATAATCGAGTCGACTTCTTTACCCACGTAACCCACTTCGGTGAATTTCGTGGCTTCGACTTTGATGAAAGGCGCGTTGGCGAGTTTTGCCAGACGGCGTGCAATTTCAGTTTTACCGACACCGGTCGGGCCAATCATCAGAATATTTTTTGGCGTCACTTCATGGCGCAGCTCTTCGTTGAGCTGCATGCGGCGCCAGCGGTTACGCAGTGCAATCGCCACGGCCTTCTTTGCGCCGTCCTGGCCGATGATAAAGCGGTTAAGCTCGCTAACAATCTCGCGGGGAGTCATCTCAGACATGATGTTTAGTCCTTAGCCTTAGACGGTAATTCTTCGAAGTTAATGTTGTGGTTGGTGTAAATGCAGATATCGCCAGCGATGTTCAGCGCCTTCTCAACGATATCGTGCGCACCAATGTCGGTGTTCTCCAGCAGGGCGCGTGCCGCTGCCTGGGCGTAAGGACCACCCGAACCGATGGCAATCAGGTCATTTTCAGGCTGAATCACGTCACCATTACCGCTGATGATCAGTGAGGAGTTTTCATCAGCCACCGCCAGCAGCGCTTCAAGGCGGCGCAGCATGCGATCGGTACGCCAGTCTTTTGCCAGTTCGACCGCTGCTTTCACCAGATGGCCCTGGTGCATTTCCAGCTTGCGCTCGAACAGTTCAAACAGGGTGAAGGCATCTGCGGTGCCGCCAGCAAAACCGGCGATCACTTTGTCATTGTAGAGACGACGCACTTTCTTCACGTTGCCTTTCATCACGGTATTGCCGAGCGTAGCCTGGCCATCACCGCCAATCACGACTCGGCCGTTGCGTCGTACACTTACTATTGTTGTCACGGGCAGACCCCTTGTTGCAGTGGATAAGGAACTTCGCGCACAGAGCACGAAGTATCATGCAACCAGATATGGGGTAGGTTTGAAGGGTTTCAACCCCCGAGATTTGTCTTACTTGAAAGGGCAGGTGCGCTCACCCCTGTGACTTACAGATGTAAGTTCTGAGGGGTGAGCACTTATCGCTTAGGGTAAAGCGAGAGGAATGCAGCTGCTGTGTCCGGAGCTATGTAAGCGTTTGATGGTGCTGTCAGCACTGCTGCGATCTTTAAATGGACCGATAACCACGCGATTCCAGCCACCACCGGTAGTGATGCGGCTCTCGAAACCTTCAAAGGCCAGGCCAGCACGAACAGACTCTGCCTGGTCAGTGCCTTTGAACGAGCCACACTGCACCATCCAGCGCTGCGAAGCGGCTTTCTCTTCCGGTTTCGCTTTTGCCGTTTCCTGCGGTTTCGGTTGTTGCACCGGTTCACGCGTTATCGGCGCTGGCTGTTGTTGTTGACGCGTCGCTTGCTGTTGCTGCAACTGCTGTTGGCGTTGTTGCTGCTGTAACTGTTGCTGCTGGCGCTGCATCTGTTGCTGTTGTTGCTGCACCTGCTGTTGGCGTTGCAGAGTTTGCTGACGCTGTGCCGGAGTTTGTTCGTTCCACGGCACTTCGTTGAGCTGCGTCGGTTGTTGGCGCATATCAGCCTGCATCTGTTCCAGCAATTGGCGCTGCTCATCCGTCAGCTGGGTCTGTGATTGCACACCACCACCAGCAGACGGTTCCGTCGGCGTAGGCACGGTGATTTGGCGATTTTCCAGCTCTTTGATGTATTTCCAGCGCTCTTCTGGCTTAGGCGGAAGGCCGTTGCCGTTGGCTTTATGATTCGGAATGACCTCAGTCTCTTCTTTTTTATGATGAGAGATGAACCATAAACCACCGGCAAAGGTGACCAGTACGGCCACGGCCAGTACGATCATCAACTTTGACGTGCCGGAGCCGCCTTTGCTTTTCTTACTGCGGCCTGCAGCGGGTTTTTTGCGACGCGTCCCTGTTGAACGCCCGCGGCCTACATAATCTCTCTGTGCCACTTTCGTTCTGATACCCTTCAAAAAAATGCCAATGGGCGAAACCCTAAATTAAGACGGGTGTAAATGTTCTGTTAATTGCCCGGCAACGAATGCGTCATGTTACTCAAGGGCTGGAACTTTGACCAGCAGAGTCTGCCTTCAGAATCCGCTGAAAATGCACTGAAGCCTAGACTATTTTTCCCGTTTTGTGGCGGGTGCGGTGCTTCCGCGCACGCGTAATTCCGCGTCGAGTAAACGTGAGCCGTTGTTGACGCGTTTGCCCTGCAGTTCATCCAGCAACAGCAGCATCGCCTCGCGGCCAATGGCAAATCGCGGCTGTGCCACGGTGGTGAGTGGGGGATCGTAATACTGCGCCAGTTCGATATCGTCAAATCCCACTACGGAAAGATCCTGTGGAATGCGCATGCCCAGCTTTCGTGCCTGATTCATCGCACCCAATGCCATCAAGTCGCTGTGGCAGAAAATGGCTTTCGGCGGTTGCGGTAAGCTCATCAGCTGTTTCAACGCACTGGCACCGGCTTCGAAGGTGAAATCACCGTGCACAATCATCGTGGGATCGATAGCGATACTGCTGCGGCGCAGAGCCTGGATGTAGCCTTGTAAACGATACTGGCTGAGCGGGATATGTTCCGGCCCGGTAATGCAGGCAATCTGGCGATGACCGAGTTGCAGCAGATGATTGACGGCTTCAAATGCCGCCGTCAGGTTATCAATGTGCACGGTAGGCAGAGCCATTTCCGGGGCGAATTCGTTGCCCATCACCATCGGCGGCAGGTTACGCTGATCTTCAATTCCTGCATCGAACGGCAGCTGTGAACCCAGTAGCACCATGCCGTCGATTTGGCGCGTCAACATCAGGTTGAGGAAGGTTTTTTCCTGCTGATCCTGATGTGCGCAGTCGCCAATCAGCACCAGATAGCCCTCCTGCGCCGCCGTGACTTCGACGCCTCGGATGATTTCACTAAAGAACGGATCGCAGATGTCCGGCACTATCACCAATATGGTTTGCGTTTCGCCGCGTTTGGCATTGCGCGCCAGCCCATGTGGCGCATAGCCGACATCAATCACCGCTTGTTCTACTTTCTGCCGGGTGGCAGCCGAGACTTTTTCCGGGTTCATCAGCGCGCGAGAAACCGTGGCGGTAGACACGCCGGCTTTCTCGGCCACATCTTTCATGGTGGCAGCAGATGAAGGTTGCTTCTGGTCCAACGTATAACTCCTGACGCGGTACAGCGCATTGATTTTCAGACATTGCCGGGCTTCAGCCGGGATGGGCACTATTGATAACCCAACGCCGGGTGAGGTTGTTACTTAATTTGCATAAAAATTGTGACTTGTGCGACTTTTTTCGATCTGGCTCGCAGATGTTATGCGGCCTAACTCTCGGTGGGATCGATATCCAGTGTCCATTTGGTTTTGCGCGCGGCGGGCAGGGTGGAGATCAGCGGTAGCGAACTGCTCAGCAGCTGTTGCAGGCGTTTACGCGAAGGATGCTGTAGCAACAGTTGCCAGCGCCAGCGTCCACTGCGTTTCGGTGCCAGTGCCGGAACCGGCCCCATCAACCACATGGCCTCATCTTTCAGCGGGCTGGCTTCGAGTAAATTGCGCAGCTGCGTGAGGAATTCAGCGGCCTGCGCATTGTCCATGTCCTCCGCGCGGAACAGCGCGTGGCTGGTCCACGGCGGCAGCTGCACCGATTGGCGCTCCAGCAAGGTTTCCTCGGCAAAGGCGAAATAGCCACGATGCAGCAGCGTCTGCAACAGCGGATGCTCGGGATGGTGCGTCTGCAGCAGTACTTCACCCTGTTTACCGGCGCGCCCGGCGCGCCCGGCCACCTGGGTATAGAGTTGAGCAAAGCGTTCGGCGGCGCGGAAATCGGCGGAGAATAAGGCGCCATCGACATCCAGCAGGGAAACCAGCGTCACGTCGGGGAAATGGTGCCCTTTTGCCAGCATCTGTGTGCCAACCAGAATGCGGGCGCCGCCGCGATGCACATCCGCCAGATGCTGCTCCAGTGCACCTTTGCGGCTGGTGGTATCGCGATCAATGCGCGACACCGGTACGCCGGGAAAGAGTGTGCTGAGCTGCTGTTCAAGCTGCTCTGTACCGACGCCGACCGGCATCAGGTGTGTGGAACCGCACCCCGGACATTGATTGGGCAGCGGGCGCTGGCTGTCGCAGTGGTGGCAGCGCAGCTGGCGATGATGTTGATGCAGCGTGTAATAGCTGTCGCAACGCTGACACTCGGCCAGCCAGCCGCAGTCGTGGCACATTAATGCTGGCGAGAATCCGCGACGGTTCAGGAACAGCAACACCTGATTATCGGCCTGCAGGTGCTGGCGCATTTTACCCAGCAATGCGGGCGCAAGTCCGCCTTTAAGCTGCTGGCCTTTAAGGTCGATAAGTTGCTGAAGCGCCGGTTTGGCGTTACCCGCGCGTTTGGTGAGATTGAGCTGTCGATACTTGCCAACGCGCACATTATGCAGAGTTTCCAGCGCAGGCGTCGCTGAACCCATGACAATGGGAATATCTTCTTCGTGGGCGCGAAACACCGCCAAATCGCGCGCCTGATAGCGCCAGCCTTCCTGCTGCTTGTACGAACTGTCGTGTTCTTCATCAATAATGATTACCCCCGGACGCGCCAGCGGTGTGAACAGCGCGGAACGCGTGCCGATGATAATCGCGGTTTCGCCACGGCGCGCTCTCAGCCACACCGCAAGACGTTCGCTGTCATTGAGTGCCGAGTGCAGCACATCAATCGGCGCATCGAAGCGTTCACGGAAGCGGGCAATGGTTTGCGGGGTCAGACCGATTTCAGGCACCAGTACCAGCGCCTGTTTGCCGCGCGCCAGCACATTCTCTAACACGCTGAGATAGACTTCGGTCTTGCCCGAACCGGTTATCCCCGCCAGCAACCACGCTGCATAATGGTCATCTTCACTGCGCATCGCACCGACGGCCATCGCCTGATCGGTATTAAGACGCAGGCGATCGCCTTTCACGGCAAAGGTGCTGCGCCAGTCGTGCATCTGCGGCGCATGTTCGCGCAGATCACACAGACCTTTTGCTCGCAGTGATTGCAGTGCCGCGTCAGTCAGGTCCTGTTCGCTGACCTGATGGCGATAGAGGGGCTGCTGGCGCAGTGCCGCCAAAGCTTGCTGCTGCTTCGGCGCACGCTTGAGGCTCTCCATGGCCACTTCACGTCCGGCATCGTTGACCACCCATTGCCAGAGTGGCGCTTCCTGAGCCGGTTTGCCCTGGCGCAGCAGCACGGGTAGAGCATGGTTGAGCACCTCGCCGAGCGGCGAATGGTAATAGCTGGCGGCCCAGTTAAGGATGCGCCACAGCGCTGGAGAGAACAGGCTCTGATCGTCCAGCATGCTTTCCAGCGGTTTGAGCTGATTCAAAGGCAGATCGCTGGTTTCCTTTACAGCCACCACAATGCCGATCATTTTACGATTGCCAAACGGCACGCTGACGCGGGCGCCCACCACCGGCTGCGGCGCATCGGCGGGCAGAAGGTAGTCAAACAGGCGAGGCAGCGGAACGGGCAGGGCAACCTGAACAACGGGCATGTCGATCTCTATCCGGTTCTGTAATAAGGAGAAGTAGTGTACACGCTGATGCAACCCTCGTCATACTTCACGCCACAGCCCACACCGCATAGCCACATTGGCTGCGCTCGCTCTTTCCATCAGATTGACTGGGATGAGGGCGTTTACCGCCTCCCAATGGCTCGAGTGACTCAGAGAATAAACGGCTGCTATTTGCCTGGTGCGGTCAATTTCTGTATACTATGCCGCCTTTGATGAGATGGCTTGTCAAAGATACACTTAATTGTTCAACCGCGTGTGGTGCTGTGCAGGTTCGCCTGGCACGGAGAGCGACACGGCCTTTTATGAGGTTCTCCCATGAAACAAGGTATTCACCCGAAATACGAAGCTGTGACCATCACCTGCTCTTGCGGCAACGTGATCAACACCCGTTCAACCATGACTGGTACCCTGAACCTGGACGTGTGCGGCAAATGCCACCCGTTCTACACTGGTAAGCAGCGTGTTGTTGATTCTGGTGGTCGTGTTGATCGCTTCAACAAGCGTTTCAGCATCCCAGGCAGCAAGAAATAAGATTATTTGCCATCGAATCTTCGGATTCGGCAGCAAGAAAAAACCCAGCCTTGGCTGGGTTTTTTTGTTTCTGGACTCAGTATTCCCAGGTGTCGGGATCGATGCCCATCTCACGCATAATCTGCTTAGCTTCTTCCGGAATCTCATCGCTGCGTTCTTTGCGCAAATCGACATCATTTGGCAGCGGTTGCCCGGTGAAAGCATGCAAAAAGGCTTCGCACAGCAATTCGCTATTGGTGGCATGACGCAGGTTGTTCACCTGACGGCGCGTGCGTTCATCCGTTAAAATTTTCAGCACTTTCAGCGGGATAGAAACTGTAATCTTCTTAACCTGCTCGCTCTTCTTGCCGTGTTCAGCGTAAGGGCTGATATATTCGCCGTTCCATTCAGCCATGGGTTACCTTAATCAATAAAAGTTGAATATGGGGAAATCCGTTGATTATGCCCGATTTTTCGATGCCTGACCGCTTAAACTGCCGGTTTTATGCTTACGCATCGCTTTTCACAGGAAAGCGCGCTGAACACCAGGCGATGACGCGTAATTTTAGCGGGTATTGATGATTTGCTCAATCTATACGCAAAGACATTTAGATGTCCAGATGTATTGACGTCTATGCGCTGAATGTTATCCTGTTGCCACTTCTTATTACACTTCAGGAACAGTAAGCACCATGACGCGTAAACAGGCAACCATCGCAGTACGCAGCGGTTTGAATGATGACGAGCAATATGGCTGCGTTGTCCCACCGATTCACCTCTCCAGTACCTACAACTTCCTCGACTTTAATGAACCGCGTGCACATGACTACTCACGTCGCGGTAACCCCACGCGTGATGTGGTACAGCGCGCGCTGGCAGAACTGGAAGGCGGTGCGGGCGCGGTATTAACCAATACCGGGATGTCAGCGATTCATCTGGTGACCACCGTGTTCCTGAAGCCGGGCGATCTGCTGGTTGCCCCACATGACTGCTACGGTGGCAGCTATCGCCTGTTCGACAGCCTGAGCAAACGCGGTGCTTATCGCGTGAAATTTGTCGATCAGGGTGACAAAGCCGCTCTGGCAGCCGCGCTGGCCGAGAAACCCAAACTCGTGTTGGTGGAGAGCCCAAGCAATCCGCTGCTGCGCGTGGTAGATATCGCAGGCATTTGCCAGGCGGCGCGTGCAGCGGGTGCGATCAGCGTAGTGGATAACACCTTCCTGAGTCCGGCATTGCAAAATCCGCTGGCACTGGGAGCCGATCTGGTTATCCACTCTTGTACCAAATACCTGAATGGTCACTCGGATGTGGTGGCCGGAGCGGTGATTTCTAAAGATCCGGCGATGGCCACGGATCTTGCCTGGTGGGCGAATAATATTGGTGTAACCGGCGCAGCGTTTGATAGCTACCTGCTACTGCGCGGTCTGCGCACGCTGGCGCCGCGTATGGCAGCAGCACAGCGTAATGCGCTGGCGATTGTTGATTACCTGAAGCAACAACCGCTGGTGAAAAAACTGTATCATCCGTCTCTGCCGGAAAATGCCGGACATGAGTACGCGGTGCGTCAACAACGTGGCTTTGGTGCAATGCTCAGCTTTGAACTCGACGCTGATGAAGCACGTCTGCGCCGCTTCCTGAAAGCGCTGCAGTTGTTCACGCTGGCGGAATCGCTGGGTGGCGTGGAGAGCCTGATTTCGCACACCGCGACCATGACGCATGCCGGCATGTCTGCGGAAGCGCGCGCGGCAGCGGGTATTTCAGAAACGCTGCTGCGTATTTCTGTCGGAATTGAAGATCACGAAGATTTAATCGCCGATCTGGATAATGCATTCCGGATCGCAGCCGAGGAGTAAGCATGACAAGTTCAGCAGGCGCGGGAACGCCGAACAAGCAGTTGCATAAATTTGGTGGCAGTAGCCTGGCGGATGCACGTTGTTATCAGCGTGTCGCCAGCATCATGGCGGATTACAGCCAGCCAGGCGATTTAATGGTGGTCTCTGCCGCAGGCAGCACCACCAACCAGCTGATTAGCTGGCTTAAACTGAGCCAGAGCGATCGCTTATCTGCCCATCAGGTGCAACAAGCTTTACGCCGTTTTCACAGCGAACTGATCGCTGCGCTGTTGCCTGCTGAATTTGCTGAAACGCTGACTGCTGCCTTTATTCGCGATTTGGAACGTCTGGCGGCCCTGCTTGACGGCGCTATCACCGATGCGGTGTATGCCGAAGTGGTGGGGCACGGTGAAATCTGGTCGGCACGCCTGATGGCGGCGGTGCTGAGCCAGCGTGATATCGAGTCTGCATGGCTGGACGCGCGTGACTTCCTGCGTGCCGAACGTGCTGCGCAGCCACAGGTGGATGAAGGCAAGTCCTGGCCATTGCTACAGGCGCTGCTGGCTCAGCATCCTCATAAGCGTTTGGTGGTAACCGGCTTTATCAGCCGTAGCGATGCCGGTGAAACGGTATTGCTGGGGCGCAATGGTTCGGACTACTCAGCCACCCAGATCGGTGCGCTGGCAGGCGTAAACCGGGTCACCATCTGGAGCGATGTGGCCGGTGTCTATAGCGCCGATCCGCGTAAAGTGTCCGACGCCTGTTTGCTGCCGTTACTGCGTTTGGATGAGGCCAGCGAGCTGGCGCGTCTGGCCGCACCGGTATTGCATACCCGTACGCTGCAGCCCGTGTCGAATAGCGATATCGATCTGCAGTTGCGTTGCAGCTATCAACCTGAGCAGGGCTCAACGCGCATTGAGCGCGTACTGGCTTCCGGTACCGGCGCGCGTATTGTCACCAGCCACGACGATGTGTGCCTGGTCGAGATTCACATCTCAGAAAACCACGATTTCAAAACGCAGCAGAAAGAGATCGATCTGCTGCTGAAGCGTGCGCAACTGCGTCCGTTAGCAATGGGCGTTCATCCTGACCGCCGTCTACTGCAACTTTGCTATACCTCCGAAGTGGTGAACAGCGCATTCAATTTGTTGCAGGACGCTGCGCTGCCGGGTCATCTGCAACTGCGCGATGGCTTAGCGTTGGTGGCGTTGGTCGGCGCAGGCGTGACGCGTAACCCGCTGCACAGCCATCGTTTCTGGCAGCAAATCAAAGACCAGCCGGTTGAGTTTGTCTGGCAGTCAGAAGATCACATCAGTATTGTCGCCGTATTGCGCGTGAGACCGACACAGCACCTGATTCAGGGGTTGCACCAGTCATTGTTCCGCGCGGAAAAACGCATCGGTCTGATGCTGTTTGGCAAAGGCAATATTGGCTCACGCTGGCTGGAGTTGTTTGCCCGCGAGCAGGAAGGCTTATCGGCGCGTACCGGCTTTGAGTATGTGCTGGCAGGCGTGGCGGATAGCAGTCGTAGTTTGCTGAGCTACGAAGGTCTGGAAGCCAGCCGTGCGCTCGCCTTTTTTGATGACGAAGCCGAAGAACGTGATGAAGAGTCGCTGTTCCTGTGGATGCGTGCCCATCCGTTCGATGATTTAGTGGTTCTGGACGTCACCGCCAGCGCACCGTTGGCACAGCAGTATCTTGATTTTGCCAGCCACGGTTTCCATGTCATTAGCGCGAACAAAGTCGCAGGCGCATCCAGCAGCCAGAGTTGGCGGCAGATTCGTGATGCGTTCGCCAAAACCGGTCGTCACTGGCTGTATAACGCCACGGTAGGCGCAGGATTGCCGGTGAACCATACGGTGCGCGATCTGCGCGAAAGCGGCGACAGCATTCTGGCCATCAGTGGTATTTTCTCCGGCACGCTGTCCTGGCTGTTCCTGCAATTTGATGGCACCGTGCCGTTCAGTGAGCTGGTGGATCAGGCCTGGCAGCAAGGTCTCACCGAACCCGATCCGCGCGTGGATCTGTCGGGGCAGGATGTGATGCGCAAGCTGGTAATCCTGGCGCGTGAAGCCGGTTATGACATCGAGCCGGATCAGGTACGTGTTGAATCGCTGGTGCCGTCGGATTGCGAAGAAGAATCGATTGACCACTTTTTCGAGAATGCCGACGAGTTGAATGACCAAATGCTGCAACGCTTTGAAGCGGCGCAGGAGATGGGCCTGGTGCTGCGCTATGTGGCACGTTTCGATGCCAACGGTAAGGCCCGTGTGGGGGTGGAAGCGGTGCGTCCGGAACATCCGCTGGCTTCACTGCTGCCGTGCGATAACGTGTTTGCTATCGAAAGCCGCTGGTATCGTGACAATCCACTGGTGATCCGCGGGCCAGGCGCCGGCCGTGATGTGACAGCCGGTGCGTTACAATCGGATATCAATCGCCTCGCACAGCTACTGTAACCTGCCTTGCAACGCAGACGGTGCCCGCCGTCTGCGCTTTTCACTCTCTCCGCGAACATGAAACTCTTTCAACTTGATTGAATATTTGTCACGCCTGTACATTAATTTTAAGTTGACGCTAACGCGCTAATGGTTCATTTTGTGCATCTGGACGTCTAAACGTATAGATGTTCGCAGGCCGCAAGTTAATCGATATGTGACGACGAGGTAATCTGGATGAGTTTCTTTCACGCCAATCAGCGCGAAGCGTTGAACCAAAGCCTGGCTGAGCTGAACGGGCAAATTAACGTCTCTTTTGAATTTTTCCCGCCTCGTACCAGTGAAATGGAAGAAACCTTGTGGAGTTCGATTGATCGACTGAGCATCCTGAAACCGAAATTCCTCTCCGTAACCTACGGTGCGAACTCTGGCGAGCGCGACCGTACGCACAGCATCATCAAAGGCATTAAAGAGCGCACCGGCCTGGAAGCGGCTCCGCACTTGACCTGCATCGATGCCACGCGTGATGAGCTGCGCACCATCGCGCGTGATTACTGGGATAACGGTATCCGTCACATTGTGGCGCTGCGCGGTGATTTACCGCCGGGCGGCGGCAAGCCTGAGATGTACGGCGCTGATTTGGTCGAATTGCTTAAAGAAGTGGGCGATTTTGATATCTCTGTAGCCGCTTACCCGGAAGTGCATCCTGAAGCGAAAAGTGCGCAAGCGGATTTGATCAACCTGAAGCGTAAGGTTGATGCTGGTGCCAACCGCGCTATTACGCAGTTCTTCTTTGATGTCGAAAGCTATCTGCGCTTCCGCGATCGCTGTGTCGCGGCAGGCATTGATGTCGAAATCGTGCCGGGCATTTTGCCAGTATCGAACTTTAAGCAGTTACAGCGTTTCGCCACCATGACCAACGTGCGCGTGCCGGGCTGGATGAACGCGATGTTTGCCGGATTGGATGACGATCCAGAAACGCGCAAAATGGTCGGCGCTAACATCGCCATGGACATGGTGAAAATTCTGTCGCGTGAAGGGGTGAAGGATTTCCACTTCTACACGCTGAACCGCGCAGAGCTAAGCTACGCTATCTGTCATACGCTGGGTGTGCGTCCAACCTTAACGGCCTGATTTTCTTAAATTGAATTATGAAGGGGCCAATGCGCCCTCTTTAATTGAATTATGAAGGGGCCAATGCGCCCTCTTTTTTATTTGCACCATGTTACCCAGCGGGAAGAGGCGGCAAATGGAGTAAAGCGTTGGGCGCCATGGATGGCGCACGCCGAGCGATCAGGGACGAGACAGCGACTTTACGTAATTGCCGCCTCTTCCCGCGACGCGCACCGCCCAAAAAAAAGGGCCAGATTGGCCCCCTTCATGATTAGCGCATACCGCAACTAGCCGGTATTACGCATACCCGCTGCCACACCGGCAATCGTCACCATCAGCGCTTGTTCAACACGCGCATCTGGCTCATCACCACGTTCTTCCTGCGCACGTGCACGATGCAGCAGTTCAGCCTGCAATACGTTGAGCGGATCGGTGTAAACGTTACGCAGCGCGATAGATTCGGCGATCCACGGCTGGTCAGCCATCAGGTGCGCATCGTTGGCGATGGTCAGCACGGCTTTAATATCCGCAGCCAGCTGATCGCGCAACTGCAGACCCAGAGGCCACAGTGATTTATCCACCAGACGCTGATCGTAGTATTCCGCCAGCCACAGATCGGCTTTCGAGAACACCATCTCCAGCATGCCAAGACGGGTGGCGAAGAACGGCCACTGGCTACACATCGCTTCCAGCTGATCCTGATGGCCTTCATCCATCGCCTTTTGCAGTGCCGCACCAGCACCGAGCCAGGCTGGCAGCATCAAACGGTTCTGCGTCCAGGCGAAGATCCACGGAATCGCACGCAGTGATTCCACGCCGCCGGTAGGACGACGCTTCGCCGGACGTGAACCGAGTGGCAGTTTACCCAGCTCTTGCTCTGGCGTGGCCGAGCGGAAGTACGGTACGAAGTCCGGGTTTTCACGCACATAGCCGCGATACATGGCGCAGGAATGGGCTGACAAACCGTTCATGATCTCTTTCCACTCGCGCTTAGGCTCTGGCGGTGGCATCAGGTTGGCTTCCAAAATCGCACCGGTATACAGCGACAGGCTAGCGATAGTGACTTCTGGCAAACCATATTTGAAGCGAATCATCTCGCCCTGTTCGGTCACGCGCAGGCCGCCTTTGAGGCTGCCCGGCGGTTGCGACAGCAGTGCTGCGTGCGCAGGTGCGCCGCCACGACCGATTGAACCGCCACGTCCATGAAACAGCGTCAGGGTGATGCCAGCTTTCTCACAGGTCTTGATCAGCGCATCCTGTGCTTCGTACTGTGCCCAACTGGCGGCCATCACGCCGGCATCTTTCGCCGAGTCGGAATAACCAATCATCACCATCTGTTTGCCGTTGATGAAGCCACGATACCAATCGATATTCAGCAGTTGCGTCATCACGTCATTGGCGTTGTTCAAATCGTCGAGGGTTTCGAACAGTGGCGCTACTGGCATCGCGTAAGGAATGCCGGCTTCTTTCAGCAGCAAATGCACCGCCAGCACGTCCGACGGCGTTTTCGCCATCGAAATCACGTAAGAGGCGATAGAGCCTTGTGGCGCTTCTGCCACCACTTTACAGGTATCCAGCACTTCGCGCGTGTTGTCGCCCGGCTCCCATTGATGCGGTAGCAGCGGACGTTTGGAGTTCAGTTCACGGATCAGGAATGCCTGCTTATCAGCTTCTGACCAGCTTTCGTAGTCACCCAGCCCCAGATAGCGCGTCACTTCCGCAATCGCTTCGGTGTGGCGGGTGCTCTCCTGACGGATATCAATACGCACCAGCGGCACGCCAAAGCACTTCACGCGACGCAGCGTATCCAGCAACTGGCCATTCGCGATGATGCCCATGCCGCACTGTTGCAGAGATTGATAGATGGCGAACAGCGGTTGCCACAGTTGATCGTTTGATACCAGTAGATCGGCAGGGCGCGGCAGGCGCTCGCCTTTCAAACGACGGCCTAAATAAGCTTGCGTAGTCATCAGCTGGCCACGGATGCGCTTCAGAATCATGCGGTACGGTTCCAGCGCTTCTGGATCGCCGCACAGCTCACGCACTTCATCGCTGCATTCGGACATCGACAGTTCAGAAATCAGCACGCCCACGTCGCGCAGGAACAGATCAGCGGCTTTCCAGCGGCTCAGCTGCATCGCATGGCGTGTGATAGGCGCGGTGACGTTCGGGTTACCGTCGCGATCGCCGCCCATCCACGAGGTGAATTTAATCGGCACGAAATCGACGGGCAACTTAATACCAAAGGTCTCTTCAACTTGCTCGTTCAGCTCGCGCAGGAATGCCGGTACGCCTTGCCACAGGCTATTTTCGACCACGGCAAAGCCCCATTTGGCTTCATCAATCGGGGTTGGGCGGTACTTACGGATTTCATCAGTATGCCAGGCTTGTGCGACCAATTGACGCAGGCGACGCATGACTTGCGTGCGCTCGTAATCGGAGAGATCGCTGTGGTCGAGTTGCTGCAGGCAGCTATTCACTTCACCCAGCATGTGGATCAGCGTACGGCGGGTGATCTCCGTTGGGTGAGCGGTCAGTACCAGCTCCAGTGACAGTTCTTCAATCGCCTGGCGAATCGAACTTTCGCTGATGTCGTTTTGCTGCTTCAGACGCTCAAAGGTCTTCTTCAGGATTTCAGGATTGTTCGCGCCATCGCCGCTGCGGGAAATGGTCTGATACTGCTCTGCCACGTTGGTCAGGTTGAGGAACTGGCTAAACGCACGCGCGACGGGTAGCAGCTCGTCGTTAGAGAGATTTTGCAGCGTGTTCAGCAGTTCCTTACGATCGGTGTCATTGCCTGCGCGGGAGGACTTAGAGAGTTTGCGGATAGTTTCCACCCTATCGAGGATGTTCTCTCCCAGTGCATCCTTTATCGTATCCCCGAGCAGTTTGCCGAGCATACTGACATTACTTCGCATTGCGGAATATTGTTCGTTCATTTGACCCTGACACCCTTATCGTCTTGAAAGTACCCTTACACCCAACGGGCATAACATCGTCTTTTATCTAGCCACGGTTCTTCCTGTTCGTCAATTGACTTAAATTGACGATAATTCGCTGCTAACTACCGGAAATTCATAGAATTAACTTGAGGGGAAGCGAGATAAGTTATTCTTATTATCAAATCCCGAACAATGACCGGGCAATTTACTGTTTTAACAGTGAATTGCCCCATCTATTGTTAATCAGTGACAAAAATGCTGAACAACCTGCGTGATAAGCGCATGAGTTGGCTTAATAAATGCGGTATCGATAAATTCATCTGGCTGGTGGGCCTGATTGATCGATCCCGGGCCTAAAACCAGCGTTGGACACAATTGCTGGATAAATGGCGCTTCGGTGCAATAGTTCACCACTTCAGTCGGCACACCCAGCAGTTTCTCCACCACTTTTACCAGCTCATGATCGGCGGGGCATTCGTAGCCAGGAATCGGCGGATGCAGTTCACCTACCGTCAAACGCCCCGGCCAGCGTTCGCTCACTGGCGCCAATGCTTCATTAAGCAAACCATCCAAATCGCTCAGAGTTAAGCCCGGCAGCGGGCGAATATCCATGTGCAGTTCGCAGCAGGCGCAGATACGGTTTGCAGCATCGCCACCGTGAATGTGACCAAAGTTCATGGTCGGATAAGGAATCGCAAATCCATCGTGGTTATAGCGATTTTTCAGGGTATTGCGCAGTTGCATCAGCTGGGTAATGGATTCGTGCATCAGCTCAATGGCGTTCACACCGCGTGAAGGATCGCTGGAGTGGCCTGACTGACCCTGAATACGAATCACGTTTGACAGATGGCCTTTGTGCGCGCGCACGGGCTTCAGTGAGGTCGGCTCACCAATGATGGCGCAATCCGGACGCAGCTGAGTGGATTCGGAAAAGTACTTTGCACCGGCCATGGTGGTTTCTTCATCGGCGGTGGCGAGGATGTACAGTGGCTTGCTCAGTTTGGTCACGTC
Source organism: Pantoea sp. BL1 (assembly GCF_000963985.1). Classification (NCBI taxonomy): domain Bacteria; kingdom Pseudomonadati; phylum Pseudomonadota; class Gammaproteobacteria; order Enterobacterales; family Erwiniaceae; genus Pantoea; species Pantoea sp. BL1. The sequence continues at coordinate 13,230 of NZ_JZRH01000036.1, read as the reverse complement.
AACGTCACGCAGGGCATCCAGAATAAAAGCAAAGAAACCTTTCATATCTGCGGTACCCAAACCGTACAGCTTGTTGTCGTGCTCGGTTAGGGTGAAAGGATCGCGCGTCCAGCGGCCATCATCATACGGAACGGTGTCCGTATGACCGGCCAGCAGCAGGCCACCCGCACCCAAGCCGCTGCGTGCCAGCATGTTGAATTTATGACGCGTCCCCGGGACTGGCTGGACTTCAACACTGAAGCCTAAATCGCGGAACCAGCCCGCCAGCAAATTGATTAAAGTTTCATTGCTCTGATCCAGCGCGCTGTCGGTGGCGCTGATCGATGGTGTGGCAATCAGCTGGCGGTAGAGTTCGATAAAAGGTGGTAATTTTGTCTTCACTGTTGACGGTCCTTGGGTTAGGATGTATCAATATTCATGCATTAATAGTGAATAAAAATACAATAACGTCGCTTGCAAGTGAAGAGTAAAATCATCTGCAAACGGCATCGTGGGCAACGGGGCAAAGCCGCGACCCGGAATGAGTGACTGTAAAAAGGGTTACAGCCTGATGTTGAATACGCTGATCGTTGGTGCCAGTGGTTATGCTGGCGTAGAGCTTGCCACTTACCTGAATCGCCATCCGCATATGAACATAACCGCTTTGGCGGTTTCAGCGCAAAGCCCGGACGCCGGAAAATTACTCTCCGATCTGCATCCGCAGCTGAAAGGCATTGTCGATTTGCCGCTGCAGCCGCTGAGTGAGGCTTCCGAGTGGGCAGACAAAGTCGATGTGGTATTCCTCGCGACCGCGCATGAAGTCAGCCACGATCTGGCACCCGAATTCCTCAAAGCAGGCTGTGTGGTGTTCGACCTTTCCGGTGCGTTCCGTGTCAACGATGATGCTTTCTATACTCAATATTATGGTTTCAGCCATCAGCATCAGGATTGGCTGGATAAAGCCGTATACGGCCTGGCCGAATGGCAGCATGAAAAAATCAAAGATGCGCAGCTGGTGGCGGTACCCGGTTGTTATCCCACGGCGGCGCAGCTGTCGTTAAAACCACTGGTCGAAGCGGGACTGCTTAACGATGCACAATGGCCGGTGATCAATGCTACCAGTGGTGTGAGCGGGGCGGGGCGTAAAGCCAACGTCGGCACCAGCTTCTGCGAAGTGAGCCTGCAGCCGTATGGCTTGTTCAACCATCGTCATCATCCTGAAATCGTGGCACACCTCGGTACGCCCGTGATCTTCACCCCGCATCTGGGCAGCTTCCCGCGCGGAATTCTTTCGACCACCACCTGCCGCCTGAAAGCAGGCGTGACGCAGCAGGATGTGGCGGATGCCTTCCATAAGGCGTATCACGACAAACCCTTGGTTCGCGTGTATGAAAAAGGTGTGCCGGCGCTGAAAGCAGTCGTTGGTTTACCGTTCTGCGATATCGGTTTTGCCATGCAAGGCGAACATCTGATTGTGGTGGCTGCCGAAGATAACCTGTTGAAAGGCGCCTCTTCGCAGGCGGTTCAATGCTTAAACATTCGTTTCGGCTTCCCCGAAACGCTGTCACTGATTTAACGGACGGAAACTGCCATGAATCCATTAATCATTAAACTGGGCGGCGTGCTGCTGGATAGCGAAGAAGCGCTGGCCCGCTTGTTTGATGCGCTGCTGGCCTACCGCAATGAACATCAGCGTCCGCTGATCATTGTGCACGGCGGCGGCTGCCTGGTTGACGAGCTGATGAAGAAGCTCGCTCTGCCAGTGAAAAAGAAGAACGGTTTGCGCGTGACGCCAGCCGATCAGATTGACATTATTACTGGTGCCCTGGCGGGTACAGCGAACAAGACCTTGCTGGCCTGGGCGAAGAAGTATGGCATTGGTGCCGTTGGCTTATGCCTCGGTGATGCGGGGCTGGTGAACGTGGCGCAGTTCGACGAGGAACTTGGCCATGTGGGCAACGCGACGCCAGGTAATCCAGCGCTGGTAAATACCTTGTTGAGCGCGGGCTATATGCCGGTGATCAGCTCCATCGGTATTACTGACGGCGGCGATCTGATGAACGTCAACGCTGACCAGGCGGCGACCGCGCTGGCTGCGACCATTGGTGCTGATTTAGTACTGCTTTCAGATGTCAGCGGTATTCTCGATGGCAAAGGTCAACGCATCGAAGAGATGACGGCCGAGAAAGCACAGCAGCTGATCGATCAGGGCATTATTACTGATGGCATGATCGTTAAAGTGAACGCGGCACTCGATGCCGCACGTACTTTAGGTCGTCCGGTTGATATCGCCAGCTGGCGCCATGCTGAACAGCTGCCAACCCTTTTCAACGGCGTGTCGATTGGCACCCGGATTCTCGCATAATCAAGGATTTAAGACATGAGCACGCAAAACATCAAAAAAATCGTTCTGGCCTATTCTGGTGGTCTGGATACTTCGGCCATCATTCCATGGTTGAAAGAGAACTACGGCGGTTGTGAAGTGGTGGCATTCGTGGCCAACATTGGCCAGGACCCAGCCGATCTGGAAGGCGTTGAGAAGAAGGCGCTGCAGTCTGGTGCATCTGAGTGTCACGTTGCTGACCTGCGTGAAGAGTTCATCAGTGAATACGTTTATCCCGTGCTGCAAACCGGTGCGCTGTACGAAGGCACTTACCTGCTGGGCACCTCAATGGCTCGTCCTATCATCGCGAAAGCGCAGGTTGAACTGGCGCTGAAAGTGGGTGCAGACGCACTTTGCCACGGTGCGACCGGTAAAGGTAACGACCAGGTGCGTTTCGAAACCACCTACACCGCACTGGCGCCACAGCTGAAAGTGGTTGCGCCATGGCGTGAGTGGGATCTGCGTTCACGTGAAGCGCTGCTGGATTACCTGAAAGTGCGTAACATCCCAACTACGGCATCACTGGAAAAAATCTACAGCCGTGATGAGAACGCGTGGCACATCTCTACTGAAGGTGGCGTGCTGGAAAGCCCAGCGAATGCACCGAACAAAGATTGCTGGGTGTGGACCGTTGACCCACTGGAAGCGCCAGATCAGCCAGAGAACGTCACCGTGACCGTTGAGAAAGGTCGTGTGGTGGCGGTAAATGGCGAGAAGCTGAGCCCGTTCCAGTGTCTGGAAAAACTGAACGTGCTGGGCGCAAAACACGGTGTGGGTCGTATCGACATCGTGGAAAACCGTCTGGTCGGTATCAAATCTCGTGGCTGCTATGAAACCCCTGGCGGCACCATTATGGTCAACGCGCTGCGTGCGGTTGAGCAGCTGGTACTGGATCGTGATAGCTTCAAATGGCGTGAGCAGCTGGGCCACGAAATGTCATACGTGGTTTACGATGGCCGCTGGTTTGCGCCGCTGCGTAAATCTATCCAGGCTGCTGCCGAATCCCTGGCAGAAGAGGTGAATGGCGAAGTGGTCCTGCAGCTGTATAAAGGCCACGCCACTGCGATTCAGAAAACCTCGGCGAACAGCCTGTACTCTGAAGAGTTCGCCACCTTCGGCGAAGACGAAGTATACGATCACAGCCACGCGGGCGGCTTCATCCGTCTGTTCTCTCTCTCTTCACGCATTCGTGCACTGAACGAGCAGAAGAAGTAACACCGCAGCAGATAACACATTTTGCAAGGGCGGCTTCGGGCCGCCCTTTCTTTAACAGAATTCAGGAGTATGAGAGATGGCACTTTGGGGCGGACGTTTTTCGCAGGCAGCAGACCAACGGTTCAAACAGTTTAATGACTCACTGCGTTTTGACTATCGTCTGGCGGAGCAGGACATCACCGGTTCAATAGCGTGGTCTAAAGCGCTGGTCACCGTCAATGTGCTGAGCAGCGAAGAGCAGCAGCAACTGGACGTCGCATTGAATGAACTGCTGGCAGAAGTGCGCGCCAATCCAGAACAGATTCTGCAAAGCGATGCCGAAGATATCCATAGTTGGGTCGAGGGCAAGCTGATCGACAAAGTGGGTGCCTTGGGCAAAAAACTGCACACCGGCCGTAGCCGTAATGACCAGGTGGCTACCGATCTGAAACTGTGGTGCAAAGAGCAGGTCGCGGTGTTGCTGGACGCCACGCGCGAATTACAATCTGCCCTCGTTGCCACCGCCGAAGCTAATCAGGACGCGGTGATGCCAGGCTATACGCACCTGCAGCGCGCGCAGCCGGTGACTTTTGCACACTGGTGCCTCGCCTATGTAGAAATGCTGGCGCGTGATGAAAGCCGTCTGCAGGATACGCTGAAGCGCTTAGACGTGAGCCCGCTGGGCTGTGGCGCACTGGCCGGTACCGCGTATGAAATCGATCGCCAGCAGCTGGCGGGTTGGTTAGGCTTCGCATCTGCCACACGCAACAGCCTCGATACCGTGTCTGATCGTGACCACGTGCTGGAGCTGTTGTCGGATGCATCAATCGGCATGATTCACCTTTCACGTTTCGCAGAAGACCTGATTTTCTTCAACACTGGCGAAGCGGGCTTCCTTGAGCTGTCTGACAAAGTGACGTCAGGCTCATCACTGATGCCGCAGAAAAAGAACCCGGATGCACTGGAACTGATTCGCGGCAAATGTGGCCGTGTACAAGGCGCACTGACCGGCATGATGATGACACTGAAAGGCTTGCCGCTCGCCTACAACAAAGACATGCAGGAAGACAAAGAAGGCCTGTTCGATGCACTCGATACCTGGGTTGATTGTCTGCACATGTCGATACTGGTGCTGGACGGCATTCAGGTGAAACGCCCACGTTGTCAGGAAGCGGCCGAGCAGGGTTACGCCAACTCCACTGAACTGGCGGACTATCTGGTGGCCAAAGGCGTTCCGTTCCGTGAAGCGCACCACATTGTCGGTGAAACCGTGGTTGAAGCGATCAAGCAGGGCGTGGCGCTGGAAGCGTTAAGCCTGGCGCAATTGAAGCAGTTCAGTGCGGTGATTGAGGATGACGTCTATCCGATTCTGTCGCTGCAATCCTGCCTCGACAAGCGTAATGCACAGGGCGGTGTGTCGCCTCAGCAAGTCGCATTTGCCATCGCTGAAGCGAAAAAGCGTTTGGCATAAAAAAAGAGCGGGCTCCTTTTCGGTAGCCCGCCAACCTCTAGCTTCAGAAATACATATTGTTATAGGCACATCATCAAGGGCTGGCACTCCCGGCCAACACTATGATTTTTCGAGCTCATCGCAGGTGATGCTCGATGTCATCTCAACTTCATTTTCAACATTGCTTGCTATGGCCGGTATTATTCCTGTTCATCGCTTGATAGGGCTAATCGTTCATTGCTATTCTATCTATCGCCACGGGCTATCGTGGTTTGGAGGAAATCAATGAACATTCGTGATCTGGAGTATCTGGTTTCGCTTGCGGAGCATCGCCATTTCCGGCGTGCAGCTGATGCTTGTCATGTCAGCCAACCTACCTTAAGCGGGCAGATTCGTAAGCTGGAAGATGAGCTCGGTGTGATGCTGCTGGAGCGAACCAGCCGGAAGGTATTATTTACCCAGGCTGGATTGTTGCTGGTGGATCAGGCGCGAACCGTGCTGCGCGAAGTGAAAGTGCTGAAGGAAATGGCGAGTCAGCAGGGCGAGGCGATGTCCGGTCCGCTGCATATTGGCCTGATTCCGACAACGGGCCCGTATTTGTTGCCGCAAATCATCCCAATGCTGCACCAGACTTTCCCCAAACTCGAAATGTACCTGCATGAAGCGCAGACGCAGCAACTGCTGGCACAGCTCGATAGCGGTAAACTGGATTGTGCCATTCTGGCGCTAGTGAAAGAGAGCGAAGCCTTTATTGAGGTGCCGCTGTTTGACGAGCCGATGAAGCTGGCGATCTACAAGGATCATCCATGGCACGATCGCGATCGTGTGCCGATGTCGGATCTGGCGGGTGAAAAGCTGCTGATGCTGGAAGATGGCCACTGCTTACGTGATCAAGCCATGGGCTTCTGCTTTGAAGCCGGTGCGGATGAAGATACCCATTTCCGCGCAACCAGCCTGGAAACGCTACGCAACATGGTCGCGGCAGGAAGCGGCATTACTTTGCTGCCATCGCTGGCGGTGCCGAATGAGCGTGTGCGAGATGGCGTGTGCTATTTGCCGTGCTACAAGCCGGTGCCACAACGCACGATTGCTCTGGTATATCGTCCAGGATCACCTCTGCGCAGCCGCTATGAGCAGCTGGCAGAAGCAATCAAAACCCATATGCAGGGTTATCTGGATACGTCGTTAAAACAGGCGGTTTAAGCCGTTGAGCGCCGCAACGCGATAGGCCTCGGCCATTGTCGGATAGTTGAAGGTGGTATTCACGAAATACTCAATCGTGTTGCCGCCGTTCTTCTGCTCCATGATGGCTTGCCCGATGTGAATAATTTCTGCTGCACGCTCGCCAAAGCAGTGAATGCCCAAAATCTCTTTGGTTTCACGATGGAACAGAATCTTCAGGCTGCCCACGTGCATCCCCACAATCTGCGCACGAGCCAGATGTTTAAACTGCGCACGACCCACTTCGTAAGGCACTTTCATCGCGGTTAACTGCTGCTCGGTTTTACCCACTGAGCTGATCTCCGGAATGGTATAAATCCCGGTGGGAATATCTTCGATCAGATGTGCAGTGGCTTCACCTTTAATGATCGCCTGCGCGGCAATACGGCCCTGATCGTAAGCGGCGGAAGCCAGACTCGGGTAACCAATCACGTCGCCAACGGCATAGATGTGCGGTTGCGCAGTCTGGTACATGCTATTCACTTTCAGCAGACCACGACCATCGGCTTCTAACCCGACATTTTCCAGCGCCAGTGAATCCGTGTTACCGGTACGACCGTTAGCGTACAGCAGGCAGTCCGCTTTCACTTTTTTGCCTGACTTCAGGTGCATGATCACGCCGTCACTCACACCTTCAATCTTCTCAAACTCTTCGTTGTGACGAATCACCACGCCGCTGTTCCAGAAGTGGTAGGAGAGCGAATCTGACATTTCCTGATCGAGGAACGCCAGCAAACGATCGCGCGTGTTAATCAAATCAACTTTGACGTTCAGGCCACGGAAAATCGACGCGTATTCACAACCAATCACACCGGCACCGTAGATGATCACATGGCCAGGTTCATGATGCAGGTTGAGGATGGAGTCGGAGTCGTAAATGCGTGGGTGCGTAAAGTCGACGTCGGCAGGATGATAAGGACGTGAACCGCACGCAATCACGAATTTTTCTGCGGTTAGGCGTTCGCGGGTGCCATCGGGCTGTTCAACTTCGATAGTGTTGGCATCAACAAAATGGGCATCGCCCTGATAAATCTCACAACGGTTGCGTTCGTAAAATCCCTGCCGCATGGCCGTTTGCTGACTGATAACGTTTTCGGTGTGATTCAGAATGTCAGCAAATGAGGAGCGCAGGAGTCGGGTGTGATCGCTATAAAGAGGGTTTTGATTGAACTCGATAATACGGCTGACAGCGTGACGTAGAGCTTTGGAGGGGATGGTCCCCCAGTGAGTACAACCGCCGCCGATATTATGGTAGCGTTCGATCACTGCAATGCGCGCTCCCTGCTTCACCAGGCCCATTGCCGCACCTTCGCCGCCTGGACCTGAGCCAATCACAATGGCATCGTAATCGTAAGACTTTTGCATACCAGTACGTCCTATTTTTCTATCACATTTTTACAACGAGATTCTAACATCTCACCGCGCACATCTGAATTCTAACAGCGAAAAATCCCCAGTTTTGACAAAGCGTGAGGTACACAGGCGGTCACAAACTTTGCGCCACTGTACGCTGAAAAGTTTGTTATAGTGCCTTCCAGATCACTCAAAAGGCCGGGAAAATGGGCGTCAGGGCGCAACAGAAAGAACGTACAAGACGTACGCTGATTGAAGCAGCCTTCAGTCAGTTAAGTGCAGAAAGGAGTTTTGCCAGCCTGAGTTTGCGTGAAGTTGCGCGTGAAGCCGGGATTGCACCGACCTCGTTTTATCGTCACTTTAAAGATGTGGATGAACTGGGTCTGACCATGGTCGACGAAAGCGGCCTGATGTTACGCCAGTTGATGCGTCAGGCACGCCAGCGCATTGCCAAAGGAGGCAGCATCATCAAGACCTCCGTTTCCACATTTATGGAATTTATCGGGAACAATCCCAACGCTTTTCGTCTCTTACTACGCGAGCGCTCCGGAACATCGGCCGCGTTCCGTGCCGCAGTTGCGCGAGAGATTCAGCACTTTATTGCTGAGCTCGCTGATTACCTTGAGCTGGAAAATCGCATGCCGCGCAGCTTTACCGAAGCGCAAGCCGAAGCCATGGTGACAATCGTGTTCAGCGCCGGTGCGGAAGCGCTGGATGTGGATATCGAACAGCGTCGCAAGCTGGAAGATCGCCTGGTGCTGCAATTGCGTATGATCGCTAAAGGCGCTTATTACTGGTATCGCCGGGAGCAGGAACGTCTGGCGGTTACCCTGGAAAAACCCGAAGAGTAATGTGATAAGGATAATGAAATGATTGAGCAAAACCCTCGCGATAAAGGAACCCTGTTACTGGCTTTTATCACCGGTTTAGCGATCAACGGCTCCTTTTCGGTGCTGTTCAGTACGTTTGTGCCTTTTTCGATATTTCCGCTGATCGCCCTTGGCCTCGCGGCCTGGTGTCTGCATCAGCGTTACCTTAACCGCAACATGCCCGATGGCATGCCTTCACTGGCTGCGGCGTTTTTCCTATTGGGTATTTTGGTGTACAGCGCGCTGGTTCGCGCTGAATATCCGGATATCGGTTCCAACTTCATTCCGACCATCCTGATGGTGGCACTGGTGTTCTGGATTGCCACGCGCTTCCGCCGCGCCAGGAACAAGAGCTAAATGCAACAACGGGAACCGCAGGGTTCCCGTTTTGTTTTACGCTTTACGCGTGAGCCAGACACCGCATTCCATATGATGGGTGTAGGGGAACTGGTCAAACAGCGCCAGCCGCGACACGTCATGTGTTTGACCTAGTGTGGCGAGGTTATCGCACAGGGTTTGCGGATTGCAGGAGATATAAAGAATGCGCGGATACGCCTGCACCATCTTCACCGTTTCCTCATCGAGTCCACTGCGTGGTGGGTCGACAAAGATGGTCTCGCACTGATAGCTCTTCAGGTCGATCCCTTCCAAACGATTAAAGCTGCGTACGCCATTCATCGCCTGCGTAAACTCTTCCGCCGCCATGCGGATAATCTGCACGTTATCGATATGGTTGGCGGCAATGTTGTACTGCGCTGAGGCCACAGATGGCTTGGCGATCTCGGTTGCCAGTACACGATGGAAGTTACGCGCCAGCGCCAATGAGAAGTTGCCGTTGCCACAGTAAAGTTCCAGTAGGTCACCACGCGAACCTTTGGTCACATCCAGCGCCCATTCCAGCATCTGAATGTTCATCGCCGCATTAGGCTGAGTGAAGCTGTTCTCTACCTGACGGTAAATCATCTCTTTGCCCGCTACAGGCAGGCATTCATCAACGTAATCGCGATCGAGGCAGATTTTGGTTTTGGTCGCACGACCAATCAGCTGCACATCAATCCCTTCGGCACGCAGCTTGTCACGCAGTATCGTGGCGGCTTCTGTCCACTCCGCTTCCAGCTTGCGGTGGTAAAGCAGCGAGATCACAATCTGATTGCTCATGGTCGACAGGTAGTCGATCTGGAACAGCTTGAAACGCAGCACCGGGTTATCACGGATCGCGTCGATCAGTTTTGGCATCAACTGATTGATCAATTCGCTCGCCGCTGGGAATTGATCCACACGGATGCGCTGCTTGGTCTCTTGATCAAAGATGATGTGATACAGATCGTCGCCATCATGCCAGATGCGGAATTCGGCGCGCATACGATAGTGGCTGACCGGTGAGCGGAACACCTCCACGTCAGGCGCGGCAAAGGGCACCATCATCGCCTGTAAACGGCTGACTTTTTCCGCCAGTTGCGCGTCGTATTGTTCAATTGGGAGTTGTTCGGGTGTCATCGTTCATCCTGGTAATAAGCCTGCTTGCCGGGCGATTGTAGGCATTCACCTGCTGATGTCCAGTTCTGTGAAAAGATGATGGCGAGCAGTCTGGATTCGCGGCCTGCTTAACCGTAGACTGCGACAGCCGGCCTCCTTGAGTTAAAAGGGAATCCAGTGTGAATCTGGAGCTGACGCGCAGCGGTAAAAGAATGTCATGGTGATGGTATCGACAAACACTGTCCTGCGGGATGGGAAGTTTTTCACCATTTATGATTCTTAGCCCGAAGACCTGCCGGTGTGTCGTCGCAATCACTACAACCATCGCGTGCTATCGGTTGTAGGCCTGCGGCATCCTGCTTCGTCTTTTGGATGCTTACAACAATGAATAAAAGCAAAACTACGCTGTGTGCCTTCAGTGCAACGGCGCTTTCACTCTGGGCTGCGTATGGCTACGCTCAGGATGATGATACGCAAATCGTCACCGCTAACCGTTTCGCCCAGCCGGTTTCATCGGTGCTGGCGCCAACCACCGTTGTCACCCGTGAAGAAATCGATCGCTGGCAGGCAAAAAGCCTGACTGATGTGATGCGCCGTTTACCGGGCGTGGATATCGCGCAGAACGGTGGCCTTGGTCAATCCAGCTCAATGTTCATTCGCGGTACCAACTCCAGCCATGTGCTGGTGCTGATTGACGGTATTCGTCTCAATCAGGCGGGTATTTCTGGTTCATCTGACCTGAGCCAGATACCGCTGTCACTGGTGCAGCGCATTGAATATATCCGTGGCGCGCGTTCAGCGGTTTATGGTTCGGATGCGATTGGCGGGGTGGTGAACATTATTACCGGCCGCGATAAAGCAGGTACCACGTTGACGGCGGGTGTCGGTTCCAATGGCTACCAAAGTTACGATGGTTCCACGCAGCAAATGCTGGGCGATGCCACAAAACTCACCATGGCGGGTAATTATACCTACACCAGGGGTTACGACGTGGTGGCCAACTTGCCTGACGTTTACGGCGATCCCGCGCAGAAAGATCGCGATGGTTTTATGAGTAAATCGATATACGGTTCACTGGAGCATCAGTTTAGTGATGAACTGAGTGGCTTTGTGCGTGGTTATGGTTTTGATAATCGCACGGCTTATGATGGTACCTATAGCTATGACAGTAGTTTCAATCTCCTGGGATTAGCTGATACACGCCAACTCTACAGCCAGACCTGGGATACCGGGCTGCGATTCAACCATGACATCTATTCAACTCAGTTAATTGCCAGCTATAGCCGCAGTAAAGACTATAACTATGATCCACGTGTCGGCCGATATGGCCCAGCCACCACGCTTGATGATAGTAAACAGTACAATCTGCAGTGGGGTAACACGCTGCAATTAGGCCAAGGCACGGTCAGTGGTGGCGTAGACTGGCAGAAACAGACTACGGAACCGGGCACTGCTTATGTAACCAATAGCACTGAACTGCGTGACACCGGTATTTATGCCACCACTCAGCAAAAGTTTGGCGACGTAACCGTTGAAGGTGCAGTGCGTGGTGATGACAATAGCCAATTCGGTTGGCATACCACCTGGCAGACGGGGACATCTTGGGAATTTGTTGACGGCTATAGCGTGTTCGCCAGCTACGCAACCGCTTACAAGTCGCCACAGCTCGGGCAATTGTATGGCTCCTATGGTAATAGCGATCTGAAACCCGAGCAGAGTAAGCAATGGGAGGGGGGCTTTGAGGGGCTTACAGGTCCGGTTAACTGGCGTGTTTCTGGTTACCGTAATGATATCGACAACCTGATCGATAGCGACCCATCCACCTATATTTATTACAACATTGATAAAGCGCGTATTAAGGGCGTTGAAGCCACGGCATCATTTGATACGGGCCCATTAAGCCATCAAATCTCTTACGATTATGTTGACGCACGTGATGCAGCGACTAACCAGCAACTCGTACGCCGTGCCAAACAACAGGTTAAGTACCAGCTTGATTGGACTCTCTATGACTTCGATTGGTCTGTGACATATCACTACCTTGGCGATCGCTACGATACCGATTACAACCACTCCTATACTGCACAACGTATTAAATTAGGCGGTGTAAGCTTGTGGGATCTCGCAGTCTCGTATCCGGTCACATCACAACTCACCGTTCGTGGTAGAATTGCCAACCTGTTCGATAAAGACTACGAGACAGTGTATGGCTATCCAACTCCAGGAACGGAGTATTACCTCAGCGCCAGCTACAGCTTCTGATTTGCGTCCCACCGTGCTGGTGTTTGACTCCGGCGTCGGTGGGCTCTCCGTCTATGATGAGGTCCGGCAGTTATTGCCGGATCTTCACTATTTATACGCCTTTGATAATGAAGGTTTCCCTTACGGTGAAAAAACCGAAGACTTTATTGTCGAGCGTGTGGTTGCTGTGGTTGAGGCGATGACAAAACGCTTCCCGCTGGCATTAGTCATTATTGCCTGTAACTCGGCCAGCACCGTTTCTTTACCTGCACTGCGTGAGCGATTCGAGTTTCCTGTTGTGGGGGTTGTGCCGGCGATTAAACCTGCCGCTCGTCTCACGCGTAATGGTGTCGTGGGATTACTGGCAACACGCGGCACGGTAAAACGTCCTTATACTCATGAGCTGGTGGCGCAGTTTGCGCGCGAGTGCAAAATTGAAATGCTGGGTTCTGCTGAACTGGTAGAGCTGGCGGAAGCGAAACTGCATGGTGAAGAGGTGGCACTCTCTGATGTGCGCCATGCTGTGCAACCCTGGCTTCGCATGAAAGAGCCACCTGACACTGTCGTTCTGGGATGTACGCACTTCCCTCTATTGCGTGACGAGCTGCAAATGGTACTGCCTGAAGGCACGCGGTTAGTGGATTCCGGTGCAGCCATTGCACGCCGCACAGTATGGTTATTAGAACATGAAGCGCCGCACGCCGTTTCTTCTGGTCAGAATATGGCATTCTGCACGCTGATGGATGAGGAGGCGGTGCAATTATCACCGGTTCTACGGCGTTATGGCTTTCCATTGCTGGAAAAACTGGCGATTTAGTGGGGTTTCGACGAAAAAAACAGCACTCAGAATTTAATTTGCATTTAGCGCTTGTCAGCCAAAAAGAAATCCCTATACTGCGCCTCCACTGACACGGAACAACGGCTTACGAAGCGAAGTGTTCAGGAGGTGGCCTTCAAGGCAACCTTCAGAAAAGCAAAAATAAATGCTTGACTGAGAATGCGGAAAGCGTAATATACGCTTCCCGCGCCGCTTGAGAAATCGCGGCACTGCTCTTTAACAATTT
>NZ_JZRH01000035.1:0-52541 GCF_000963985.1 Pantoea sp. BL1 | reverse complement strand
ACTCCTGACTCCTGACTCCTTTACTGATTACAGTGAACGTTCTCACTTATGCCCTTCCCTTTCGGTCGATTATGGCGAGTCCATTTAAGACAAAATTGCTGATTATAGTGAACGCTCCGCTGAGAGAGCGATTTGGGCTACTGATTACAGTGAACGTTTGAATGTGGCTTAGACAAATTGCTGATTACAGTGAATGCCAGCTAGCCATACGAGCTGTCGATTACTGATTACAGTGAACACTGGGTCAAATTAATGCTCTCTACATGCAGTCTACTGATTATAGTGAATGCTTATGTTGGGACTGAGGCGTCTCTACCTACCTAAAACGTCCACAGCCGATTTCGTCATGCGGAACCCAGGCTTTCAACGGCTCGGCGTGAAAAATCAATATTACTGATTACAGTGAACGTAGCGCAGAAGTTTACTGATTACAGTGAACCTATTGCCACTTACAGTGAATGTTTGCTGATTACAGTGAATGTTATGCCGAATATAGTGAATGCAGACTGTGATTTCAGCCGTAACACCCTGCCCGCAAATCTCGTGCAACGGACGATCAAATTACTGATTACAGTGAATGCTGGAGCAAATTCGCGAATGAGGCGTTGCTCACACTTTCATCCATTATTCCACTCTGATTAAAACATCTCCGCTGATTACAGTGAATGTTTGGACTAACACCCTCTTACTCAAGGTATTTTCGCAGCGCTAAATGTTTCGCATTAGATGAGATAGATTTGCCTCATGTGCAGGATTTCGGTATAAAGTCATAAATCCTACATGTGTGGAGCAAGTATGGCTAACGATGAGAAGCAAGTTCTGAAAGTCGCACAACGTTCAGAAAAAATGCTAATGAGCCTGACGGAACAGATTCAGGCGCAGAAAGAAGAGTTGCAGGAAAACACTTTTTATCAGGTTTACGCCAAAGCGGCGTTAGCCAAACTCCCTAAATTAACGCGTGCGAGCGTTGATTACGCTGTAAATGAAATGGAAGAGAACGGCTATCCATTCGATAAACGCGCGGCGGGCAGCTCTACCAAATACGCAATGTCCATCCAAAACATCATTGATATCTACCATCACCGTGGTGTGCCAAAGTATCGCGATCGTCACGCAGAGGCATTCACGCTGTTTGTTGGTAATCTCAAAGGTGGCGTATCGAAAACTGTATCAACGGTCTCACTGGCTCATGCGCTGCGTGCGCACCCACATCTGTTGTATGAAGACCTGCGCATTCTGGTTATCGACCTCGATCCGCAATCCTCTGCCACCATGTTCCTCAATCATGAGCGTTCGGTCGGACTGGTGGAAGCCACAGCTGCGCAAGCGATGCTGCAAAACGTGGGCCGCGATGAGTTGCTTAACGAATTCATCGTGCCATCGATCATTCCAGGTGTAGACGTACTGCCGGCCTCCATTGACGACGCCTTTATTGCATCACGTTGGGAAGAACTGTGTGCTGAGCATCTGCCTACGCAGAATGTGCATGCGGTTCTGTATGACAACGTCGTAGCAAAATTGAAGAAAGACTATGACTTCATCTTTATTGACAGTGGCCCACATTTGGATGCCTTCCTGAAGAACGCGATCGCCGCATCTGATTTACTGATGACGCCAGTTCCACCAGCACAAGTTGATTTCCACTCGACGTTGAAGTATCTGACGCGCCTGCCGGAACTGATTGGCATTATTGAGGAATCAGGCGCATCCTGCCGCTTGCAAGGCAACATCGGCTTTATGTCCAAGCTATCGAATAAAGCGGACCACAAGCTGTGTCACAGCCTGGCGAAAGAGATCTTTGGTGGCGACATGCTGGATGCTGCTTTACCGCGTCTGGACGGTTTTGAGCGTTGTGGAGAGTCGTTTGATACGGTGATCTCTGCGAACCCATCGACCTATGTGGGCAGCACCGAAGCCTTGAAGAATGCGCGTTCGGCAGCGGAAGATTTCGCTAAAGCCGTATTTGACCGCATTGAATTTATTCGCCTGAACTGAGGTTACTATGAGCGCAAAACGAATCACGATTGGCCGTACCTTCAGCCAGACACCTTTGCAGACTGAGGATGCCTCAGAGGGACATTCTCAAACCTTTATCCTTTCGACCGGTAAACGTGCCCTGTTCACGCTTGAACACATTACGGCGAAGGAAATTGAAGAAAAAACCTATGTGGTAATGGAGACTAACGGTCGCGATCAGTCAGGCCTGACGCCTGAATCGCTGCGCGACATTATCCGCACCATTAAATTACAGCAGTTCTTCCCTGCTATTGGTGTGAAGCGCGGCGACCGCATCGAAATTTTGGATGGTTCCCGCCGCCGTGCCGCTGCTCTGCACTGCAAAACCGGGTTGGATGTGCTGGTCACTGAGGTTGCCATCACGGCAGATGAAGCACGTCGTCTGGCGCAGGATATTCAAACCGCACGCGAACATAACCTGCGTGAAGTGGGGATGCGCCTACTGTCATTAAAAGAGAGTGGCCTGTCACAGAAAGAGATTGCTCAAAGCGAAGGTCTTTCGCAGGCGAAAGTTACGCGTGCGCTGCAGGCCGCGAGCGTACCACTAGAGTTGGTTACCCTGTTCCCAAATCATTCCGAGTTAACTTATCCGGATTACAAAACGCTGCTGCAGGCGTATGAGAAGCTTCAGGAGATTGGTCAGTCGGTTGAAGCGTTAATTGATACCATTGGCATGGATGTTGATACGGTCTGCGCACGTGATGGTTTGGCTGAAGATGAAGTAAAAAATGGGATTCTGCGTCTGGTGCGTAATGGTAGCCAAACGTTGATCCAGTCGCCAGCAAAGGACAAAGCGGTCGCTACTCCTCTCTGGACGTTTGCTGATAAAGATCGCTATGCCCGCAAGAAGACACGCGGCCGCATGTTCAGCTACGAATTCAATCGCCAGTCGAAAGAATTACAAGATGAGTTGGATCGGGTGATAAACGAGACACTCAATAAATATCTCAATCAGTAGCGAAATGCCGCCTTCGGGCGGTTTTTTTTTGCCTGAATTTCAGCTTTTCGCCAGTGCTATTTCATCGCTAACTGTATGAAAAATATCTAACCTATGTAGAAATTTCAGGCTGAAATCGCCAACTTTTTCACCGTATATATGCGTAAAATTCTTGCGCTGTAGAGTTTAGTGAATCTAAGGTGAAGGCAAAATAACCAGCTGGATAGGAAATCAACAAAGGCTAACCAGGGGAGGAAATAAGATTGCGGATGCCCTGAAATTTTCTTCATTCGCCATCAGGATTTCACAGCTAATGAATTGAATTAAAAGTGTTTTTCAAATTAATTTCAGGCTGAAATCGCCAGCATTTCAGCAAATTTCAGCGCTGCATCGATGTAACTAACCCGGTTTAGCCAGATGATATTCAATGATTTATCCACAGAAAAGGTGGATAACTTTATTCGGGTCGTTAGGTTGTAAGTGATAAACCGCTGGGCGACTGCCAAACCGCTTCCCGAACGCGAACAGGCTTGTTTATCAGACCTAATGCATAGAAACGATCGGCGATGATTTGTTGCTCTTTAATCACTTCAAATGCCATTGAACGGGTTTTATGACTGCGTCGTGTTAAAGCTCTTTCAACAGCCAAAAGGTCAAGACCCAATTCTTGCGCAAGCAGACCAGCAGCTTCCTGCCGATGATTATCAATAAAAATGCCGGTCTGCTGTAAACTCACCACCAGCTGCTGGGCCACGTCATGATGTTTTTCCACATAATCGCGACGTGCCAGATAAAACTGGTGGTTACGCACACGCCCCTCACCGTTGGCCAGCACGCGCAATTCAGGATTGCTCTCTGCCGCACTGAGTAAGGGATCCCACATCATCCACGCATCGACCGCCAGATAGTCACTTGCCGTCAGAGGATATTTTGGCGGCGCATATACCACTTTGAGTTCATCAAGGGCGATACCTGCTTCTTCCAGCAGCTGCAGCAATAACCAGTGAACATTAGAACCTTTATTGACCGAAATACGTTTCCCACGTAAATCAGCAATACTTCGAATATCGCTATTGTTCGGGACAATTATCCCCACGCTGCTGGGCGCAGGGGGTTCCCAGGCAATGTAGGTCACGGCATTGCCATTCGCCTGGGCGAAAATAGGCGGCACCTCGCCGGTTGTACCGAAATCGATCTCGTTATTTTGTAAGGCATAAAGCAGTTGAGGCCCGGCAGGAAATTCACTCCACAACACGCTAACCCCCTTCTTTGCGAAGCACTGCTCAAGACTTTGACGCGCCTTTAATACACCAAGATTCCCGAATTTCTGATAGCCGATACGTAACTCACGCTCCTGATTAGGCTCGTTAACAGAGGCCGTTGCAACGTGACTTGTCGCCTTACGCCGTCCTTTTATCATTCCCTGATGAGCAAGATGGGTACGCAGTGTGTGGCGGCTGATGCCAAGTAGCGCAGCGGCCTGTGTCTGATTGTGTTCGGTGAATTCCAGCGCGTGAGTAATCAGGCTGGCGATGACGCGATCAAACAGCTGATTGGGCTTAGTGGAGAGCTGTTGACGCAGGAAGTTATCAAGCGTTGATTCTTCTGCGTGGCTAAAGCCCTGTTCACTGTATCTCGTCAGCCGCAAATGGGTTGGCGTTAGCGTCTCCTCCCGACTCAGAAGCACTGCGTTATGAAGCGTATTTTCCAGTTCGCGAATATTGCCTGGCCAGCTGTACTCCAGCAGCACTTCCAAAGCATCCGGTGACAAACGACGCACCGGTCGACCTAAACGACGTGCATACAGCGAAAGGAAATGCTGCGCCAGTAGCGGGATATCATCCCGACGATGCCGCAACGGAGGCAGCGGCACGACGGCAATGTTAAGGCGATAGTAAAGGTCTTCCCTGAATTGACGTTCGCGTATCGCCTGTGCCAAATCTACGTGGGTGGCAGCAATGACACGCACATCCACTTTGATCGGCTTGCGCGAGCCCACGCGCGTAATCTCACGCTCCTGCAGCACGCGTAGCAACTTGACCTGCAGCGACAGACTCAGCTCTCCAATCTCATCCAGCAGCAGGGTGCCGCCCTGCGCAGATTCAAACCAGCCGGGATGCGCCTGGGTCGCGCCGGTAAATGCCCCTTTCTCATGACCAAAGAGTTCTGCTTCCGCAAGACTTTCGGTTAAAGCACCGCAGTTAACGGCGAGAAAGGGGCCATGGCGGCGTTGGCTATGATGATGGAGATAACGTGCGACCACCTCTTTTCCCGTCCCGGTTTCGCCGACAATCAGTACAGTGGCATCCGTAGGGGCGAATTTGTCGAGTAGTGATTGAAACGCAAGTGAAGCCGGATCGACTAAACGTGGTGAGTCAGCGTAATTGCTATAGTTGGTCAGCATCGATTGATTTCCGCGGGGGAGAATCAGTACACGCTAAACGTTGCTATTCACTGTGAATAGCAGGAAAAAAGCATAAGCAGTTGCATATGCAGCAATAGCTGTAGGCAGCAAGTTGCCGATGCAACAAGCTGAAATGACGCTAAATATCTAACCTGCTGAAAAACCGTGATTATCAAGAGCGGGAAAGCTGGCACGTTTTTCGCTAACAGCTATATAACTAAAAAAGCAGCCCGAAATGACCATTTTTAAATAAAGTTATATAGGAAAAACATAATGGCCGAATCCGTAAACAAGAACATCAATGTCTTCTGGTTTCTCCCGACGCACGGTGACGGTCGCTATCTCGGCACCACGGAAGGTGGGCGCCCGGTCGATTTAGCGTACCTACAGCAAGTGGCATTGGCTGCCGACAATCTCGGTTACTACGGTGTGCTGATTCCCACCGGCAAAAGTTGCGAAGATTCATGGCTGGTTGCTTCAGCACTGGCACCCATCACCAAAAGACTGCGTTACCTGGTTGCCGTGCGTCCAGGATTACAGCCGCCGACATTAGCCGCGCGCATGGCTACCACCTTAGATCGCCTTTCTGAAGGACGTTTGCTGATTAACGTGGTGACCGGCGGTGACCCGGTTGAAAATAAAGGCGACGGCATCTTTCTCAATCACAGTGAACGCTATGAAGTCACCAAAGAGTTTCTCGACGTGTATAGCCGTTTAATGCGCGGAGAGAAGGTTGACTATGAAGGGCAGCATATTCACGTTGAAGGCGCGGAGGTGTTGTTCCCGCCGGTGCAGGAAAATGGCCCACCACTCTATTTTGGCGGCTCGTCGGAGGCCGCAATTGATGTCGCTGCTGAGCAAATCGATACCTATCTGACCTGGGGTGAGCCCCCTGAGCAGGTCGCAGAAAAGCTGGCAGTCGTCCGTGAACGTGCTAAAGCGCGCGGGCGCAAACTGGAATACGGCATCCGTTTGCATGTCATCGTGCGTGAAACGGAACAGGAAGCGAAAGCGGCAGCAGAGAAATTGATCGGCCATTTGGATGAAGACACCATCGCGCAGGCGCAGAAGATTTTTGCGCGTATGGACTCGGCAGGTCAGGCGCGGATGAGCGCGCTGCACAGAGGGTCGCGCGATAATCTCTATATCGCTCCAAACTTGTGGGCAGGCGTCGGTCTGGTACGTGGCGGAGCAGGAACGGCCCTGGTGGGCAGTCCTGAACAAGTTGCCGAACGCATACGGGAATATCAGGCGCTGGGTGTGACCAACTTCATCCTGTCTGGATATCCGCATCTGGAAGAGGCGCATCGTGTGGCAGAATTACTGCTGCCACTGTTACCGCTGGCAAATGGCCAGCAACAGCGCGCGCGCACCATTAACACCGGGCCGTTTGGCGAAACCATTGGTGGCGATAAGCGTCCTTCGAAACAGATGAGCGCCAGCTAATGCAGGAGAAGACGATGGCACGATCTCACATCATCATCATAGGTGGCGGGTTCAGCGGAACTGCGCTGGCGATTCATCTCGCACGCCAGTCGTCCTCTCCATTACTGATTACAGTGGTCGAACCGCGTGAGCAGCTCGGCGGTGGTGTAGCCTACTCCACGCAGGAACCGGCGCATCGCATCAACGTCCCGGCTTCACGTATGCAACTCAGCGGCGATGAGCAAGGCGCCTTTGATCGCTGGTATCGTCAGCAGCCTGAGTGTTCACTGGATTCAGTAGCCCATTGCGATGACGGCTCAGTCTATCCGCAGCGCGCGATGTTTGGACGCTATCTGGCCGAACAGTTTGCTCTCGCTGCAAAACGGTATCCACAGATCGAACTTCGGCACATTCAGGCCAGTGCCGTGGCCTGGGAAGGGCAACAGCTGTTACTCAGCAATGGCGAGATGTTACAAGGCGATCTACTGGCATTAGCGATCAGCCATCCGCCGCCCTTATTGCCTCGCTCGCTGCAACCCTTTGCTCATCACCCAGCGTTGATTGCCAATCCGTGGCAAGCCGGCGTGCTGGATGCGATAAACCCTGACGCCGCCGTGGCCATCATCGGAACAGGCCTGAGTATGGCAGATGTGGTTGCCTCATTAGGCACTCGGCACCATCAAGGCCCATTAACCGCCTTCTCGCGCCGTGGGCAGCTCTCACGCGCTAATCTGCAGGGTGAGTGGCCTGAATGGACGTTAGCGCCTCAGAACGTCCCTGGTGTGCGTCTGTGGCTGCATCACATCAGAGATGAGGTTGACCGTGCCGCACGGCAGCAATTACCCTGGCAGCGCGTGCTGGATGAGGTACGCGCACAGGGCCAGACCATCTGGCAAACCTTACCGCTGCACGAGCAAAAGCGCTTTGTGCGCCATCTGCGCTCGTGGTGGGATGTACATCGTTATCGTATCGCGCCGCAGGTGTCAGCGGAAATCATCAGACGACAGCAGCAGGGGAGTTTGCAGGTGCTGGCAGCCAGACTGCAGGCCATTACGGCGCAGGGCAACCAGCTGGCAATCACTCTGCACACGCGCAACGGTGAAATTGAAACGCGCTTGCTCGATCATCTGATCGTCACCACGGGACCGGGGCATGATGCGCTGACACAAAGCCAGCCGCTGCTCCGTTCACTGAGTGACCAAGGCCTGATTCGCGGTGATCAGCTTGGCTTTGGCCTCGACGTTGATATGCAGTCACACGCACTGAATCAACAAGGCCTGCCCAATGCCCGCCTGTTCGTGGTCGGCCCCGCCGCCCGCGCGCGTTTCGGCGAGTTGATGGGCCTGCCGCAGGTTGCCGATCACGCCGCTGCCGTTGCTCAGCAAATTCTCGAAGATCTTCACATCGCTCAAGATGAGCGATGTCCCCTTTACGTTTCTTAATCTCTCAAACATCCTAAAAACACACTAACGAACGCCGGGTCGTCGCACGATCACGGCCTCGCTATGGAGATTGCTATGCCATCGCAACGTGAAATTCGCCTGAATGCTTTTGATATGAACTGTGTCGGACATCAATCACCGGGCCTGTGGGCGCACCCGCGCGACCGCTCCTGGCAATACAAGGATCTGGAGTACTGGGTCGATTTGGCGCGATTGCTGGAGCGAGGCAAATTCGACGGTTTGTTTATCGCCGATGTGTTGGGCATTTACGATGTGCTGAACGGGAACGGCGATGCCGCGATTCGTCAGGCAACGCAAGTGCCAGTTAACGACCCGCTGGCCTTGATTACGCCGATGGCGCTGGTGACCGAGCATCTCGGCTTTGGCCTCACTGCATCGCTGTCGTTTGAACACCCTTATCCTTTTGCGCGCCGTTTATCGACGCTCGATCACCTGACCAAAGGGCGTATCGGCTGGAATATTGTGACCTCTTACCTGGAGAGTGGGGCGCGCAATATTGGCCATCAGGCGCAGAGCGATCACGACAGTCGCTATGACTACGCCGATGAATATTTGCAGGTGGTCTACAAGCTTCTGGAAGGTAGCTGGGAACAGGATGCGGTAGTACGCGATCGTGAACGACGCATCTTCAGCGATCCCCGCAAAATCCATCCGATCAATCATCAGGGCACCTTCTTCAATGTGCCGGGCATTCACCTGTGTGAGCCGTCGCCGCAGCGCACGCCCGTGTTGTACCAGGCGGGGGCATCGAGCCGTGGCAAACAGTTTGCCGCTGAGCATGCGGAGTGCGTGTTTGTTGCAGCGCCGTCGAAAGTTTTGCTGAAGAAAACCGTGGCGGACATTCGTCGCCGTGCAGAAGAAGCAGGCCGCGATCCTCGCCGCATCCTGATTTTTAATCTGCAAACAGTGATCGTCGGGGAGACCGATGCTGCCGCGCAGGCGAAGTGGAAGGAATATCAAAACTATGTCAGCTACGAGGGTGCACTTGCGCTGGTATCCGGCTGGACCGGTATCGACTTCGGTCAATATCAACCGGACCAGGTGCTGAAGTACCTTCACACCAATGCCATCCAATCGGCAGTCGAAACGTTCTCCACTGCCGACCCTGATCGCCAATGGACGGTAAAAGCGCTGGCGGATTGGGTTGGCATTGGCGGGTTTGGCCCGTTGATAGTCGGCAGTGCAGAAACCGTCGCCGACGAATTGCAAAGTTGGGTGGAAGACACCGACGTTGATGGCTTCAACCTCGCCTACGCGTTGACGCATGAAACCTTTGAAGATGTGGTTGAACTGCTGATTCCTGAGCTGCAAAAGCGCGGTGTTTACAAGAAGGCGTATGCGGAAGGTACGCTGCGCGAGAAGCTGTTTAACGCCGGACCACAGTTAACCGCGCCGCATCCCGGCGTGGGCTATCGAGTGAAGCATTCGGTACTGCCGGAGGTCATATGATTGAAATTGACCAGTTGAGTAAGCATTACCGCACCGCGGATGGGCGCGTCACCGAGGTGCTGAAAGCCATCAACTTGCAGGTACCACAGGCCAACATCACCGCTGTCGTTGGGCCCAGCGGCGCGGGAAAATCTACGCTGGCGAAGTGCATCAGTTTACTGGAGCAGCCCAGCGCGGGCAGCATTCGCGTCAATGGCAGCGATCTCTCGCGGCTGAATGGCGAAGCACTGCGACGCGCGCGCCGTTCGATTGGTACCGTTTTTCAATCTTCTGCCCTACTGCAGCGTAAAAGCGCCTGGGAAAATATCGCGCTGCCATTGCGTTATCTCGGCGTGGTCGAGCGGGATATTTCCGCACGCGTGGGTGAGTTGCTGGAGAGTGTAGGTCTGAGCCATAAAGCCAAAGCGTTTCCCGGTCAGCTATCGGGGGGCCAGCGTCAGCGTATTGGCATCGCTCGTGCGCTGGCGCTTCGCCCTTCCGTGCTGCTGGCCGACGAGGCGACGTCAGGACTGGATCCTGAAGCCACGGTTGCTGTGCTGGACTTGCTGAAAAAACTGCGTGACGACTACAAGCTGGCGATTGTGCTGATCACCCACGAGATGGATGCCGTGCGTCAGGCGGCGGATGCGGTTGCCGAAATTCGCGATGGGCAGATTGTGCAGTATGGCGTGGTGAAGCAGTTACTCGCACAGCCCGATTCCTCCCTGGCCCAACGCTTATTTCCACTGGTGGCACAACCTGGCGTGGCGGAATTAATCCTGCAACTGAGTTATCGCACAGATGTCCCGGTCATCAGCGACTGGATCTCGCGTCTGAGTGTGCAATTCAATCTGCGTATCGATCTGCTCGGCGCGCACGTTGAGCAGGTGAACGGCATTCAGGCCGGACGCTTGCAGGTAGGCATCCACTTCCAGCAAGAACGCGTGCCACTGGCGCGATTACTGGCGCAACTCGAACAATTTGGATTAGTCGCCAGCGTCTCGGGCAGCGTTCATCAGTTGCGGGAGGCAGTATGAGCATTTCCGTGATAAGTCAGGATACGCCCTGGCTGGAGATCCCGGCATTGATGTTGCCCGCCATGGCTGAAACGGCACTGATGGTCGGCATTGTGATGCTATTCGTGGTGACGTTCGGCGGTATCGTCGGCGTGGTGCTATTCAACACCTCAGTGCAGGGGTTATTTCCTCATCGCGGCATTCATCGGGTGCTGAGCTGGATCGTGAATATGGGGCGCTCGTTGCCATTTCTGGTGCTAATGGCCGCGATTATCCCGTTCACCTTCTGGCTTACCGGCACCACCATCGGCATCCCTGCTGCCGTCGTCCCGATGATTGCGGCTGGTATTCCGTTCTTTGGCCGCCTGGTGGATAACGCGCTGCGTGAACTGCCAGGCGAAGTAACGTCGGTGGGTTTGGTGTGCGGGGGTTCGCGCTGGCAAATCATCCGTTCGGCGCAGCTGAGTGAGGCCTTACCTGCTGTTGTTGCCGCCATCACCCTCAACCTGATTTCCATGATTGAGTACTCCGCCATCGCTGGCACCATCGGCGCGGGCGGTATCGGTTATTTAGCCGTGGTGTACGGCTATCAGCGCTTCGACAACCACATCATGATCGCCACCATCGTGGTGCTGATCGCTTTGATACAAACCATTCAATTTATCGGCGACCGTTTAGTCGCTGTTTTACGCCATCCTCAGGGGATATCACGATGACAACACAAGAATTTGAGTTACGTAAGACGCGCCGCTGGCCGTGGCTGCTACTAATCATAGTGGTCATTGTATTGGCCGCTGCCGCCTGGTTCTGGCGCAGTCAGCAACCGCAAGCGGTAGTGTTTGGCTCCACGCTACAAATCCACTTTGAACCGGCAATGGCGGGAGAACAGAAGTTGATTGAGTATGTTGGCGAGCACATTGCGCCGGATTATGGCCTGAAGCTGGAAGCGGTGGGCGTGCAGGATCCGGTGCAGGCGGACCGCGCCGTGGCACAAGGGCAATATGCGGCAACCGTCTATCAGCACCAGTGGTGGTTGAAACAGGTAGTGGATGCCAATGGCTTCAAACTCACTTCGGCGCTGCCGCTGTTCCAGTGGGCGTTTGGTGTCTACTCGGATCGTTATCAATCAATCGCTGACCTGCCGCAGGGCGCCACCATTGTGGTGCCAGATGATGGCGCCAACCAGGGCCAGGCCCTGTGGCTGTTGGCACGTCAGGGTTTGATCACACTCGATCCTAACGTTGAACCACGTACCGCCAAATTAAAAAACATTGTCGGTAATCCGCATGGCTTCGTCTTCAAAGAACTCGATTTGCTGACCATGCCACGCGCATTAAATTCGGTGGACGCGGCGATTGGCTATGTTTCTCAGTTTGATGCCGGAAAAGTGCCGCGTGATAAAGGCATTCTGTTCCCACCGGCGCCGCGTACTTTTGCTTCGCAGTTGGTGATTGGGACGCCGTACCTGGAGCAGGAAAACATCGTGAAACTCAAGCAGGCGTTTTCCGATCCTCGCGTCCAGCAGTGGCTGAAAACCACCGATGATCCCTTAGTAAAAGGCGTATTAGTGCCGGTCTCTGCTGATTAATCCTGACGTTAAACAGCCTTACCCGGACACGCGATGCGTGTTCGGGCTTTTGTGTTTGTATTTTGATTTATATTATTGATTTATAACAATTAAATATCACTATTTGTTGCTTTGGTCCGGCATGCACAGCGCTTATAACAACCTCACCTGCACAACTAAAAAACAACGTGAGGCATTATGAGTTCCGTTTCTTTCGAAAACACCTTACCGGCGTCTGAGCCGGTTCGTTCGGTCAGCGATGTGGCAAGGCTGATCAACACCCGCAGTGACAAAAACAATTATGCGCGCATGATTGTGTTCCTCGCGCTCGGCGGCGTCTTCCTCGATGCCTACGATCTCACCACGCTCTCTTATGGGATTGACGATGTGGTACGCGAATTCCAGCTTTCTCCTCTTCTTACCGGATTGGTGACGTCCTCAATCATGGTCGGCACCATTGTCGGGAACCTGATTGGTGGCTGGCTCACCGATAAATATGGCCGTTACTCGGTGTTTATGGCCGATATGCTGTTCTTCGTGGTCTCCGCCATCGCAGCGGGATTAGCGCCCAATGTCTGGGTACTGATTGGCGCACGTTTCCTGATGGGGATTGGCGTGGGTATCGATTTACCCGTGGCGATGTCCTACCTGGCGGAATTCTCTAAATTCGCTGGTAAAGGCAACAAAGCCGCGCGACTCGCCGCCTGGTGCCCGATGTGGTACGCCGCGTCAACGGTGTGTTTCCTGCTGATCTTCGCGCTCTATTTCCTGTTACCGAAAGAGCATCTTGACTGGTTATGGCGTGCATCACTGCTCTTCGGTGCCGTTCCTGCGTTATTGATCATCGCAGTGCGCAGCAAATTTATGAACGAATCACCGTTGTGGGCAGCCAATCAGGGCGATCTTAAGTCTGCGGTGCGCATTTTGCGTGACTCTTACGGCATCCATGCTCACGAGGCCGAACCCGAAGCGCCACCAGCAGAAGCGGCACCCAAAGTCAGTTTTCGCGTGCTGTTCCAGAAACCCTGGCGTGAACGCACCATCGTGGCAGGCGTAATGAACATCTGCATTTCGTTTGAGTACACCGCAATCGCCTTCTTCCTGCCTTCGATTCTTGCGCAGTTTCTTGGTGCAGGCGTGTTTGAAACTATCTCTGCATCGCTCGGCCTGAACGCGCTGTTTGCTTTCACCGGCGGTCTGCTGGGCATGCGTCTGGCCTGGAAATATCCGTCTCGCCATGTGGCAATCGCCGGATTTGCACTGCAGTTCTTCGCACTGATTGCATTGGCATTGATTGGGCACCCTGAAGCGATCGCGGGGATTGTGTTTGCGGTGCTGATGCTTGGCTTGTGGTTGTTTGCTGAAGGCTTTGGCCCGGGTGCGCAGCTGATGGTCTACCCGGCGCTCTCTTATCCGACGTCCATTCGCGCGACTGGCGTGGGCTTCAGTCGTGCGCTGTCAGGGATTGGCAGCGCACTGGCGCTGTTTATTCTGCCGATTCTGCAGGCGGCGCTGGGCACCAACATGTTCTGGGTGGTGTCGCTTGCTGCCATCATCCCGATCTTTTTCCTGCTCGCGGTTCGCCACGAACCGACGCGCCACGACATTGACGATCTTTCTCATCAGGAGTGATTATGAGCCAACTTTCTACAGGCACCGATTACGCTGCGCTGGCTGCGCATTTCCGTCCACTGTTTGATCGTATTGCTGAAGGTGCGGTAGAGCGCGAACGCAGCCGCACGTTGCCCCATGAAGCAATAACCTGGTTAAAAGAGGCGGGCTTCGGTACGGTACGCATCCCGAAAGAGCAGGGCGGGTGGGGCGCATCGCTGCCACAGCTGTTCCAATTGCTCACCGAACTGGCGGAAGCGGATTCCAATCTGCCGCAGGCATTGCGTGCGCACTTCGCATTTGTCGAAGACCGCCTGAACCAGCCCACCAGCGCTGAGCGCGATCGCTGGTTCCGCCGTTTTATTGACGGCGAGTTGGTGGGCAGCGGCTGGACTGAAATTGGCACCGTGAAACTCGGTGATGTGATAACCCGTGTCACGCCCGTCGCAAATGGCTGGACGCTCAGCGGTGAGAAGTTTTACAGCACGGGCACATTGTTCGCCGACTGGATTGATGTATATGCGCGACGCAATGACAATCAGGGCGATGTTATCGCTCTGGTAAGCACTCACCAACCTGGTGTAACGCGTGATGACGATTGGGATGGTTTTGGCCAACGCTTAACTGGTAGCGGCACCACACGCTTTGAAAATGCGCACGTCGAGCAGGAACACGTCTTCGATTTCGCCACGCGTTTCCGCTATCAAACAGCATTCTATCAACATGTGCTGTTGGCTACGTTGGCCGGTATTGGACGGGCGGTGGCACGTGACGGCGCGAAAGCGGTGGCTGCACGAAATCGTATTTATAGCCACAGCAATGGTTCGACTTCACGCGAGGATGTACAGGTACTTCAGGTGATCGGTGAGATCACCAGCCTGGCGTTTGCGGTCGAAGCCACAGTAATTCGCGCAGCACATTCACTGCAATCAGCCTATGAAGCCCATGTGAGCAACGATGAAGCAAGGCTGGTTGAGGTCAACGCATTAGCGGAAGCCGAAGCAGGGCAGGCACAAGTCATCGCCAGTGAACTGGTTCCGCGCGCCGCCACCGAGCTGTTTAACGCGCTTGGCGCGTCGGATACGCGTATCAGCAAAGCGCTAGACCGCCACTGGCGTAATGCGCGTACCGTCTCGTCACACAATCCTGTGATTTATAAAGCACGTGATATTGGCGGCTGGAAGGTTAACGGCACGCCACCAACGGGGATTTGGCAAATTGGGCGTGGGGAAGGGTAAAACATTTCAAGCCGGGCGGCTTGAGCCGCCCACTTCTAATACAACGTTTTTAAACTCTCCTGAATCACATTCAGCGCCGTGGTGACATTGGAGTTCGGCCGCCGCGTGACAAACAAACCATATGTCACTTTTACCGGAGCCTGCGCGACATTCACCAGACGCATACTGTCATGACGAATGAGCTCCGCTGGCAGCATGGCCACACCCAACCCGCCTTCAACAGCGGGGATGATCGCGCCCAGGTTTGAGCTGGTTACCGCGATCCTAAACTCCTTGCCTGCTTCAATCAGCGCATCAAACATCAAGCGTCGCCATGAACAAGGTTCACCGCAAACAATAGCATCGACCGTCAGCGCGCTATCCCAGGGATAGTCAATTCCGCACACCCAATGCAGGTCGATCTCCCAACTGGTTAACGGGTCTTCGCTGAATCCGGCGGTCAAACCCAAGACCATATCAAACGCGCTCTCCTGCCAGCGTCTGGCGAGAATGTGATCGCTCTCAATGGAAAGCTCGATGTGCAGGCCCGGACACAATCTTCTCAGCCTGCCTAGTGCAAAGGGGAGCAAGCTCGATGCCACATCTTCGGACATCCCGATACGAAGCGTGCCGGCGGGCGTACTTTCACTCAGTTGCGCGACCGCCATTTCTCCCAACGCGAGAATTCGCACCGCAAAACTGAGCAGCACTTCTCCCTCTTTGGTGGGGACGACGCCACGTCCTGTCCGACGCAGCAAACGCTGGCCCGTATGTTCTTCTAGTCGACGAATCTGTGCACTGAGTGCGGATTGGGCGCGTCCGGCCTGCTCGGCGGCGCGTGTCAGGCTGCGGTGATGACAAACGGCAACGAAAGTACGAAGCAGCGCGGGTTCAAAATTGTCCGATATCATGATGGGGTTATGTCTGATACATGTGAATGCAGCCTACCAACATATCATCAGCTTCGCTACGCTTTATCTACCGGTCATTATTCGTATTCAGCAGTGTGGAGAGCAGAGATGAAAGCAGTAACTTACCCACAACCAGGTGGTCCAGAGGTTTTGCAACTGGTGGATGTCCCCGAACCTCTGATCTCGCAGGATGAGCTTCTGGTGGCGGTGGAAGCCATCAGTGTTGAGGGCGGCGATATCATTTCTCGCAACAGCCAGCACTTACAAGCGGGTGAGTCTTTGGGCTATGCGGCAGCGGGCACCATTCTTGATGTGGGGGCAAAGGTAACGGGATTTAAGAGGGGGCAGAAAGTGGCCACGTTCAACTGGCGAGGTGCTTATGCAGAACGTCGCGCTGTCGCTGCATATAACTGTTTTCCTGTTCCTGAAGGCCTGGATGCGCGAATTGCTGCTGCCATTCCGGTTGGGCCAGGCACCGCGGCATGGGCGTTTCATTTAGGAAAGCTGCAGCCAGGCCAAACCGTACTCATTCTCGGCGCGGCGGGTGGAGTGGGCATGGCTGCCGTCCAACTGGCATCCCGCATGGGTGTCCGGGTGATCGGAACCGGTACGCGGCCAGAATCACTGGAAAAGTTACGTGAGTTTGGCCTCAATGACGCGATTGTGGTTGGTGACAAGCAGGCTGGCGAACAGGTACGTGAATTGCTGGGCGGAAATAAAGTGGATTTGCTGATCGATACCATTGGCGGTGAAGCATTGTCAGATGGCATTGAAGTATTAAAAGACGGCGGGGCGGCGATTCTGATCGGCATTCTCGCTGGACGTAATCAGATGGTGGATGCGGAATATCTGCTGCTGCACCGTATTACGTTGATCGGATGCTTGCTGGGTCCAGAATGGGGCGAAAAACAGATTGCCCGCGATTTGGTGAATGAACTGATGGTGATGGCGGCGAAAGGCGAACTGATCGTGCCTATCGATAGTACTTTCCCGCTAGAACAGGTGGTTGAAGCTCATCAACGAGCAGAAACGCGTGGGCGTTTGGGCAGAGTGTTTATCACTGTTTAACAGTGTGCGGCCGTAAGGCCGCACACTACCTGGTCACTGCTTATCCAGTGACCAGGTCGCGCTGCGCACATCCACTTTAACCGGCAGCAATCCAACGCGGGTAAACGTATCGGCTAACGCCTGCTGTTCATCAAATACCTGCGGTGTCATGCGCGTGGCACCATACGGCAGGCGCTTCAACGTGGTCTGCCAAATCGTTTTATCTAACCCGGTCGATTTCGACAATATCGCCGCGGCTTCATCCTGGTTGGCATTCGCCCAATCACTCAACTTACCCAGTTCCTCCACCACCTGTTTCGCGGTGTCAGGATGGCCTTCCGCAAACGGGCGGCTGGCAAGATAGAAGGTGTAATGCGGCACTAAACCTTCCGCATTACGGATTTCACGCGCGTCGGCATTGGCTTCCACTTCTGCAAGGTAGGGGTCCCAAATCACCCACGCATCAATCGCACCTTTCTGGAAGGCGGCGCGCGCATCTGCAGGTGGCAGGTAAACGGGTTTCACGTCCTTATAATTCAGTCCGGCATCTTCCAGCGCTTTCACCAGCAAATAATTCACGTCAGAACCCTTGTTCAATCCAACGCGCTTACCTTTCAAATCCGCCACACTTTTGATCGGCGAATCTTTAGGAACCACGATGGCTTCGGTTTTGGGGTTAGCAGGGGAGTGACCGAGGTAAATCAAATCAGCTTTGGCAGCCTGCGCGAAAGCCGGTGGGGCATCGCCGGTGGCGGCTAAATCGATGCTGCCCACATTTAACCCTTCCAGCATCTGCGGCCCGGCCGGAAACTCGACCCAGCGGACATTGATGCCTTCCTTCTTGAAGGTTTCATCCAGCGTGCCGCGATACTTCAGCAGCGCAAAGATATTGGCTTTCTGATAGCCGATGGTCACGGTTTCTGGTTTAGCGGCAAAGGCGTGCGCAGAGAGCAGGCCGAAGCTAAGCGCCAGGATGCTTAGCGCAGGAATTTTGGTTGGCATAATCACTCCTTGGTGGTTTTTTAAATCACCATAACAAAGCGCTTATATAACCAATAAATAACTAATTTCGATCGCTTATAACCGAATTTTTGTGATCAAGATCATTCACTGTAATCAGTATGTCATGTTGATTTGCATAGATGCCCAGATAATTAGCACGGTAATAATTTGTATAACAAATCAAAATGTCATATTGATATGCTTCTGTCAGGATAGGCACTTACGTTGCCTGCTATGGGTTTCTTTCGCTCTATGAAGTGGTTTTCACAAAGCGCAGTGCTGTTTTCTGCCAAAACTTGTCTTGCTGCCTTTCTGGCTTTTTACATTGCTCTGGAACTCAATCTCGATAAACCGGCCTGGTCACTGACTACAGTGTACGTTGCCTCCCAACTCTATTCGGGTTCGACCGTATCGAAATCGGTGTTTCGCTTTTTCGGCACCTTGCTGGGTGGGCTGTTTACGCTGCTGATCTATCCCACTACGGTAGAGTCACCGATGCTGTTCAGCCTGTGTATCTCGCTATGGGTTGCCGTGTGCCTTTACCTTTCATTGCATGATCGCACGCCGAAAAGCTATGTGTTTATGCTGGCGGGTTACAGCGCGGCGATCATGGGATTCCCCGATGTGACATCCCCTTCGGCCATCACCTACACGGTGATATCGCGTATTGAAGAGATCACCGTGGCGATTATCTGCAGCAGCCTGGTGCACCGCTTGATCATGCCGGTCTCGATGCGCAACTTGCTGGAACAGAGTGTCAGCCTGTGGTACCTAAATGCCCGTAAGCTGTGCAGCGAGTTAGTTACGGTGATGCCAGCTGATAAATCGGTAGAGCGAGAAGATATTCTGGTTCAGATGGCGAACTATCCTCTCAACGTCGAAACCTTGATTACACACTGTGTATATGAAGGCGATGCCGCGCGACGTCTGGTGCGTTTGGTCAGCGTGCAGTATCAACACCTCTCCTATTTGATCCCGACCCTAACGGCAATTGAATCACGGCTCAATTTGCTGGCGCAGCAGGAAATCCGCTTTCCAGACTATGTGTCTGAGGCGTTCCAGCAGTTTTTGTTATGGCTAAATGGCAATGATCAGGTTCAGGTGCACGATGTCCTCACTGTTGCACAGGCGCAGTTGAAACAGGCCTGGCAGGAAGGTCGGCTCAACAGTGAAGAGAGTATTTTGTTGATTGGATTGCTGGAGCGCCTGCTTAACTTCGTGCGTATCGCTAATGCCTATCACAGCGTCAGCGAACGCGTGAGTGAGTGGACACCGACCGTCAAGCCGGGAAAAACCGTGCGTGCGCATAAGCATGTCGATAAAGGTTTGCTGCTGCTCTCCTGCTTCACTGCGTTTCTTGCCACCTTCGCCACCTGCTTGTTCTGGATCGGCAGCGGCTGGAAAGATGGCTCGACTGCGCCGATGATGGCGGCGGTACTCTGCTCCTTCTTTGCCGGGCTGGATAGTCCCATAGCGCCAATGAAGCTATTCCTGAAGGGCGTATTGATCTCAATGGCGATCAGTCTGCTTTACGTCACCGTGTTGATACCACAAGCGGTAACGTTTGAAGCAATGATCATCTGCCTCGCGCCTGGATTATTTGCGCTGGGATTGGTGATTGCCAACCCGGCAACCAATTTGATTGGCCTGATCGTCGCCACGCAGATTCCGGGCCTGATTGGCATGAGTCATCATTTCAAACCCGATCTTCTGCTTATAGTGAACGCAATGATTTCAACGCTGATGGGTATTGTCATCGCCCTGGTGCTGACGTTGCTTATTCGCAACAAGCGTCCATCGTGGACGGCGAAACGCGCGGTGCGTAAAGGGATCCGCGATTTGCTACAGTTTATCGCTGCGCTGCGCCTCAACACGGTAACGATGACGGCGCGCCAGCAATTTGTGGCGCGTACGCTGGATAAGGTCAACATTATCCTGCCACGTAAACGCGTTGATCCCTCACCCGATCTGGTTTCCGGCGGCAATCTGATTGCCGAAGCCTGGCTTGGCGCCAACTGTTACGACTATTACACGCGGCACAAGGCGCTGCTGACCGAGAATGGCATTGAGAGTGCGGCGATGTTCCATGAGCTGAGTGTGTTCCTCAAACGCAGGCTGAAATCCCTGCAGACACAGCCCCATCCGGCGTTGTTGCATGAACTTAATCGCCTGCTGTTGGGTTTAGAGGCGCGGACATTACAGGAACAGGCGTTGTTTACGCCGATGTTCCATCTGTTCAATATCCGCTTATCGCTGTTTCCCTCAGCACGCTGGCCGGAAAACGCGCCACTTGAGGTTGATCGCGCATAAGTGTGCCGCAAACCCTGTATTTGAGCTGGGGGCATGCACCAGACTGACAAATCCCGTACAGTGCTGGACAGGCTTGATAAAGGAAAATCGCAGATGAAAATGATCGGTTTGATCGGTGGGATGAGTTGGGAATCGACGGCGCTCTACTATCGCATCATCAATGAACAGGTGAAGCAGCAACTTGGCGGATTGCACTCGGCGCGTAGCCTGATGTACAGCGTCGACTTTCAGGAAATTGAGAAGCTGCAAGTGGCGGGAGAATGGCAGCGGGCCGGCGAGATTCTGGCAGAAGCCGCGCGCAGTCTGGAAAAGGGCGGGGCGGACTTTATTGTGCTCTGCACTAACACCATGCACAAAGTCGCTGACCAGATTATCGGTGCCGTGGATATCCCGCTGCTCCATATCGCCGATGCGACTGCTCAGCGTATTCAATCCGCTGGCGTGAAGCGCGTGGGCTTACTGGCGACTGCATTCACCATGGAGCAGGAATTCTACAAAGGCCGCCTGGCGCAATCTGGCATTGATGTGCTGGTACCGGATGCGTCGGGCCGGAAGACGGTGCATGACATCATCTATCAGGAGTTGTGCCTTGGCATTATTCGTGAGTCGTCGCGAGCGCGTTATCGTGAGGTGATTGCTGAGCTGGTGGCGGAGGGTGCCGAAGCGATCATTTTGGGTTGCACCGAAATTACCCTGCTGGTGAAGCCCGAAGATGCCAGCGTGCCGCTGTTTGATACCACGTTAATTCATGCCGAGGATGCGGTGAAACTGGCTCTGGCAACAAAATAATTATCCTGCTAATTATTTTGTGTGTTATTATCTGTTCATTGAAGGCACAACGTCTGACTCCACATGGTCGTACAGGGATGTGCCAGAACGGGCTGCCAATACGTTGGCAGCCTTTTTTGTGGTCAGAATGCTGTTTCCAGTGAATCTGTGACGCAATAATCGTCGTCCACCAGTGGCAGATAGCGCCATTTATCAAAAGCGGTGCAGGGATGAGAGATACCGCATCCTACCCAATCACCCGGCTGCAACGTTTCATCATCGGGCAGCAGCAGATACGCATGTTGATCGTTGACGTCACTGATACGCAGATGGGTTGCTGCGCGCGGTTCACTGCCATCTGCGTTGCGGATCCACAATGGATTGGGCAGATCCTGGTCGAACGGCACATCACGCCGGCCAAAATCGACAAAAGCCAATCCTGGCTCAGGACGAGACAACACCCGCCCCCAAATCTCCAGCGCTGCATCGAAGTGATGGCTCGAACCCGGTTGCGCGAAGGGTGCAATGCGCGCATACAAGCCGCTGTCATGCGCCATATAGGCACCGGACCGAATCAAGGGTGTCATCGGCAGCGGTAATGTCGCGGCAGTAAAACACTCGGTCACCACGTCAAACCAGGCGCCACCGCCAGCGCTGAGGATGATGTGATCGCTGCTGAAGAGTTGCTGATCTGCCAGCAGTGCGGCGGTGCTGATCATCATCTGACAATATGCTCTCACGCGTTGAATACCGGCTTCATCACGACCCGCACCCAGCGCGCCTTCATAACCGGCCACGCCCACCAGATGCAGTGAAGTACTGGCTTTCATCGCTGCGGCAATTTTTAGCGCTTCCTGCTGCGAACGGCAGCCGGTGCGGCCGCCACTCACCGACATTTCCAGCAGCACGGAAATCTGTGCATCACCGAGATG
Organism: Pantoea sp. BL1; assembly: GCF_000963985.1. Classification (NCBI taxonomy): domain Bacteria; kingdom Pseudomonadati; phylum Pseudomonadota; class Gammaproteobacteria; order Enterobacterales; family Erwiniaceae; genus Pantoea; species Pantoea sp. BL1. Next base: position 30,487 of record NZ_JZRH01000035.1, on the reverse strand, counting down.
CTGCTCCAGCAATTTTACGCCCTGCAGTGAATCCACATAGCAGAGGAAACCGTGGTCGGGATGCTGCTGCTGCCATTGACCAATCCAGCGAATGCCCGCCGGATCGACCAACTCATTGGCGAGAAACACATTGCGGATGCCAAACTGACGCAGCGCGCGGACCTGTGCCGGCGTGGCAGCACCCAATCCCCACGCGCCACCCTCTGTGATAGCGCGGCGCAAGATCGCGGGCGACATAGAGGTTTTTCCATGTGCTGCCAGCATGATGCCGTTTTCCTGGCAAAACGTGGCGAGCTGGTGGAGGTTGTTCTGCAGCGCTGATTGCTTCATCACCATCAACGGGGAGAACACTTCATCAGTAGTAAACACATTGCTGCCAGGCGTTAATGGCTGATGACCTGCACCCGCCACCGATTTAAAACGGGGTGCAGGTTGTTGGGCATCCAGCAACCCGTCGGCCTTCAGTGGAAAATGAATCGACATAGTGACTCCTGTTAATGCTCAAGCACGCGCGATAAGAATTGCTGAGTGCGCGGGTTTTGAGGATGCACGAAGATCTGCTCAGGTGAACCCTGTTCGGCGATAACGCCCTGATCCATAAACACCACGCGATCTGCCGTTTTACGAGCAAAGCCCATTTCGTGCGTCACCACCACCATGGTCATGCCTTCACGCGCCAGGCTGCGCATTACTTCCATCACCTCGCCAACCAGCTCTGGGTCAAGCGCGGAGGTGGCTTCATCGAAGAACATAATTTTCGGTTCCACCGCCAACGCGCGCGCAATGGCGACGCGCTGCTGCTGACCACCGGAAAGCTGTGCCGGATAGTGATGCGCGCGCTCCGCCAGCCCAACACGAGTCAGTGCCGCCATGCCGCGTTTGTTCGCTTCCGCTTCCGACAGTTTTTGCGCTTTAATCAGCGCCAGCGTGACGTTACCCAGCGCGGTTTTGTGCGGGAACAGGTTGAACTGCTGGAACACCATGCCGACATGGCCACAAATTTCGCTGCTGCGCTTGCGGTCGTGCAATGGCACTTTGTTGACCCATATTTCGCCGCCATCAGCGGTTTCTAAGCCGCTCATGATGCGCAGCACGGTGCTTTTTCCTGAACCGGACGCACCAATTAACACCAGCACTTCGCCGGGTGAAACATCCAGACTGATCTCTTTCAGCACCTGAGTGGAGCCAAAGGATTTAGTAATGCGGCTCAGCGTAATCGCAGATTGGCTCATGATATCTGGCTCCTGGTTTGATGATGTTGAACCCAACGAGAAAGCGGGAAGCAAATGGCGAAGTAGAGCAGGGCAACCAGGCCGTAAATCACCACTGGTTGGCCGATGCGATCGACAATCGCCTGGCCCTGATGCATCAGTTCGGACATGCCGATCATGCTGACGATCGAGGTGTCTTTAATCAGCGAAAGATACTGACCGGCCAGCGGCGGCAACACGATGCCACGGGTTTGGGGCAATACCACGCTCATGAAGGTTTGACGTTTGGAAAGTCCGAGAATCCACGACACTTCCCACTGTCCTTTCGGTACTGCTTCAATGCCGGCGCGGAACACTTCGGCGATATAGGCACCTTGATAGATGCTCAAACCGAGGATCCCGGCGGCAAACAGGTTGATCTCATAACCGAAGTAGGCCACGCCGAAGTAGATGAACATCAGCGTGATCAGCACTGGCGTACCGCGAAACAGCTCGGTATAGAGTACGGCGATCTGTTTGGCGACCGGCAATCGGCTGGTGCGCAACACTGCAGCCAGTAAGCCCAGCAACGTGCTGCCGATAATGGCGGCGATGGACAGCAACAGCGTGATACCCAGTCCTTTCATCAGGATGGGGAAAGAGCTGATGATTAGCTCGCTCATAGCGCATTCTCCTGTTTCACTGGATTAGTCAGCCATTTTTTTGCCCACCACCAGGCGGACTTTTTTACCGGGGTCACCAGCGGCGGGTGGAACATGCGCCGTCCTGCTACCGTGCCCAGCCAGGAGAACAGATTGCTCAGCACCAGATAGACCAGCGCGACCACGCTAAAGGTCTGGATATACAGCAGAGTGCGGGCGTTAATCACCGTGGCGGTGCCGGTCAGTTCTGGCAGGGCAATCGCAGAAAGCAGCGAAGTGCCGAGCAGCAGCTGAATCAGGTTGTTGATGATTGCCGGCCATACGGCGCGTGCCGCCTGCGGCAGTACCACGCTGAGAAAGATTTGCCGACGTGGGATGCCGAGAATATAAGCGGCTTCGAGCTGACCTTTAGGCACCGATTGAATCCCGGCACGAAAGGTTTCAGACAAGTAAGCGCCAACGTTGATGCCCAGCGCCAGCACACCGGCGGTAAAGGCGCTCATGGTGATGCCCAGCGAGGGCAGGCCAAAGAAGATGATGAAAATTTGCAGCAGCACTGGCGTGTTGCGAATGAATTCGACGTAGCAGTGACTGATCCAGCGCAGGGGAGCAACAGGCGATGATTTCGCTAATGCCGACAATAAACCCAATGCCACCGCCAGCACGAAGGCCAGCAATGTCACCTGTAGTGTCAGCCATGCGGCCTCAAGAAAGGTGTCGGCATAGCGCCAGAGGGTTAGCCATTGATAACTCATGGTTTGACTCCTTCGAACGGCGCGGCATCAACTGCCGCGCCGTACATCAATCAATATTGCGGATTCAGTGGGTAACGTGGCTTGCTACCGAACCATTTCTGATAAAGCTGGGCGTTTTCACCCGATGCATTAATCTCAAACAGGAATTCATTCAGATAGTTGGTCCACACCTGATCACCCTGTTTCACACCAAAGGCGTTATATTCCAGCGGAACCAGCGCCTCGTTGGTGACGGTCAGCGTGGGGTCCAGCTTGGCCTGGTAAGCCAGGAAGTTGTTATCTTCGATCATCGCATCGGCCTGGCCCTGCTTCACGGCGAGGATCGCGGCTTGCGATGAATCGTATTCCTGAATTTTCACATCAATACCGAGGTTGCGGACTTCATCCCCATTGGTTGAACCCTTCACCGTGGCGATGGTTTTGCCCGCCATATCATGCGCAGATTGAATGCCGCTGTTCTTGCGCACCAGCATTGCCTCACTGGCGACCACATACGGGTTGGTGAAGCCGATCTCTTTGGCACGTTCCAGATTGCGTGTGAAGTTACAGAACACGACATCGACTTTATTGGTTTGCAGGTTAGGAATACGGTTGGCGCTGGTGGTATTCACCATCTCCAGTTTCACGCCCATCTCCTTGGCCAGTGCTTTTGCCAAATCAACGTCATAACCATCCGGGTTGCCATCTTTGTCATAAAAACCAAAAGGGGCAAAGCTCAGGCAGTCACCGACACGCAGCGTGCCGCGTTGCAACACGTTCTGCAGGGCCGATTGCGGTGCAGCGCCAGCCTCTTTTTTTTCTTCGGTGGGTGTGCAGCCAGCTAAAACCAGTAACGCCAGCGCAGCCGCGCCGAATTTAAGCGATGTTGTGTTCATTTTATGCTCTCTATAAAATGGTTATGAGTCGGCGTAACGCCGATATTTCACAGCAAAATGAAAAGCATCAATTAATAACAGGCTGTCCTGGTGTGGGCGAAGAAAATAAAAATTCGTCAGCCTGTTTTAACCGTAATAATTATTTACGATCGGCGCGGAAGCATTTCATATCCACTTCCACTTTGCAGTCGACCACTAAATCCTGCACGCTGCAAATACGCGCCGGTGGATTTCCACTGAATATCTCACTGAATACTTTATTAAAGGAACTGAAGTAGCGTGCGTCGGTCAGCACGGCTGTGACGTGGACCACATCTTCCACACGATAACCTGCCTCACGCATGATGGTCAGGCAGTTATCGAATGCTAACTGGGTCTGTTCAATGATACCGCCTTCCACTACCTCACCGTCGCGCATCGGCGTCTGGCCTGAGATATACAGCCAGCCATCAGCTTCTACCGCACGGGCAAAAGGCAATTTTTGCCCGCCGGTGCCTGTTCCACCTTCAATGCCATAACGTTTTATCGTCATGCAAATTGCCTCATTTCTGGAGTTGTTAGCCTGTCCGATATATCAGACTTGAATCTGCAATACCGGATAGGGCAAGATTTGCACAGTGGATTTGCTTTTGCAATATGAGATCGGTTATTTAATTTTTTGTGATGTAGTCGGGATCGCAAAATAAATCTCTTGGAGAGTGTTTGTTTAATAATAATGTGACCTTTGTCGAACATTTCAAATGTCAGCGAAAAACGATTGCGCCAAAATGAGGCCCCAAAATAGATCGCCATAATATAACGTCAGTGATTAATTTTTATTTTTACGGGGATGGGTAATTGTTGCGTTGGGGTGTATGATGCTTTTCTTTTTTCATGTATTCCAATCGCACCAATGCAACAGGGGAGTGAGCGTATGCCGGATGAAAAACCGTCACGGGCGCGCGGTGTTGACCGGGTTATTGATATTTTCCGTCAGTTGCATATTGCCCGTCAGCCGATGGCGATGCGCGATTTGATCGATGCCACCGGCGCACCCCGATCCAGCGTTTATGAGTTGGTCAGCCTGCTCAGTGAAGCCGGGCTGGTGGAATTAGATGCAGATGGTGCGGTGTTTTTCGGTCGCGAAATGCACTATTACGGTGCAGACTACATGGCGCACAATGACCTCATCCGTCGTGCCCATCAGTTGATGGTGGAGATTGTGGCGCGCCACGGCGAAACCGTGCAGCTTTGCATGCTGGAAGGCAACAAATACACGGTGGTGCTGTCCGAGAGCAGCAACGCGCACCCCTTCAAAATCACCTCAGATATCGGCGTACGCGTGCCCATCACCTGGACCGCGACTGGCCGCTTGCTGCTCAGCAACTGGTCTGACAGCGCGATCCTCGATTTGATTCCAGAAGAAGATTACCGTCTCGCCAGCGGGCAGATTCTCGATAAGCAGGCGTTTCTCGATGAAATCCATCATGCCGGTAAGCTGGGCTATTGCATGACGGAAGGTCTCTCCGAAAGCTTTACCTGCTGTATGGCGGCACCGATTCGTTCCCGCAGCGGCCAGGCGGTGGCGGCGATCTGCTTTATGGTGAGCCGTGATACGTCGCAAGAGCGTCGGCAGATGCTGTTGCAGGAGTTGATTACCTCCGGGCAGAAGCTGTCAGATTTTACTTAATACATGTCCAGGTGCGCATCAATGCGCACCCTACGCAAACCAACCCATCCTTTTTGACTCAATCCGTTACAACCCATTGTCCTGATGTTTATTTTTCGGCCCTTAAGGTTGTGTTAAGGTAATTGATAATAATAACTATTCTTTTTACCACGGAGTTTTAGGATGAAAACGCGCCTGCTACTGGCAATGGGATTACTGGCTTCCACGGCAGCTTCGGCTACCACTTATCCGTTAACCGTCACCGACATGGACGGTCACACGCAAACCATCAATAAAGAACCACAACACATCATCCTGCAGGATGGCCGCGATATTTTGACGCTGGCGTTGCTGGATCGTGATGACCCGTTCAAGCGCGTGGTGGCGTGGAATAACCTGCCGAAAAAACAGGACACCCAAACCTGGGATCTGCTGAAAGGCAAATGGCCGGAAGCGACCAAAATTGTTGATATGGGCTTCAGCGATCAGGGACAGGTGAATTTAGAAAGCGTGCTGGCGCAAAAGCCCGACATGATGATTGCCCAGCTGCGTGCTAAACCGGCATTGGAACAATCAGGTGTGTTGAATACGCTGAATAATCTGCATATTCCCGTGGTGTTTGTGGATTATGAACTGCACCCGGCACAAAACACCGCACCGAGCGTCACGCTGCTGGGTAAAGTGTTGAACCGCGAAAGCGAAGCAAAAGCCTATACCGACTTCTACCAGCAAAAGTTTGATCGCATCATCAAAGGCGTCGCCGAGGTGAAGAATAAACCGACCGTGTTCATTGAACCGATTGCCGGTAACAGCGATAACTGCTGCTTTACCCACAGCCATAACGGTTGGGGCGGATTGGTCGAAGCCGTTGGTGGCAAGAATATTGGTTCGGAATTGCTGCCGGGCAATGCCGGGTTCGTTGCGCTGGAAAAAATCATTGCCATGAAGCCTGATGTTTACATCATGTCTGGCTCTAAACGTCCGAACACGAATGTGCTGCCATTTGGTTACGGCGTGCAGCCAAAAGAGATCAACGCCACGTTCCAGACTCTGCTTCAGCGTACGGGTTTGGCACAAATTGAACCGGTGAAAAAGGGGCGTGTGTATGGCGTGTACCATCATTTCTACAACCACCCGTACAACATCATCGGCATGGAAATTCTGGCAAAGGATCTCTATCCACAGCAGTTTGCCGATCTGAAACCCACCGCAGATTTCCATACCATTGTGAAAACATTCACAAAATTGCCAGATGAACCGATTGATCTGAGCTACCCCAACAATCAGTAATGTGATTGAGCGGGCCGAGAAAGGCCCGCTTTTTTATGCCTTCTCGACAATCTTTCTCTGACATCATGACAAGCGTAATTGTTATGTTATAACATATCAATTATAACGTTGGGTGTGGCATGTCACCGCACCTGCACTGGCCATGTTGAAGGAGTCGCAATGTCATCACTATCCCCGAATTTTAGAAAGCTGCCGGTTACTGTCCTGTCCGGCTTTCTCGGCGCAGGTAAAACCACGCTGCTTAACCATATTCTTAACAACCGCGAAGGTCGCCGCGTCGCCGTCATCGTGAACGATATGTCGGAAGTGAATATCGACGCCGCCTTAGTCCGAGAGGGTGGGGCTGAGCTTTCTCGTACTGATGAGAAACTGGTAGAGATGAGTAACGGCTGCATCTGCTGCACGTTGCGTGAAGATTTGCTGCTGGAGGTCGATCGCCTCGCAAAAGATGGCCGTTTCGATAACCTGGTGATCGAATCCACCGGGATTTCCGAACCACTTCCGGTGGCGGAGACCTTTACCTTTGCCGATGAAGACGGTCAGAGCCTGTCAGAAGTCGCTGCGCTCGACACCATGGTGACCGTCGTGGACGGCTTTAATTTCCTGCGCGATTACGAATCCAACGAAAGCATTAAATCCCGGGGTGAATCGCTGGGTGAAGAAGATGAACGTACGGTAGTCGATTTGCTGGTGGATCAGATTGAGTTCTGTGACGTGCTGATTTTGAACAAAACTGACCTGATTGATGAAGCGGAAAAAGCCCGCTTGCTGGCGATACTGCACTCCCTCAATCCGCGCGCACGCGTGGTAACCTCTGAGTTTGGCAAGGTTGCGCTGAATGAAGTGCTGAATACCGGTTTGTTTGATTTTGATGCGGCCTCACAAGCGCCAGGTTGGTTACAGGAACTGCGTGGTTCACATACGCCGGAAACCGAAGAGTACGGCATTCGCAACTTCGTGTTTCGCGCACGTCGTCCTTTTCATCCCACCCGCTTCGCCAGCGTCATCGAAGGCGATCTCAAAGGCGTAGTCCGGTCTAAAGGCTTCTTCTGGCTCGCCAGTCGTCCCCATTATGCCGGTTCCTGGTCACAGGCCGGTGGCGTGACGCGTCAGGGCTTAGCGGGCATGTGGTGGGCCAGTGCGCCAAAAGAACGCTGGCCGGAAGATCCCGAAACGCTGGAATACATCATGCAGAACTGGGTAGAGGGCACCGGCGATGCGCGTCAGGAAATCGTGTTTATCGGGATTGAAATGGATGAAGCCGGTCTGCGCAACCAACTGGAAAATGCGCTGCTGACTGATGAAGAGATGGCTCAGGGGCCGGAAAACTGGGCCGGGTATCCGGATCCGTTTGATCCCTGGTTTCACTGATCACAGACGCACGCCAGGCACGGTGCAATGAACTGAGCGGCTGGCAACACCTTTCTGATTGAGTGAAGCGCAGTCAATCGCTCGGCTCCCCAATTGCCACTCTGGCAGTGCATGGCTTAACGGAACGGCATGACGCCAGGGATGGCAAACCCAGGCCGCAACGGGCGGCAGCAAGAGGTCACAATGCAAAAAGTCCCCCTTACCATTCTTAACGGTTTTCTCGGTGCAGGCAAAACGACGCTATTAAAAAGCTTATTGATTCAGGCGCATAAAGAGCAACTCGCCGTCTGCGTCATCGTCAATGATATGAGCGAACTGGACGTCGATGGCGTGCTGATTGCCAACACTGAAATCGTCAACGCCAGTAAACATAATTTCATCACGCTCTCAGCCGACAGCATCAGCAGCCGAACGGGTATCGAAAAACTCGATGCCGCACTTGCGTCGATGCTCAACGCACATCGTCCGGATCTGATTCTGCTGGAAACCTCTGGCAGCAGTCATCCATTGCCGCTGGTGCGTTATTTCCGCGACCATGCCAGGGTGCAACTCAATGGATTCCTATCGCTGGTCGACAGCGTGATGCTGAATGACGATTACCAGCAGGGCGAGGCGCTGATTCCTCGTTTACAGGCCAACCTGACCCGCCATGAGCGGCGTATCGAGAATCTACTGGCAGAACAAATCATGTTTTGCAGCCATTTGCTGCTCACCAAAAATGATCGGCTGCCTGCTTCCAGCATTTCCCGCATTGCTCAGGCGATTCATCCTTTGAATCCTTATGTGGCGGTGATGGCGGTGCCATGGGGAAATTTGTCACTGAGCGAATTGCTGGCGATGCCACCATACGATTTCCAACGTGTGGTGGGGCTGATTGACGAACTGGCAGAGGAGGTGGATGCCATTGATCCCGCAGCGTGGCAAATGGTCTCAGAAGTGATTCATGACGATCGGCCCTTTCATCCGCAGCGATTGTGGGATACCTGCCACCACTTTATGGGCGCAGGCATCTATCGCAGTAAAGGCTTTTTCTGGTTGCCGACGCGCGATGATTTAGCGCTGTTATGGAATCAGGCCACAGGCAGCATCAATCTGGAATTTATCAGTTACTGGAAAGCAGGAATCCTGAATCATCGTGATAGTCCGTTAACGGCAGAGGAGCGCGCGGCGGTTGAACAGGCGGTAGCCAAAATGCCGGGGCGATTTGGCGATCGACGATGCAGTTTAACAGTGATCGGTGAACCGGATGAAGTGAAAGCCTTCACCGTCGCCTTGAAACGCTGCTTTCTCAATGAAGAGGAGATTACATGGTGGCAAAGTGGCGGTGAATTTGCCGATCCCTGGCCGCAGCGCGTGGCGCGCGTATCCGCCTGAGTTAGCCTGCCAGCGCACGCATTTGCGTACAGAACGGACACTGGCAGCCGGATACGGGCTTTAACAGCGCCGCATGCACTTCTGCCGTCGCAAGAGGCTGCGTCAAATCGACGTTAGCCACTGCGGTATCCGGTTTTTGCGCCAGTTTTAACGTATCAATCTTTGCCTGAAAGGCACCTGCTTTTGCCGATGCTATGGCAATCAGCAGCAGAGGAACAGTGGTCTTCATCGCAGCAACCTCAATGAATGATTTGAAATGTGACGATATAACATTAACACAAGGCTGTTAAGGATTTTCAACATGACCAAACCTACAGCAGGAGAGCAGCAAAACCTTCTCAGTATGCCGCCGGAAGAGTATATGAATGCTCACCAAAGTGATTTCTTTTTGCGCTTATTGCGACACGAGCGTCAGGAACTGCTCGAACATATCGACTACCTGAAAACGCAACTGCAACGCAGTGAACAGCAGGGGGATGAAGCGGACAAAGCGATACGCGAAGAAGAACTGCGCTTGTTGTTTCGCCAGATCGATCGTGAAAGTCGTCTGCTACCCAAAATTGATGCGGCAGTGCAGCGCATCCATCAAGGCGAATACGGCTACTGCCGTGAAACGGGCGATCCCATTGGCCTGGCTCGTCTGCTGCTACGCCCCACCGCAGAACTCTCCATTGATGCCAAGATCAAGCAGGAACGTGTTGAAGCGCAGTATCGGAAATAAAAATCACCCAGAGCGCAGGCTCTGGGTGCTGATTACTGTGAACGTCCCACCCACATGGACACTTCCACACCATCATTGAAAGGCAAAGACATATAGCCGTTCCCGCTGTGCACGCGCGCCAGATATTCCGGACTGAAATCTGCGTCATCGGCGACGATCAGTGCCCCAGGGCGAAAATAAAGCTCAACCAACGCCAAAATCTCTGGGTAAATCGCTTTCGCACCATCCAGCACCAACATATCCACCGATGCTGGCATCGCTTCGCTTAAAGTCAGCAGTGCATCGCCAACGCGTACCTCGATCAAATCACTCACGCCCGCATCCGCAAAATGATTACGCGCTAAGGCAACCTTGCCCGGTTCGAATTCACTGGTAATGATTTGACCGCCACCGTTATCGCGCACCGCCGCGGCCAGATGCAGCGTCGAAATGCCGAATGACGTGCCGAACTCAACGATAGATTGTGCTCTGCTGCTGCGCGCCAGCATATACAGCAGTTTGCCGGTCTCACGTGATACCGCCAGCGGCACATTTTTCAGGTGGCCATAAAGTTCCAGATAATCGGTTTTACTCTGCATCAGGCGATTTTGTTCTTCATCAGACATGGCGTGAAAAGCTTCGTTGGTCGGATGTGCCATGTTGTCGGCCAGTTCAAAGAGATAGTTAAGCAGTGGCGCTAAAGGCGCAGACGTTAAAGTATTCATGATGTTTCCCCGTGGATTAAACTGTGCGTTCAGAATACGATGAATCATTCGCATTTCACTATTCGTGTTCAGGAGTATCAGATGGCTGAACGTCGTAACACTAAGATTTCAGAGAGAAAAAGGCCGCAACAAGCGCGATCCAGTGAGCTGGTTTCGGCGATTTTGCAAGCCGCTACTCAGGTTTTGGAACAGGAAGGCGCCACGCGATTTACCACGGCACGCGTGGCAGAGCGTGCCGGTGTGAGTATTGGATCGCTGTATCAATACTTTCCCAATAAAGCGGCTATTCTTTTCCGCTTACAAAGCGAGGAATGGCAGCGAACTGGCGATCTCTTAGGATCGATCCTGCGCGATCGGGCTGTGCCACCGCGTGAACGTCTGCATCAGCTCACACGGGCGTTTTTACACTCCGAATGTGAAGAAGCCGCCATGCGCACCGCACTCAACGATGCGGCACCCTTGTATCGTGATGCGCCAGAAGTGGCGGCCGCACGAGCGGCGGGGGAAAATGTGGTAAGTGAATTTCTGTATGAGTTATTGCCCCAGATGGAAGAGAAAGAACGTCTGCGCGCTGCGGATCTGATCAACAGCACACTGGGTAACGTGGGTAAGCATTTTTCCGAAACACCGCGCTCTGAGGTGGAAATTCAGGACTACGCACGGGATATGGCTGAGATGTTCTGTGTCTGGATCAGGGAAAAAGGGGCGTTTTGCAGTAAAAGATGGCACTGGAAATCTCTGAAAGCGGTTAACAATCTCATTATTACCATTCTCATTAATCCACACCGCGAGTAAGCTCTATGAAAACCTTTTCACAGCTGGAAGGAATGCTGGTTAACCGATACGGGAGAGCAAGATGGCAGTAAAAATGATTGCGGTGGATATGGATGGGACTTTTCTCGATGACAACAAACAGTACAACGCTCAACGATTTGCGCGCCAGTACGCCTTGTTGAAAGAGAAAGGCGTTCGTTTTGTGGTCGCCAGTGGCAATCAATATTATCAGTTGCAACGCTACTTTCCGGACATTAAAGATGAAATCGCCTTTGTCGCCGAGAACGGTGCCTGGGTGTCAGACAGCAATGAAGAGATCTTTTGCGGTGAACTCGCGCCAGAACGTGTCCATCAAATTTTGGATATTCTGGCGAAAGAGCCGGATATCAGCACCGTGGTGTGCGGTCGCAATGGTGCTTATGTGCACACCTCGATGCCGGAGGAAGTGATTGCGATGCTGGCGAATCACTATCATCGCCTGGAAAAACGCGACAATCTCTACGATATCGATGACACCATCTTTAAGTTTTCGTTGAATCTGGCCCACGAAGGGGTGGATGCCCTGATGGATCGTCTGCACAAAGAACTGGGCGCGATTGAAAACATTATGCATCCGGTCTCCAGCGGCTTTGGTTTTGTCGACCTCATCATTCCCGGCTGCCACAAAGCACACGGCATCGCGCTGCTGCAGGAAAAATGGGGCATCGACGATTGCGAAGTACTGGCGATTGGCGATAGCGCCAACGACCTCGAAATGCTGCGTCAGGCGTGTTACAGCTTTTCGATGGCCAATGCAGCGGCACCTGTGGCCGCCGTTGCGCGTTATAAAACCGATAGCAACAACGACGAAGGTGCGCTAAACGTGATTGCACGCTTGCTGGCACGCGAAGAGCCGTTTGGTTAATTCCTCGCGGCAGAGTCTATCGAGCCAGGGCTAAACTTTCAGCTGGGCGAACGATTCTGCCGCGACCTTTAACAATTTGGGTATTTGCATTCATTTGACTACCCGTTTGCATTTTACTTGATCAACGCCAACAAAATGCGGCCAGGTTGACAGGCAGCTGTGAGCGAACAACGGACATTAATCTTCAATAGAAACTCGTCCATGAGTAATCCAACTCAAATCACAGTTGCATCCAAAACGTGACTTGTTTGATTTTCAGAACGAACGTAACGCTAACTGTTTTCAATTTTAGGCAGGAACCACGCAAGCAATCCCGCCAATGGCAGGAATGAACAAAGCCAGTAAACGTTCTCAATACCTGTTTTATCAGCCAGCGCACCCAACACTGCCGCTGCTATCCCGGCAAGTCCAAAGTTGAGTCCATAAAATAACCCGCCAACAAGCCCAATACGATTTGGGGCCAGTTCCATCGCATAAATCAGAATGGAAGCGAATGCGCTCGCCATGATCAGGTTAATGCCGACAGTCAGTACAACTGTCCAGTGGAAATCAGCATAAGGCAGAATCAGCGTCAGCGGCAGAGGGCCAAGTATTGAAATCCAGATAATTTTATAACGCCCTATCCGATCTCCCAGAATACCACCTAGTAAAGCACCTACCGCAGATGAGAACAGAAACAGGAAAAGCATAAACTGGGACGTTCGGACTGAAACGCCAAAGTGGTCAATCAGGTAAAAAGTGTAGAAAGAACGGAAACTCTCAACGTAGGCGTTTTTAGAGAACATCAGCAAAGTCAGGACGATAAGGCCTGTAGTCACCATCGCTTTAGGGTACGTTTTCACCTTATGTCCGCTTTTGCTCTTAACCTTTACCGATTCGATGAAGCTGGTCTTAATCACATCATGTCTTCTTGCGGTCCAGACCATCAGTCCAACGGCCATGACCGCCAGAACGCCAAACCATGCAAGACTCTGCTGCCCGCGCTGGACAATTATCAGTGCCGCAAAAAGTGGCCCCATTGCGCCGCCAGCCTGACCGCCAACCTGAAATATCCCCTGGGCAAGCCCCTGTCTTCCACCTGACGCGTAGCGCGCCATTCGTGTTGCTTCGGGATGAAAGATAGAAGAACCAATACCTATACTCGCGGCTGATACCAGAATGAGGTTGTAAGCAGGAGCGAAAGCCAACCCTATCAGTCCTGATAACGTGAACAGCATTCCGATTACCGTTGAGTAAGGGAAGGGACGGCGGTCAGTTACTGCGCCAACCACAGGTTGCAACAGCGAACCCGCAATCTGGAATGTCAGTGTGATAACCCCGATTTGAATAAAATCGAGCTGATACTTATCTCTCAGTATCGGGTAAACCGCGGGTATCAGAGACTGGATAAGGTCGTTAAGCAGGTGTGTCACACCCAGAATAAGTAAGACGTTTAGGTACGTTTTAGGCCGCACAGCGGCCGATGCATGATTCATAAAAAATCCCTGTCAGTACGGCTGAATTTATTTTTTAAGTGATCGTGTTTTCTGATAGCAAACAGCTGAAAGTGCATACATCTGGCATGCCGCGGGTCCAGCCGGGAATGAGTGCCTGAACCCGTTTCAACCACCTTTCATGATTTGTGATGAACTGCTCTGATGCAGGGCTGCCACCAGGGGCATCAGATGATTTTCTGTCAACGGCGCAAGTAATACCGGTTGCGTGCTGTCAGGGGAATACCAGATAACTTCTTCGATTTCCGCGGCAGCCTGAAAATTGGTTGCAGCAGTTACGCCGTGGTATATCTCGGCAATGACCACGCGTCCCGGCTCGTTTATCGCTTCATCAGTAAAGCGCCCGACGTAGCTGAAATCTTCGCCCGCAAGGTTGAGATTCAGCTCCTCCTTCAGCTCACGCGTCAAGGCCGCGACGGGCAATTCATCGTGTTCCATTTTCCCACCGGGCTGAATAAAGTGAGTCGTGCCGCGCTTTCTGACCAAAAGGCAGCGCCCGGATTCGTCGGTAATAATGGCAGAAGCGATGCGGATAGCCTGATTGTTGCTCATGGTTCTCTCTTAAATTAAAAGGGCAGATAACTTCATACTGCGCGGAAGATTTTTTCACTGCTGATTATTTTGATACCGGCAGGGCTGCTTTCCAGAATGCGTTTTTCCTGGTCCGAGACCCATCGGACTGAAGACCATCCCTCTTCGACAGAGAGCGCTTTCTGGATCGTCGTAATCAGTGCTTCAGTCTGATGACTCTGGCAGTCAAGATTGCCAACCAGAATCTCATTGCGGTAAATGCTGAGTCGGTGCGTTGCGATCATTTTAATTCCTCTGGATCAGATGTCCGGATATCAAGGATGCCGGTGCCGTCAATGAGTGAATTCAGCACGCAGCGTCGCGTCGCCGCACAGGCGTTATCAACGGCCTGCTCAAGCGGTAGCTCACGCAACAGGCCTGCTGTAAGTTCTGCAGTAAACAGGTCGCCGGTGCCCTTTGGCGCGTTCTCATGTGCCGGGTGCTCAACGATATGCACTGAGCTGGCGGTGACGCAGATAACCTTGATCAGTCGGTTATTTTCTCTGCGTGAGGCGCTGGTCACGACAACCCACCGTGTTCTGCCGGTAAGAAGTGTGCGGGCGGCATTAATGATGTCCCTCTCGCAAATCAGCGTTTTTCCAGCAAGACAACCCAGTTCAAAAAGGTTAGGCGTCAGGCCGGTCGCCAGCGGTAACAGGTGATGGCGATACCAGTGTCCCACCCCCTGTTCGACGTAATAGCCCGTGTCAACGTCACCCATCACCGGATCGACAACAATCAGCGTGTCGGGATTCTTTGCCGCGATCTGGCGAAGCCAGATACTGACGTGTTCTGCTTTAGAGGGGCTGCCGAGGTAACCTGTGATAACAGCACGTAACCGGCGGTCCTGCCCTCGTTCGTGGATACCCTGCAGGAAACCGCAAAACCACTCGTCGGCAATCTCACCACCGTAGCAACTGGGATAATCCGGCGTATTACTGAGCAGGAATGTGGGTACCGCAAGCACACGTAATCCGTGCTTTGCCAGCGCGGGTAATGCGATGCTGTTTCCTACGCTGCCATAGATGACCTGAGACTGTATGGAAACTACTTCAGCTGGCAGGCAGGAACGCTTATCCGGGAGATGACTGGGAAGCATCGCTTAATCTCCGGTAGGCCAGAAGTGATCATCGGGTAGCGAGCGGGCACCAAAAATTGCCTGACCCACGCGCACGACATTGGCACCTTCCTCAATCGCGATTTCAAAGTCCCCCGACATCCCCATCGAGAGCTGCAGGTTGCCATATGCATCAGCAAGCTGGTCGCGCAGGTTGCGCAAACGGATGAAGCAGGCCCTGACGCGATCGGCGTCTGAAGTGAACTCCGCAAGCGTCATCAGTCCCATAACGCGCAAGTTTTTAAACGGACTCAGCTGTGCCATGAAGTCGGCTACGTTTTCCGGTGCAAGACCGTATTTGCTGGGTTCAGCAGAGGTATTCACCTGAACAAATACGTCCAGCGTGCGCTCTTCCAGTTGCAAACGTCTGTCCAGTATCCCTGCCGTACTGAGCGAGTCCAGAGCCTGAAACTCACTGGCAAATCTGGCAACCAGCCTGGCTTTATTCGACTGAAGATGCCCAATGACAGACCATTTCAGGTCAGTCAGATCAGACATAACGTGTGATTTTACCCAGGCCTCCTGCACTTTATTTTCACCCAGCAGTTTGCAACCCGCTTTGTGAGCCAGCCGGATGTGATGCTCATCCATCGTTTTACTGACCGGGAGAAGACGAACGTCGGAGGTATCACGTCCCGCACGCTGGCACGCCGCATCTATTCTGATCTGAACAGCGGCCAGATTGTTGATGAAGTCCTGCACGCTTTCTGCCCGGGGCCATCGATTATGCATATCGTGACGAGGCTGAGTATCAGGGGCAGGAGATTGTTCGGCGCTGGTTTCGATGTTTTTCATGGCGTATAGACAAGATCTCGGTATTCATTTAATATTGTCCTAGGCTAAACTTTTATTTGTACCAGATCAATGAAGATAAACGGAAAAACTGCGGGTGAAATTTTCGATCAAATCCGTGCAATGATTCAGGCTGGCGAGCTTGCTCCCGGAACAATGCTTCCTACACTGCGCGAACTGGCGGGTGAGCTGGGCATTAACCGCAATACGGTAGCCCTCGCATATAAGCGCCTTACGGACGCAGGTTTTGTTATATCGAGAGGCAGAAACGGCACTGTCGTGCGTGAATCCATCGCGACCATTGATATTGAAGGTAGTGCGCCAGATATGGTGCTTCGTGATCTTGCCAGCGGCAATCCATCGGCTTCGGTTCTACCCTCTGTCAGCCAGCTTGCTGTGTATATCCGAAATCCACCGGGGCTGTATGGCGAGCCCGCAATCCGTCCGGAACTTGAAACAGCAGGTCTTGAATGGCTTCAGCCCGATCTCAGAACACCTTTCGATTTAAATCTGACCAATGGTGCTGTTGATGCGGTTGAAAGGGTACTTGCCAGCTATCTGATTGCAGGCGATCGCGTTGCCGTTGAAGATCCCTGTTTCCTCAGCAGCATCAGTACTCTGCGACACAGCCGGCTTCAGGCCGCTCCCGTGGCAATCGATGCGGAAGGAATGCAAATTGAGGCGCTTTCTCGACAGCTTTCTGCTGGCGTGCAGGCAGTAATCATCACACCTCGCGCCCACAATCCAACTGGGTTTGGCCTCAGCGCAGCACGGGCAGAAGGCATTCGCACATTGCTGGCAAGCTATCCTCAGGTTCTGGTGATTGTCGATGACCACTTTTCGCTGCTTTCCACACAGGATTATCACCACGTTGTTCCGGAAAATACCCGTAACTGGGTGCTCATCCGCTCAATGTCCAAGTTTATTGGACCCGATTTGCGTATGGCTTTTGTCGCGAGTGATACCGAAACCTCACAGCGTCTGCGTCAGCGCCTGAATGCCGGTACTAACTGGGTCAGTCACATCCTGCAGGATATGGCTGCAGGTCATATGCGTTCGCCTGAGTTTCAGCAATCAATTCTTGCCGCACGCGATCGTTATCTCAGTCAGCGTGAGCTGCTGGTCAGCACGTTAAAACAGCTCGGTGTCACAGTGTCAGGTCATCACGATGGCTTAAACGTGTGGGTCCCGCTTGCCCAAAACAGCGCGACTACGGTTATGCAAATGGCGCAGCGGGGCTGGCTGGTTCGGGGCGGAGAAAGCTTCATCCTGGATAATGCCTGTTCCGGGGTGCGGATCACCGTCTCAGATCTTGATGCACCGGAAACTGAACTAATCGCAAAGTCCCTGGCCGGGATTCTGGCTCAGCAGCGTCAGATACAAGCCACAAATATGGCCTGAACAGGCCGGTTCATCACTTATGGAGTTCTCTGCAATGCGCGTACATTTCATCGTACATGAAGATTTTGAAGCACCTGGTGCCTACGAAACCTGGGCCAGAAATCACGGCCATGATGTAACATATTCACGCGTTTACGCTGGTGATAAGCTGCCAGCGAACGCTGAAGGGATTGATTTCCTGATCGTGATGGGTGGTCCACAGGATCCGGCTACCACACTTGAAGAGTGCCCGCATTTTGATTCGAAAGGCGAGCAGGGTTTGATTGCTTCAGCCGTTAAAGCCGGTAAGGCCGTTATCGGTATCTGCCTCGGCTCTCAGTTGATCGGTGAAGCCCTGAGCGCGCCTTTCGCGCACAGCCCAGAAAAAGAAATTGGCAAATTCCCGATTACACTGACGGAAGACGGCAGCAAAGATGAGATGTTCTCTCACTTTGGCAGTACGCTGGAGGTCGGACACTGGCATAACGATATGCCAGGCCTGACCCCGGACGCAAAAATCATTGCTTACAGCGAAGGTTGCCCGCGACAGATTGTTGCATACTCAGATCGCGTGTTTGGTTTCCAGTGCCATATGGAACTGACGCTTGAAGTCGTTGAACTGCTGATTGCGCATTCTGAAAAAGATTTGAGTCGCGCCGCACAATATCGCTTCGTGAACACGCCAGAAGAACTGCGCGCGCACGATTACAGTGAAATGAATCAGGTGTTGTTTGGCTTCCTGGATAAGCTGGAAGCACGTTACAAATCAGCTTAAGCACGAACCGGTGCCCGGAGACATCTGTCCCCGGGCATTCTTGATTAGATCCAGAAGCACTCAGGATAACCCTCTGCTACATCCTTTGATCAGCGCTTGCTGATAGCTGTCAGATTTCCTCATTTGCTAAGCCAAAAATTGATGGCATGGCCGTTGAGCTTTTGCCAGCTTCAACTTCCGCTTTTGGCACACAGCAGACGGTCACGCAATGCCATGTATCCCCCTCAACATCGGCATCAATTCAAGCTTCACGCCTCGCTAACCTTTTTTCCATCCTATTAATCAGCGGTGGCAAGAGTAATGCGCTGCCGACCACCAATACCCAGAATATGATCGGTAGTGGCGCGGCTATCTCAAAAGTCATGGCCGAAACAAAAAAGGCGAGGGTGGTACTCAATGACATCAGCGCCGTTTGCAGGGACAGGAAACCAGCCCGACTGCACTCATTTGGAAATCTCGCGGTCACACAAGATACCACCACCAATCGACCGTAAGCTCCGCTCAGAAACAGTCCCATGAATAATGCTCTGGCATGCAAACCTGTCACGGGAAGCAGCATGCTGACCAGTAATATCAGCGTTAAGATTACGGCTAACGTGTAGCTGGACCAGTGAGCCAATAGTTTTCCGGTGAGTTTTGTCGCCATTAACCCTGCGATGCCACCGATGAAGAACAACATTGGCAGCGAGGCGCTCACAGCCTGCATGTGTTGAGTCAATAAAGGCACCAAAGCAGGAATGATGAGCATAGGGGTAAATTGTGCGATGGCGTTCCCGCTGGCGAAAAAAAACCATTCTGGCGTCAGCGCTACCGATAATTGAGTGGATATTTTGCGCGGAGCATCAGGAATAAACCCGGCAATAAGAAGCAAACCTATCAGACACAGCAAGCCAATGAGTCTCGGTGCGCTATACCAGCCGAAATGGGTGCTCAAAAACAGCATGGTCGGCATCCCTGCAATGCTGACCACAGAGAAAGCGGCAATGACGGTGGCAATCATCCGTGCTCGTAAGGCCGCTGGCGCGAGGTTGATTAATAAACTCATCCCTACGCCCATGGTTGTTCCCCCCACTAAGCCCGCCATAAATCTTAGAACCAGCAGCAGGGAATAATCGATCGCGAAGGTGATCAGCACCGTCAAAGCGCCTAAAAGCGCCATATTCCACAGTAAAAATCGTTTGGTGTTAACGCGGTCAATCCATTTCCAAATACATAACCCGGATAGCACTGAACCCAGGGTGTAAGTCCCCGTGACATAGCCTGCATAAGTGACAGGCACTGAAAATTGAGACGCCATGTAGGCAAACAACGGATTAAACATCATGTATTCGAGGGCATTCGTGAACTGAACAAAAGCGATAATCACAGCGATGCGGATCACAGCGAATGAATCTGATTGCGGGGTGAGGACAGGCATAGTTTGCTCCATTAAGTTACAAGAGGCCTAGTCTATTGCCCGTGCATCATTATGATTAGAGAGATAAAGTGAGACGATTAATTATCATAAATGGGATAATAGATGCGCAGTAAAATCGATTTAAATGTCTTACGTGTCTTCGTCACCGTCGAAGAAAAAGGCAGTTTTATCGGTGGGGCGCGGGCCCTTAATATGCCTGCATCGAATGTGAGTCGCCAAATTTCCCAACTGGAAGAACGGTTGGGGATGCGACTATTACAGCGAAGTACGCGTCACATGAAGCTTACCGACGCAGGGCAGATGTTTTTTGACAGCATGCGCCCCTTGTTGGACTCGGTTAATGAGACGGAAGCCAGGCTAAGCCACGCGAAAACTGAACCGGAAGGATTGCTACGCGTGTGTTTACCGAGTGGCGTTGGGCCGGTGGTGTTTGGCAATCTGCTGGCTGACTTTGCACTGCGGTATCCCAAGGTAGAACTCCACTGTATGACCAACCTTCAGGGGGCTGATGCTTTGTGGGAAGACTGCGATGTTGTGATTGATATCAGTCGCGGCGCGCGCGCCAGCAGTGATGTGATTGCTCAACAGCTGGTCTTATTGCCCTGCCAGATTGTTGCGGCGCCCACTCTGCTTCAAAGGTTCCCAAGACCTACGCACACAGAGCAATTGCTGGCTCTGCCCTGTATCACTACCGTTAGCGCTCTTCAGGGGCAGGCATGGCAATTTCTCACGACGGGAAAAGGGTTTCGACATATCAATGTGACGAGCCCGTTTCGTGTCGACAGCGGTGAGATGGCACTGCAAGCAGCACTGAAAGGCGTCGGGTTTGCCATCCTTTCAGCGCAGGCTTGTGAACCTTATATCCGTGACGGGCGGCTGGAAGTGATTGAACTTGAACTCGTTCCTGCCCCTCTTGAGATCGCTTTGCTCTATCAGGAGCGTAGTTTTCTTCCCGCGCGAAGCCGTGCGTTTATTGATTTCCTACAAGAGGCAGTGCGAAATCATCGGGAAAAATAACCCGCTTCGCGCATATCCTGCAGTAATCCCGGCCCGGTGGGTTGCCAGTTAAACGTCTGGCGCGTCCATTCACTGGATGCAGGGTTATCCACGGAGGCAAAGAACGCCATCCAGCCCAGCCACTCTTTGGCTTCTTCCTGCGTCAGGCTTTTTACCGGCAGGGATAAACCGGTGCCGATGGTTTCGGCGATCTGACGAAACGCAATGCCTTCCTCCTGAATCGCATGCAGAATCGTGCCGGCTTCGGCGTGCTCAGCGGCGAGGCAGAACAACTCGGCGGCATCATCACGATGTACTGCTGGCCAGCGATTGCTGCCGTCACCGATATACACCGCAGCCCCTTTCTCTCGCGCCATATTGATGATCATTGGCACAAAACCATGATCGCCTGCGCCGTGAACGGTCGGTGGTAAGCGCACCAGCGACACGCGTACGCCTTTATCAGCCAGGGCGAGCGCGGCAATGTTGGAGTCGGAACGAGGATGACCGCCGGAAACCGGTTTGGTTTGCTCTACAGCAAGACGTCCCGGTGACACCAGTGCCGTGCCGGTGGTGACCACCAACGGGCGGTTTGATCCGGCAAGGACTTCGCCCATTGCCAGAATCGCCTGCTGATCGATTGCCGCCGCGTGATCCATCCGGCTGAAATCGTGGATGTAGCCCGCGTGGATCACGCCATCGCTCTGCTCAACGGCGCTGCGCAGGCTGGCAATATCTTCCAGATCCCCACGAATCACCTGCACACCTTGCTGATGCAGTTTCTCAGCAGAGGCATCACTACGCGCCAGTCCAAGCACATCCACGCCGCGTGCCTGCAGTTTATTCACAATGGCCGAACCGATAAAGCCGCTTGCGCCGGTCACAAAAAGTCGCATATTCGTACTCCTATTTCTGGCTGTTGAAGCACTATGATAAAAGTCTCCGGCGCGGCGAACAGTCGTGAGCTTATACAGGTATATGCACTAACAGGATAACGCCATGACCCTACAAGACGACAATCTGCTCGGGAACTACCTGCGTGAACGCCGCCAACGGCTGGATGCGAGTAAACTCGGCTATCCGTTGCTGCGCCGTCGTACACCCGGCTTACGCCGTGAAGAGGTGGCGGTGCGCGCCTGTGTCAGCACCACCTGGTACACCTGGCTGGAGCAGGGCAGAGGCGGTGCGCCTTCTGAAGAGGTGCTGGAGCGATTATCCAAAGCGTTAGAATTGAGTGCCGCCGAGCGCGATCATCTGTTTTTACTGGCGCAAAACCGTTTGCCGGGCGTCACCTGGCAGGCGGGTGTGGATGTGTCGCCCTCCTTGCAGCGAGTGCTCGATAGCATGACGCAAACCCCGGCGCTGGTGAAAACCGCAGAGTGGCAGGTCGTCGCCTGGAATCATGCGGCGACCAAAGTGTTTGTTGATTACGCACAGTTGCCGCCGGAACAGCGCAACATCTTGTTGATGATGTTCAGTCATGAAGAGATGAAAAAGCGCCTGCCGGACTGGCATCAGGTCACGCGTAACATGGTCGCGAATTTCCGTGCCGACGTGGCGCGCACCGGTGCCAGTGAGCATGTGCGCGCGCTGGTAGAAGAACTCAGTGAGATGAGTGAAACCTTCCGCCAGCTATGGCAATCGCAAGAAGTCAGCCAACACGGGGAAGGTATCAAACAGTTGTGGCTACCGGATGAAGGTGTGCTGGAACTCGAATACAGCACGTTTGCGGTCGAAGGCAAGCCTGGCTTGAGTCTGGTGGTGTTTAATCCGCGCTTGTCGAGGGATCGAGAGACGGTGGCGCGTCTGATGGCACGTCCGTAGCCTTGCGCAAATTGTCTTCCATCGCATCGAGCGCCGCCTGATTTTCCAGCCCCCACTGATACATCTGTTCAATCGGCGCTGCGAAGGTTAATCCTAACGGCGTTAAGCGATAATCCACTTTCGGTGGAATCACATCGTACACATGGCGGGCGATCAGCCCCCGCTGCTCCAGCTCCTTCAGGGTCTGAAACAACATCTTTTTTGAAATCCCCTGCAAGCTGCGCTGCAACTCACCGGTGCGCGCACGCTTTTCCGGCCAGTGATAAAGCGCGTGCAGCACCATACTGCTCCACTTCAGCGAGAACAGATCCATCAAGCGACGCGGAGGGGAATCCGCATAAAAAAACAGCTTACCGTCAACCCAGGCTGGCATCAGTGTCACTCCTTTATGGTCACCAAAAGGTGACTACTATCATTTCTGCACCACGTTGACTATAGTCTGCCGCCTTCAATTCAATTACGCCAGCACCTTGCGGAGGCACCATGAAAATCAACGCATTAGTCGCTCACGACGCGGCAAAACCTCTAGTATCCAGCCAGATCGCGCTGCGTCCACTGCAACCGCAGGACGTGAAAATCGACATTTTGTACTGCGGCGTATGCCATTCCGATCTCCATATGGCGCGTAATGAATGGGCGGTCAGTCGCTATCCACTGGTGCCCGGCCATGAAATCGTGGGGCGCGTAGTTGAAACCGGTACAGCGGCCACAAACTTCAAGGTTGGTGATGTTGTGGGTGTCGGCGTGATGGTCGATTCATGCCGCGAGTGCCACTTCTGCCAGCAGCAGGAAGAGCAGTATTGCGAAGCCGGTTTTACGCCGACTTACAACGGTATGGACAAGCACTCGGGCGACAGCACCTGGGGCGGTTACGCGCAGAATGTGGTGGTCGATCAGCATTTTGTGGTGTCAGTACCGCAAAACTTGCCGCTGGCGGGCGTTGCACCTTTGCTCTGCGCAGGTGTCACTGTGTGGTCGCCGTTGCGTCACTTCAACGTACAAGCAGGCGATAAAGTGGGCGTGGTCGGTTTAGGCGGCCTGGGACATATGGCGGTGAAACTGGCGAGCGCGATGGGTGCGGAAGTCACGTTGTTCACCACCTCTTCGGAGAAGGGCGCTGATGCACGCCGTCTCGGCGCAAGCCGTGTAGTGGTGTCACGTGATGATGCGCAGATGGCAGCGGCTCAAACCTCTCTCGATTTCATTATCGACTGCGTTTCCGCGCCACACGACCTCGACCCGTACCTCGCGACCTTAAAAACCAATGGCCGTCTGGTGCTGGTGGGGATTCCTGAGCAACCACATCAATCTCCTGACGTGACGCCGATGGTGTTCCGCCGTTTAAGCATTAGCGGTTCGTCGATTGGCAGTATTCAAGAGACGCAGGAGATGTTGAATTTCTGTGGCGAACACAACATCACGGCAGATATCGAATTGATTGCGGGTGAGTCAGTGGAAACTGCCTTTGCGCGTATGCTGAAGGGTGATGTGAAGTATCGCTTCGTCATTGATATGGCGGCTACCCGCTGGTGATAGACGTTGGCGATTTCAGCCTGAAATCGCCAGACAAATGTTAGTTGAGTGACATCCCCACGTGCAGTGAAAAGTGCTGCACCAGTTGCGGCGCGCTGAGGTTGTCGTGATGCGATAACCCTGCCGCGACAATCTCCAGCACATTTTCGCCACAGGCGATCAAAAGCGGCTCAATGGAAATAATCGACCCCGGCGCATGCTGATGCGGCTGGGCAAGCACACGGCTTTTCCACACGATAAAGCGTTGTTCACCTATCAGGCTGTACGCGCCAGGCCACGGATAAGCGACGCCTCGAATCAGGCGATGAATCTCATCAGCAGATTGATGCCAGTGAACCTGTCCATCCTCAGGCTTTCGCTGTCCGGGTTCGCTGGCGAGGCTTTCATCCTGCACGCGCTCCATCAGACTCCCCGCACGCAGTGCGCGCAGCCAGTTTGGCAATTGTTCCCGCGTCGTGCGCACCAGTTTACGGTGCAATGACACTGCATCATCGTCGTCAGTGATGGTGACATGACTTTGCGCCAGAATTGGCCCGCCGTCCGGAACATGATTGATACGATGCAGCGTTACCCCGGTTTCGCGTTCGTTGCGGATAATCACCCAGTTAAGATGGGCACGACCGCGATAGGCAGGCAATAATGACGCGTGCACGTTAAATGCCCCTTTCCTGGCGGTGGCGATCAAAGCAGGGGAGAGAGCCTGACGATATGACAGGGTGAAAATCGCATCGGGTTCCAGTGACGAGATTTTGGCAATCCATTCCGGCGTATTGATATCATCCGGGCAAAACACCGGGATCTGAAGTTGTCGCGCCATGGCTTCAACTGAGTCAAAAAAACTGTTTTCCTGATGGGCGCCCGCGTGGGTGAACACGCAAGCCACTTCAAATCCCACTTCCTGTAAACTCTCCAGCGCCGCGCATCCCATCTCATGATACGCACATAACACGACTTTCATTCTTCCGCCTGTGAACACTGATTAACGTCTGGTGCTCAGCATAGCAGGGGAAGATTATGCCTGGCTTAAACCATCGCATTTGAAATGACATCTGTATCTGTGGACGTTAGGCGAAGCGCGAGTGTTTGAAGAGTTAGCCGCCACTCTCATTGGATGTGTGTGGCGGCGAGCCCGGGCATCTTAGCGCCCACTTCTCACAATCACTTTGCCGCATGCATGGCCGGAGGCAACGCGCTCCAGCGCGGCGCGGCTCTGTTCCAGCAGATGGATGGAATCGATCACTATCTGCAAGTTACCGTTGCTGAAATCGCGCATGGCCTGGGGCAGGGCAACCGTGGCATCGGCAAAGAAAACGGCATGGCCGTGACGGTCACCGCAATCGGTAATGGCAAAGTCGGCCAACGTAGCGATATGTCCACCGGGTTTTAACACTTGCCATGAGCGCTCCAGGGCTTCGCCGCCAAAGGGATCTAACACCACATCAACCGGGGCAATCTGGGTGAAATCCTGGCTGCGATAATCGATCACCTCATCCGCCCCAAGCGAGGTCACCATGGCAATATTCTTCGCCGAAGCGGTCGCTATCACTTCAGCCCCCGCTTGCTTGGCTAATTGAATGGCAAAAGACCCTACACCGCCTGCACCTGCATGAATCAGCACACGCTGGCCTGCCTGTAGTTTACGTTTACCGAACAGCGCCAGATGCGCGGTGCCGTAAGCCGTCGGTATCGCAGCGGCCTGCTCGAAGCTCATTTCATCAGGAAGCGAGACCAACTCATGGGCATTGATCACCACGAACTCAGCTAATGCACCACCGGCACAAGGATCGGTACGGCCGACCACACGATCGCCCGGGCGGAACTGGCTCACATTACTGCCCACCTCCTCAACGATGCCACTGAAATCGGAGCCAACGATGTAAGGCATCTGCACCGGGAACACCTGCTCCATGTATCCCGCCATGATTTTGCTGTCTAACGGATTTAACGCGCTGGCTTTGACGCGTACTGTCACGCTATCGGTATCATTGATGGCGAGCGTTTGTTCGCCATACTGAATGTTTTCCGCACCGCCGAAGGTGCTGATATAGGCTGCTTTCATCCTCGATTCCTCAAAATTACAGTGCGGGGAACTGGCCAATCTGCTGGAACATGGCAAACCAATCTTCCATATGCCAGGTGGTTGTCACGCGCTCGCCGTTGAGTAAGTGGAATTCGTGCAGGCGCACGCTAACGCGACGACCGGTGGGCGCAATGCCCATAAACTCACCCTGGTGCGTACCGGTAATTTCTGCGCGCACAGCAATCTTTCCCGGCTCCTGCAACATGTCGTGCACGATGATGTTGATATCCGGGAACGCGGCGATAAAACCTGCCAGCAAAGGTTTAAATCCTTCGGGTCCCGGCCCCTGACCTGGTGCCAGTGGGATGTCATCCCAGTCTTGTGTTACCGCCAGATCCAGCAAGTCGGGGTTTTTATCACTAAAAGCGCGATAGAGGTTTTCTACCGCAGTACGTTCAGCTTGCAGGCGTTGGTTCAGTGGTTGTGTGGCAGACATGTTGGAAACCTTATTGGATTAGTTAGCGGTGCATCTCACCGGCTTGTGCAGTATTCCTGAATCTGACACTATCCATCCAACAAATGATTGGTATAGAGCAATATACAAAATATGAATTTTGAAGGGTTCGATCTTAACTTGCTGGTGGCATTCAATGCCTTAATGCTGGAGCGCAACGTCACTAAAGCTGCGGCACTGGCTGGCGTAAGCCAACCGGCGATGAGTGCCGCGCTCTCTCGCTTGCGTCGTGTTTTTGACGATCCGTTGTTTATCCGCAGCGCTGAAGGCTTGTTACCCACGGCGAAAGCGCAGGAGATTGCGATACCGGTGGCCGATGCGTTAGGGCAGGTGCGTCATTTAATGAAGCCCGCAGAGGTCTTTGATCCCACGGCTAAACAGCGCAGTTTTACCCTGGGATTGACGGAGTATCCGATGCATGTGCTGCTGCCGGCGTTAACCAAAAAGCTGGCGGCAGTGGCACCTCATTGCACGATTCATGTGCGTTATTTTATTGATCGCGATGAGGTTGTTGCGCTACTCGATGCGGGGAAGATTGATATTGCCGTAGGCGTACCGCCAACCAAAGCAGAAAACCGAATTCTTTCCCAACCATTGCTACGCGACGATTTTGTCACCTTAGTCGGGCGTGACCACGAGGTAGCGCGTAAAGGCATGAACCTGCAAGCGTTTCTGTCGATGCGTCATATTTTGGTGTCACCCGAAGGTAACCATTACGGCTTGGTGGATCAGCAGTTACGTGAGCAAGGGCTGGCGCGCACCATCAGTCTGACGCTGCCCACCATGTTTACCGTACCCGCGCTCTTGCCGGGAACGGATTATGTGGCAACGGTACTGCGCCGCGTGGGCACCACTTCAGCCAGCCAGGGCGACATCATCATGTTTGAACCGCCGTTGGCACTGCCCTCGATTCCATTTGATCTGCTTTGGCATCGCAGGACGCAGGACAGTGCGGCGCATCAGTGGTTACGCGGTGTGATCGCGGAAGTCGGAGCAGCATTGTAGGTCAAACCAGCGGCGGGTACGTGTTGCCGCTTTTGCATAAAACTGCCATGTTACTCGACACAATAAAAAACCAAGTCGCTTTGCAAACCCGTTTAACATCAGACCAGGAGTAACAGCCATGCTGGGGATAATCCGCGTATTAACCCATCCAGATCAGCACTTTGTCGAAGAACATGGTCGGCTGATTCATCAGGAATACGCTATCAACTCAATTAGCCGGGCGATCCCCGATCAGCACAAAGGCATTTTCGATGATGTCAGTGAAGCGCTGGCGGTGCCTAAGATCGTTACGCTCGGGCGGCAATTAGAGTCCGATGGCTGCAATGCGCTGTTTCTCAGTTGCGCCGCCGATCCTGGTCTTGCAGCACTGCGTGATGCCGTATCCATTCCCGTCATCAGCGCCGGTTCGGCTTCAGCAAGTATTGCTCGCATGCTGAAACGCCCAGTGGCCGTGATGGGGATTGGTGCGGCGGCACCGGCGCCTTTCCGCCAGCTGCTGGGTGAATCCGTGCGTTACGCGCGTCCGGAAGGGGTGTTGAACACCACGGATCTGCTCAGTGCAGAAGGTCGTGCCAGCGCCCTGGCCTGCGCTGATACTCTTTATCGCGAGGGCATCGAGGTAATCGCTTTTTCCTGCACGGGTTTTTCTACCATCGCGCTGGGTGACAGTATTCGCCAGCAGTTAGGGAAAGTGGCGGTGGATGCGGTGAGCGCTGCAGGCCTGTTTATCAGCCAGTTAGCCCCGCAATCCGCACGATAACCTGCTCGCGCCGCCACCTGGCGGCGCATAACATCCTGTAATCGTTTTTTTGTGATCTCAGCGATAAACAAATCCCTCCTCGCTCCGATAACTCCCTTACCAGAATTTACAAAAACAACATTCGCAGGAGAGGGAACATGGGGCTGGTATCCCGTTTACGTAATGTACGCATCACCCGGAAATTGTCAGCAGGATTTGGCATTGTGTTGCTGTTAGTGGCCCTGGCCACCGGCATCAGCGTGCAGCGCTTCAACGCGATTCACGACATTTATCAGAAAACCAATCTGATCTATGACATCAACATTGAGGTGTTCCAGGCCAAAATTAACCGCCTCAAATATCTTTATGGTGATGATAAATCTGGCAAAGTGATGGCTGATTATGTGGCGCATGCCCAGCAGCTCAATCGTGAGGCTAAACAACTCTCCTGGACAGACAATGCCCGCGCGCTGGTGGAGGAACTGGATACCCATCTCGCCAGTTTCCAGAACAGTATTGGCGCAATGACGCAAGCTACACAGCAGCTGAATAGCCAGCGAGCACAGCTCGATTCTCTGAGCCAGCAAGACATGACCTCGCGCTACACGCAGTTGATCCGTACGCCAGTGACCAATCCAGAACTGACTAACCAGATTTACGAGCAGCTCTTCGCTATCAGCAACGTGCGTGAAGAAGCCTGGGCGCTGCGCTTCAATGTCACTGATACCCTGCGCAATACCTTGCAAACCCATTTCCAGCAGGCCGACCAGGGCATGAAAGCCTTGTTGGCTCAGCTGCCACCCGAACAGCAGGGCGGATTTACCGCGCTGTGGCAGGATACCGAACGCTTTAAAGATCTCAGCCTGCAAGCGGCGGACAGCTACGGTCAGCTGCGTGCGTCAGAAGACACGGTAAAAGTCGCGGGTGATAAGAGCAGCGCGGCGATCAAAAAGATCATTACCATCGTGAAGGAGCGTAACGATGAACTGGCGAACGGTTCCGCGACGCTATCCCTGTTGATTGGGGGGCTGGCGATTCTGTTTGGCGTGCTGGTGGCGTGGTACATCATCCGTCAGATTACACGCCCGGTATTCCACAACCTTGAGTTGGCGGAGCGCATTGCCAGCGGCGATTTAAGCTCACAGTTTACCACCGACCGTCATGATGAACTCGGCAAGCTGACCTCGGCGATGGGGCGGATGAACGACCGTCTGCGCAGTATGATTGGCGATGTGTTGCATAGCGTCAGTAGCGTGTCGCAAGCCGCTAGCGAGATCAATCAGGGCAACCTCGATTTGTCATCACGCACCGAGCAGCAGGCGGCGGCGGTGGTGGAAACGGCTGCCAGCATGGAGCAGTTAACGGCTACCGTGAAAAATAACGCCGAGAACGCGCGTCAAGCCAGCCAGATTGCTGCTGAAGCTTCGCATAACGCCAATCAGGGCGGCAAAGCGGTGCGCGACGTGGTCAGCACTATGGGTGAAATCTCCGACAGCTCGAAGAAAATTGCGGATATCACCGCGGTGATTAACAGTATTGCTTTCCAGACCAATATTCTGGCACTGAACGCGGCAGTGGAAGCGGCACGAGCCGGTGAGCAGGGGCGTGGTTTTGCCGTGGTCGCCAGTGAAGTGCGCAACCTGGCACAGCGTAGCGCCGGTGCCGCAAAAGATATTGAGCAGCTGATCAGTGAATCGGTGAGCCGGATTAGTAACGGGCATCAGCAGGTAGCGCGTGCAGGTGAAACCATGGATCAGATTCTCGGTAGCATTGCGCGCGTGAATGAGATCATGGAGGAAATTTCTGCAGCTTCCGATGAGCAGAGCCGTGGTATTGAACAAATTGCTCGCGCGGTGGGTGAACTCGATACCACGACCCAGCAAAACGCCACGCTGGTTAGCGCATCCTCGCACTCGGCAAACTCGCTGGAAGAACAGGCGATGATGCTGGAGCGGCTGGTTGCGCAGTTCCGCTTGCAGGGCGCGGGGTGTTAATTTTTTAAAGATAGGGCGGCTTGATGGCCGTAATGCCGATCAGTTAAGGA
>NZ_JZRH01000034.1:0-32391 GCF_000963985.1 Pantoea sp. BL1 | reverse complement strand
CCTGTTCCATCCAGAGCATGCCTACCTCCGCAGCACATCTTCATTCTTCAGTAAAAGTTACGGTGTCGGGTGCCTCCCGATGATTCAGAAAAGCCACAATCCGAATCGCTTCAGTCTATCGTGTACCCTGTGGCTTAGCCCCTCCGCACAGGGGGGATTCACCGTGTTCATAGCATAGCAGCCAGTCGGGCTTTGTTTTCTGACATCATAATAAAATAGTCAGACGGGACTCTGTCCCCCTGCTGCAGCCATTCAGTCAGAAATTTTTTAGTTCGTTTTTCTCAATAGAGTCATGAAGTTTGCTGACCATATTAACCTATCAGGAATGGACGTTTGACCCGGTCGGCTGCTTTTATCTGACGCCAGCATCATCCGTTTATATGTTTCTGCTGGCCGTTTCCGGGAGGTGAATACCTGATCCAACAAGAATTTTCTCACCGGCCTGTCGCAATTCTTATACGCGTCTACACTCTGATTCGCCTCACCCGCCATTACTTATCTTCAGGCTGTTACTGTAGGCTCCCCTGCCCGGCCTTCCATATGGGAGGTATATCCTGAGCCCGATGAGGTATGAATGTAAATTCCCAGTCAGAACCCTGGCTGTCGCAGAAAAGACTGGCAGGAAGGAGTACCGGGTTATCATCCCCAGACAGCACTGGATTAATTAAATTCGTATTACACGTTACCGCTCTGACGGCCGTGATTACGCTTTGGAAAAGATCATGCAAAGAGTCACCGCCCTGACATTACTGAAGTACAAGCGCTGGATGGATGCCGGGATGCTCAGCGCCATTGCCGAAACGGACGCGCGCCGTTTCCGCGCTGAACGCCGGGAAATGCTCAGGCTCATGTACCACATGCACGCCACTGACATGCTTATTCGTGCCAACCTGACGGGGGAAGCGCCTTACCAGCCGAATATCAGACCGCGCAGGATGCCTGAGGAAGCAGTACTGGTGCCGTGCATGCTGGCCTGCTCCGGATGGTTTATTGAATATGCGGCCGGCATGACGGCGGAAGCCTGGGATCGCCCCATAATCTATCGGCGCAGAGACGAAAAGATGGCTCAGACAAGCCCCCTCAGCCTTGTCGAGCAGGTGATACTGCATGGTACGCGCCATCGCGGCGCGGTGAGCTGGCTTATCCATGCATGTGGCGTTAAGCCCCCTCAGGACGTAGTGTCACATTTTCTGCGTGAACAGATGACTTCTGTCGAAAAAAGGGGCTGACAGAATAGCGTTAATCTCAAAGTTTAACCTGAAACCGGGCCAGCCGGCCAAAACAGGGCGAAATCAGGCATCAGGCCTGCTAATCAATTACTGATGGAATTGCAGCAGAAAAGTTAACAGACTTACACCCAGGGGTTTCTGGATGAGAACATTCCGAAGGAAAGCGACCTAATCTTAAATAGCAATCTTTGCAAATTATAGGGTTACGGATTAGGCAATGCGATGTTAGATTGGTGTGCGACATTAGCAGTGCTTAACCCCACCTCTGCGAGAGAGCGTTGTTCCGGCGTGAACAAAACAGGCCCACTGATACTCATTAAGTGGGTTTTTTTTTGATAAAAATTTTTGCTCATTACGGTCAGTCATTTCAATTTTAATCCTCTCAGTTTCAGTGCCATTCTTCGTCTGCGTCACACAGCAAATAAGCCGTTTTGTCCTTAATCCGGGGTTTTGATGAGTTACATTTTTCACCGCCGCGAGCCGGAAGATAAAAAGATCAATGTGATAAATGAACAATGGCAGATTACATACTGGATGCTCACTTTACAGACTACGCAGGATAAGCTGGTGAAAGCTCTCAAAACGGTGGGCACAGACCCGGAAACCGTTAAGCGCTATCTCCTACACTGAGCTTTCTGATTTACCCACCTCCCGGTGGGTTTTTTATTTATATCGGGCCGCCTGTGAGTGCAGCGTGACTGTACCCGGACAGTTCCGGTGACACACTCTTCGTATTAAGTCAGGCTGGCTGTAAGGGCATTAGCCGGAAGTTGGATCCGAAACAGAGAACTCTGAAATAAAAGTTTAACCAAAACGCTTTCCTCTTTGTGATCAACCCTGCAGGCCAGAATGGTGGGCACCCTCAACTCAGGTTTCAGTCGACTCTGTAATTTCTTGCGGCCATCCTGCATCTTTGGTTCAATGTCGGGCATTATATTCACAATGGACGTCTTTAAATTCCCCCCTCGACATATCATACGTCGAAATCAGCATCATTCCGGAAGCGAATGCGTTTCTAAAGATTCAAAGTACACTGCCAGGACAACCATACCTGCAGACATGGCAGCTAACTGTAATTAATTACGTTTCGATAAAAGCAATCTCAATCGTCAGCCTGATTCAGGTCTTTTCGGGCAGGCTGACAGCCGTCGTATCAATGGCTGGAACCGGGACACAATATCAGCTGTTTTTTGCGGAAAAAATAACCCTACCGACTATGATGATGAGAGAAGCCACAGGTGCAGCGCTGAGGGGATGCGACCGCGTCGCATATCATGCGTGAACATACCCCCTGTCTCTGAGTTCGGGTAACGCTGAATATTTTATTCGGGCTTAGAAGAGTCGCCCCTGCTGCTGAAAGCGCTCTGCCTGAGTGCCGTCATAGAGGAGATGCCCGGCACGCTGCTCTCACGCATACTTCGCACATGACAGTTCATACAGGGTTTTCCGGACGGTCATCGGGACAGTGAAACACCATAATTAAGAAATAATGAAAAAGTGCAGTAATTGCACTTTTTCAGGCTTGTAAAAGGAGAATGCATGACAGGATGGCATCTGCGGCAGTGGCGCAGGAGAATGCTCTGGAGCCGGGAGCGCGCGGCGGCAGAGCTCGGCGTGAGCCTGCGTACGTACAAGAGCTATGAAAACGCAGAAGAGATTAAACGCGCGGTGGCCTTGGCAACGGTGACGCTTTCGCTTACCGGGATGATGCCTGCACTCAGGTCTCAGCAGCTGAGCGCAGAACGTCTGCTGCATCTCCTCGGCGAGATGACGGAAAGCGTCAGTGCGGAAGTCTGACCGGGCCGACGTGATCTGACCGCGGATGAAAAACAGAAAACAGCGGATAAAAAAATCCCGAGCGGCTGGCCCGGGAGTAACAGGAGTAAACACTTCCGGTCTGAGGCCGGTGATGTTGGATCCTGAGAGCATGTCAGCTATTGCAATACGTTACATTGGTGTTGGCACGAGGAATAACACACGAGGTAAGCATAGCGCCCGACGCGTTATTTTTTGCCAGGAAGTGTCTGATTTGACGGGGCAAGGTGCCGGTACGGTTACAGTTTATTAAACGCCCTGGTGAAATTGGGGTGAGAAATTCCGTACCGGCACTGTAAAATTTAGCACATTCACTGCGTTCAGGTATCGCGCTCTCCAGGTAACTGAGCACCCTCCCGCCACAACTGCCACATAGCCTGCCTGATGCTGCAAAATCTGGGCGAGTAAAATACACACACGAGCTTCTCTGCCATGGCCGGAGTTACCGGCTTACGATCGCACAATAGTGACTAGACTTCCCGCTGTGCCGGACCGGATATGAGGCGAAGTGATTTTACCGTCATGTCATGTTCAGCGAGCAGTTAAGCCAGAAATCTGCCGGGCGAGGTGCCGCCATCCATAAAGCCTCGGGGTCCGTAAAGGTCATAGACCCAGCATAAGAGGATATCGGCAGCCGCACAAGTTATGTACCATCGTTTATGAGAAATCCGCTGCAATACTTACGCTTGGGACAGTTGTCAGATCAACTTGCGGGGAAGGTGAAATAAGAGACTGCAGAAACAGAAAGGCCCGGAATAAATCCGGGCCATCTGGTACCAGTGCGGCATCATCCTGACACCTAGCTTGCCGTGTCATTATAGTGGGGTTTAATCGAATAAAATGTCAGGATATAGAAAAGTTTTTCTTCCGGTAAGATTTCAGTATGTTTTAACGCTTTTTAGGCAGATTTGTACCGCGTTATTCAGGCAAGGCCTGCCGTTTCAATGATTCTTCCTGACCGGGAAGATGCCGGTTGAAGCTCTGTTAATGGCATGAAGGTAAAGGGGATGAGTACGGGATATGTTTTTGAAAAACCCGGGGCGAGCCCGGGAATAATTCAACGATTCACCTAACCATTACTGGATCTTAAGACACAGTGCAATAATCATGGCCTGTACGTATCGGCTGTCAAATGAATCTGCAAAATAAATCCGACCTTTCACCCCTTAATGACCGTTATTCTGCGCTTTTACACCCCGCGTTTTCCATGTAAAAAACGTCCTACAGATGCCCGGCCGAATGTTTCAATTTGTTAGTTTTAAAAAAATGCAGATAAATAACCTATATTTTGAGTGTGTATCCGTCAGGCTGGCGGGTAAAACTCACTATGAGCAGACGAAACTAAGGATTAACTATGGTTGATAAATCAGAAGTTCTGGACCATGCCCAGGTAGTGGACGTTAACGGTGAGCACGTGGGTATCGTTGACCATTTTGAAGGCGATGACAAAATCAAACTGGCAAAAAGTGACCCGGAAGCCGGTGGCCAGCATCACATCATTCCTTTCAGCTGGGTGAAGGAAGTGGATGACAATAAAGTGATTCTTTCCAAATCCAAGGATGAAGTCGAGAGCGAGTGGCAGGCCGTTTGATCAAACCGCCGCGGCAGAACGCCGCGGCAAACTTTTAACGCTTTATAGTTATTACTGCAAAATTCCCTGGTACTGAACACATCATTTTTTCTCACGCATTTATATTCTGATGTACTCCCTTAAAATCCGCCATCTGAACCCAATATTTTATTTTTTGTCCATATGACAGATTTTTCTTCTGGTGAATGCACCAGTTGCGTCTACAGCGAATCCTGTGGTTGTTATTTTCCCGAAATGGAGGATTTGCTGTGTTTTATCACGACGATGAGAAAGGCCATATCATTATCGGAGAGGCAGCGGTCAGCCTGGTGGTCGCCGGACAGGACATCTCATAAAGGGGCTCTCCGCGATGGCTGACGATGACGTCAGCGATGCGAAGTTTGAGGAAATCTTTGACGCCAGACGCTGGCTCAAGGGATTTCGTCAGTACAGCAGTCGCGAGGAGGCTGTGCTGGATGACGATGACGGGTCAGGAAAACTGACGGATAATACAAACAGGAACCCAGACCGACTCCGGCCCTGACACGACAATGTAAGACTAGCCTCGTATCGGGCGCGATCTGCGCGTTCCGGCCGGAGAAACTGTCAGGGACGACACCTCTGTAGCAATTAAGCTAAATCCCCTGCCCCATACCCCTTTGTTTTATAAGTATAAGCATCTTTTGCCAAAAGAATTCATCACATCCTGCAACATATATCTGTACAGGTTTATAATTTTTGTATAACTTTCCGCGCATAAGCACCCGACCATATTTTAACCGTCCCTTTTTCGAGAGAATAATCATGCGCCAGAACAGCCATAAGCCTAATACTGTGGGAGACATTGCCCGTTATTTTACCGAAGCACAGCTTCCCTCGCAGCAGGAAACGCTGGGGCAAATTGTGGTTGAAATTCTTCGCAGCGGCGCCGCCCTGAACCGGCCGGCCATCTGCGCGAAACTGGTTCGCCGGCTGGAGCTGGCGGGCGGAGCGGAAGAAGAACAGCATTACCGTACGCTAATCGGCCTGCTCTTTGGCCGCTAACAGCCGGTCTGAAGTCAAGCTTCAGCATTGCACCGCAGACCTCATTTTATTGTGGATATTAAATCCGGCGCGGACTGCCCGGATGGAACATCTGCCAGCCTCGTAAGCGGCGGCCGGTAATGTATTGTGCCCCTTTACTGACACCCGGAAAGCGGTATGTACAGAAATAAAAGCGAAAAGATGATGGATATTGCTATTGGTGAGGCTGTGGCCGGATTGCTCAGCGAGAATGCGCCGGTGTCCGGCGTAACGCTGGCAGTCAGGCTGATGGAGATGGCAGCCGGCGAAACCCGCCCGGAACGGGCTGAAGTACTCCGGATGGCGCTGGATGAAGTCAATGCCGCATTGCCGGCGACGCGCCAGCTGCTGAATCCCGAACTGCTGTTCCTGACCGAAGACAGGCCGCCGCCGGGCACACGTCGGCACTGAATACCAGTATTCTCCGTCATGTCACGGAGGCAGGAAGGAGCCTGCAGAGACGGATCGTTACTGGCGATCTCAACCTTGTTTATCCTGGACTATGGGTTATGCAACAGAACACGACAGAACAAGAAATCTTGCGGGCGCTCAGTAAACGTGGCGACCAGGTGGCCCCTGAAACAGAAGTTATCTGTGTCGTACTCGAAAGCCTGAGGGCCCGGGGTGGACGCGTGCTGCGAAAAGACATCATCCTAGCCCTGATAGCGGAGCTGGAGAGTACTTCAGACGTAGTCAGGCTTGACGTTCTGCGCGGTGCGCTTGAGATCGTGGTGGGCTATCCGCACGACATTAATGATGAATAGTTAACCCTGCCGCATTTAACGCCCGAGACGCTTCAACCGTCTGACAACAGCCTGCTCTGCA
The DNA here is from genome assembly GCF_000963985.1 of Pantoea sp. BL1. Classification (NCBI taxonomy): domain Bacteria; kingdom Pseudomonadati; phylum Pseudomonadota; class Gammaproteobacteria; order Enterobacterales; family Erwiniaceae; genus Pantoea; species Pantoea sp. BL1. The sequence continues at coordinate 25,890 of NZ_JZRH01000034.1, read as the reverse complement.
GGCTTTTTTTCATTTGGTGCCAAGATGCTCAGGCGAACGTAAGCCAGATCGTACCGGGCGAATGTTAAACGCACTGCTTCGTACCAAACCGAGCCGTGACGATGCTCCCTTCATCACAGACAGTGAGATCAGTGGATTCAGTCACTGTGGTAGGCTGATGATGAACATAAATCGGCAGTGCGGCATAATGAAGCCCGGCGGCGGAACGCCGGGCTGTCTGTGTACAGTCAGGAGGCGCCTCCCCGCGGCACCTGACCCGATATCATCATAAGCCCTGTGATAGGATTTTGCCTGAAATAATATTTTGTAGCCGCCTCAGCCAGATAAACACTACTCCCAGATAGCGCGTCAGGCTTTCTCTTGCCAGATAAATGCCGCTCAATAATACTGTACATATAACGAGCACCATTAAGAGGGGGATTTATGCGCAAGTTGCATACAGCATTAACACGTTGCCCTGGAATTGTTACGGGAGCAAGGTTGTGAAACCCGCGAAATACGCCCCCGGCCAGACGCTACTCTGGCTCCCCGTTTTCATACCGCGCGTACACTTACCATTATAAGCCGAGCCATGTGCTGCGGGATTCCCCCTCACCTGCCGCCGATTATGTCGAAAAAATCTGGACCTGAAAGAGCACTGCATTCCGCTGGCACGCCGCCATGTTCTTCGTACGCGCCAGTGGCAGCAGCATGCGGGCCTTTGGCTTTATGACGGCGACGTCATGGTGGTTGACCGGGCCGAGTAGGCGTCGCAAGGTGACTTTGTACTCGTTGAGGTGGAAGATGAATTTGTGGTTAAACGCCGGCAGCAGCACCGGCTCGCGCTGCTGCCGGTGAATTCGGCCTACCCGGTAATTTATCCGGAAGAGCTGCAGCTGCTCGGCGTGTTCACCTGGTGGTTTAACAGCACGCGCGCTCTGGAGGTTACGATGCCTATGTTTGGCCCGATGAACTCGTTTTACGCCAGCTGTGAGGTACTGTTTCGTCTGAGCCTGCGCGATAAACCCGTTGTGGTGCTGCCGAATAACGACGGCTGCGTGGTCGCACGCAGCGCCAGTTATGTGGAATTGAAAATCAAATGACTTAGGCGCTCATTTATTCATAACACAAGTGAAAAACGCAGATAAGCATTGTTTCCTGCATCTCTGTGACATTTGTCTTAGCTAAAGCTTGCTCGTAGCAGGGAACTGGCAATCCAAAACGTAAAACGTTCTTCCCGAACTTTGCAGATAGTTTTTCAAAAGGAAAAATCCTGCAGCTTTAAGTTATGTTAACCGCGTGAAGGCACGCAGGACAAACGTAACCTAATTGATGCTGCAGCCAAGTTGCTAAAATCAATTTGGCACACGGGATGCCAATACGCCATAGCTGGCATCGTGCGGAGCAAACTGTACCTATGTAATGCTAGTAGTAGGAAATGTGCTCTATTTTTACAGAGGCCGACATTATAATTACCGGTTTGCAAAGTCAAAGCGGTTCGTTAAACTACATAGCGTATTAGATAAGCGGATGGACTTGCATCTTTAAATTAAACCTTAACGCACTCTGCTTATTGGATTTCTCTTGGCGCCTTACTTTTCCGGTTGCTAACTAGTCTTAGCTCATTTTCCCGATGAAATATTGGATAAGCTATACTTGTCACCACAAAACTAATGATCCAGGAAATGTCCACGCCAGGAATTATATTCGCATAGGGACCAGAAAAGAATGCATTTTCAACAAAGGGCACCTGCACTAAAACACCGGCGAAGTAGACCAGCAAGGCCTGGGTATTCAGCAATCCATAACGTCCGCCGTCTGCACGAAATATCGCTTCAACGTCATACTTTTGCTTATTCACATAATAAAAATCCAGTAGATTAATTACAATCCACGGAATCAATACCGCAATCAATGCCAGAATCAAGTTAATAAAGAACGAAACAAAGTTCTGTGATGCTGCCAGAGCGACTAATACGCTTCCCACTAATACCAGCGCTGAAACCACTAATCGCACCGTCGCACCCGGCGTCCAGTGTGGGCGGAATGTTTGTACTGCCGTAATCAGTGATAATACCGCACCATACAAATTCATTGAGTTGTGGCAGATAATATTGACCAGGAACAACACCATCAGAATGGGTCCGAGCCAGCCAGTGGCGTGGCGCACTGACATCATGGCATCACTGGTTGGTGCGATGTTGACCGCCATCATGCCGAAAATAAAGGCCAGAATAGTCCCGCCACAGGCACCCAGGTAGGTGGCAATAAACGGGCGTGCAATACCGACATTGGCGGGCAGATAGCGTGAGTAGTCAGAGGTATAGGGCGAGAAACTGATTTGCCATACCGCTCCGATACAGAAGGTGCCGAACCAGCCTGCGGCACTCATGCTGCCACGAGACCAAAAGTCTGCCGGCAAGGGTTGAGACACCATCAGCGCCAGGCCCAAAATCAGCGCCGCCCCCATAATCCATGCACCGACTTTATTGATGCGATGGATAAAATGGTAACCAACGATACCAATGGCGGTGGCAAGAATTGCGCCAATGACCGTGGCACTACTTACCGGCATCGATGGGAAGACGTTGTTGATAACTTTACCGGAAAGCGAAATATTCGAGATAAAGAACCCGAGATAAATCACCGTCGTAAAGCTAATCACCAGTAACGAACCGTAACGACCAAACTGCGCGCGGCTCTGCACCATTTGTGGAATGCCGACTTTCGGCCCTTGTGCAGAGGTTAACGCAAGGAAGATCCCGCCAAACAGATGACCGGCAATAATCGCGGTTAATGCGGAAATAACATTCAGATGAAACGTTTCGGTGGCAATCGCACCGCTGACGACCGCCAGCGGTGCAATGTTGGTACAGAACCACAAGGTAAATAAACTGTGCGATTTACCGTGGCGTTCCGATTCCGGAACATAATCCACCGACTTATTTTCTATAATTTGACTCTGACGTGGTTGTGTATTCACCGTACCCTCCAATTCTCAAAGTAGGATTGTTTTTTAATGTGGGTAAAACTTTCCTCGCGAAAAAAAGCCACAGCCATCCCGACGAATGCATTTTCGTCTTCTTATTAAAGAATTGGCGGTAAGACTCCCGGTGCTAATTAATGCTCAACAACTGTACAAGTAACGGTCGTTATAAATAACGACACTGATAATTCCAACGTTATTTCTGGTAGAGTGCGCATTGATAAATGCAAACCAGATTCCCGCAAGGTGCGCATGTCAGCGCACCTTAACCCATCAGCGCATAATAAAGGGATCGCTAATCGGCTCATCGCTGGTGCGCAGCCACACCGTTTTGGTGGTGGTGTATTCCAACGCGGCGTCTATGCCACCTTCACGACCGAAACCGGACTTACCGTAGCCGCCAAACGGCGCCAGCGGTGAAACTACGCGATAGGTGTTCAGCCACACCACGCCGCTGCGCAACTTACGCGTGACACGATGGGCGCGCGTCAGGTTCTGGGTAAATACGCCTGCCGCCAGACCATACTCTGTGCCGTTGGCTAAACGAATCGCTTCGGCTTCATCTTTAAAGGTCAGCACCGACAAGACCGGACCAAATAGCTCCTGCACCACGCTTTCTGCATTTGGCACCGCACTGCAATCCAAAATGGTGGGTGGGAAATAGAATCCCGGTCGATCAATCGGCTGATTGCCAATCACCAGACGCGCACCCTGCTCAATGCTGCGGCTCACGACCTGCTCGATATTGCTTTTCTGGCGCTCGGTACAAAGTGGACCAAACTGCGTCTCCTGCTGTTGCGGGCAACCAATCACAATACCGCGCACTTTACTGGTGAGTTTTTCAATAAAGGCATCTTTAATCTGCTCATCCACCAGCAGACGCGAGCCCGCGACACAGCTTTGTCCTGAGGCAGAGAAGATGGCGGCCACCTGCGCATTGGCGGCACTTTCCAAATCGGCATCGGCAAACACGATAAACGGAGACTTGCCGCCTAATTCCAGCGAGGTGCTGGCGAGGTTTTCCGCGCTGTTGCGAATGATGTGACGTGCAGTATCTGCACCGCCAGTAAAGGCGATGTGATCTACCTGCGCATGCTGGGTCAGCACGGTGCCACAGCCTTCCGCGAAGCCGGTGATCACGTTTATGACGCCCGCAGGGAAACCGGCCTCATGCACCAGTTCAGCAAATCCCAGCAGCGGCGTCGGTGCGACTTCAGCCGCCTTCACCACCACCGTACAGCCGGCCGCAATCGCCGGGCCGATTTTCACCGCGGAGAGAAACAGCTGGCTGTTCCAGGGGATAATCGCGGCAACCACACCAACCGGTTCACGCTTAATCCAAGTTTCCATGTCGGCTTTGTCGATGCTGAGCGTGGCACCGTCCATCTTGTCGGCCAGTCCGGCATAGAAGCGATAGTATTCCGCCACGTAAGCGATCTGCGCCTGGGTTTCACGGATGATTTTTCCGGTATCGAGCGTCTCAAGACGGGCCAGTTTGGCGGCATCGCGTTCAATCAAATCCGCCAGCTTCAGCAGCAATTTGCCGCGCGCACCGGCGGTTAAGCCGCGCCACGCATCGGATTCAAAAGCCCGGGCTGCCGCCTGCACTGCGCGGTCGGTTTGCTCGCTGCGTGCTTCAGCAATCGTGGCCCACGGCTCAGCGGTAGCCGGATTCAACGAGGTGAAGGTCGCAGCCCCAGCGTCAAATTGGCCGTCGATGTAGAGTTTGAAAGATTCCATGACGTCTCCGCTTAGTGAAATGCAGGTGCAACGTGTTGAATAAAGCGTTCCAGCGAGGCTTTCTTACGCTCGAAGGTCATGCCGCTATCCAGCCACAAGGCGTACTCATCGTAGCCCATCGCCTCATAGTTTTTCAGGCGGGCGATCACTTGATCAGGATTACCAATCGCCAGATTTTTCCGCATCCCTTCCACGCTGTAATAGGTGTTCACCGCGATCTCTTCCTCGCTCAACGGCTTGATCAGCCCCTGCTGCACCGGGCGCTCATTCTTGAACCAGGCACCGAAGTAGTTGTAGAAGCGATTAAGTTCTACTGCCGCTTGCTGCGCATCGGCCTCGTCTTCGGCCACAAAACCGTGCTGCAGCAGCATGATTTTCAGCGGCTGTTCAGGGGAATATTCCTGACAGGCTGCTTTGAAGGTGGTGATCAGACGCGTGATCTCTTCTTCTCCCTGATGCAGTGGCGTGCACTGCACGTTACAACCGTTTTTCACTGCGAATTCATGACTGTTCGGGTCACGCGCGGCCACCCAGATTGGCGGATGCGGCTGCTGTTTTGGCTGCGGCGAGGAAGTGGTGGACGGGAAATTCCAGAACTCACCTTTATGCTCGTAGTCGCCTCTCCACAGCGCTTTGACTGCAGGCACCAACTCACGCATCCGCTGACCTGCTTCCCAGGCATCCATCCCTGGCATCAGGCGCTCGTATTCATAGGAGTACGCGCCGCGTGCAATCCCCAAATCCAGACGCCCTTTGGTGATCAGGTCCGTCATTGCCGCTTCACCCGCCAGACGGATCGGATGGGTAAAGGGCGCGATAATGGTGCCGGTGCCCAGACGGACGTTTTGGGTGCGGCTGGCGATATCCACCAGGTTGATAAACGGATTCGGCGCGATAGTGAAATTCATACCGTGGTGCTCGCCGGTCCAGATAGCGTGCAAGCCGCCTTTATCCGCGATTTCACATAACTCCATCATCTCATCGTACAGCTTGTCCTGCGCTTCATCGGCTGACACGCGTTCCATGTGCAGGAACAGGGAAAGTTTCATACCACCTCCTGATGAGACGCGGTGAAGAAGTGACGCACAGAACCTTCGATTTCGTCACCGTAATAGAGACCGTAATTGCCCACCGCATTTTCGCGAATAAAACGATCGACCAGTGATTTCAGCGCACTGTCCGGCACCGGCAGCTGCGCCAGCGTGTGGACATCCACCCATTCGCCCTGCGGTACCGCTGGCAAGGTGCTGCCCGTCGGCTGTGCGCACAGGAACACGATATGCTGCTGTTTCTTTTGGCGGTCTTCCCAGATGGAGTAGACAAACCCTGGGTTGGCCTCAATATTCAGCCCAGTGAACAACAGATTGAGCGTTTCACTGACGCTGCGGTTATTGACCGTTTGCGACGGCAAGCCATAACCGTTCTCTTTCTTCACCACTAACGCCTGGCCCGCCGATTCAATCAACGCGCTGACCACCACGTTAGGACCGGCAATCAGGGATTCCGCATTCTGATAAGGCGTGAAGTAGGCGCCGCGATAGTAGCCAAGGCCCGGCGTACCGCAGGAATCGAACTGCTCTACTTTACCGATCAGAATCGCATGGTCACCGGCATCGATAACCTGATGCATCGCGCATTCAAACCAGGCTGAACTCTCATCCAGCAACGGCGTGTTGAACTCCCCTTTGCGCCACTTCACCAGCGAGAATCGATCGGCCACTTTCTGCGCGAAGATATTCGATATCTCTTTCTGCTGCTCCGCCAGAATGTTGATGGCGAAGTGCGGACATTGCGTGAAGTTTTCGAAATTCGCGGAGCGCTTATCGATGCTCACCAGCAGCAGCGCGGGGTCAAGTGACACCGACGAGAACGAGTTTGCGGTGAAGCCAATCGGCTGCCCTTGTGCATCGTTAGTGGTGACCACGGTGACACCGGTCATGAAGGCGCCAAAGGCGTCACGTAACTGTCTGCGTTTATCTGCGTCCATAAGTTACTCCTTTACAGGCTCTTTTTGCGTGACGGCGGCAGCAACCGGCTTGAGGAACGACAAAATTTCCTCGTTCACCCGGTCTGCATCCGTCAGGTTCAACATGTGTTTAGCGTTAGCGACCACCACTGCCTGTCCCTGGCGTGCTGCCTGGGCCATTTGGCGTGTCATGTCTGGATTCGAATTGGCATCCAGTTCACCGGTCATCACTAACACCGGACATTGCATTTCATTCCAGCGCTCAGAATAGAAGCGGTCTCCCGCCGCAAACGCCTGATAGGCGCGTGCATAGCCGTCGAGATTCACCTGTTGCAACCACGTTCCCACTTTTTGACGCAGGGGTTGTTCGTGGTGGTCGTCACTGAACCAACGATCCAGTGGCGCATCGAGCCGCACATTGCCGCTCGCTAACTCCTGGGCGCGTTTCAACACCGCATTGCGCGCGCTGTCGTTACGCTTAAACACGCCGCTCATCACAATCGCGTGATTCACCCACTGCGGATAATCGATAGCGATACCTGCGGTGATCAGTGCGCCCATTGAGTGTCCGGCGACGGCAAAACTGCGTTCGGGCTGTGTCTGTAAGAACTGGGCCAGCCACTGCACGTAATCCTTTAAGGTGGCAGGATGACGAAAACCGCTGCTTTCGCCATGGCCAGGCATATCCACCGCGATCACACGGAAATAGCGACTCAGCACGTCCATTTGTGGGAACCAGGCATCGGCATTCATGCCGACACCGTGGATCAACACCAGCGGCGTGCCCTGTCCAGCCTCCAGGTAACTGACCTGGAGACCTAACTCAGATAGCTGCTGGGTTTTTCTGGTCATGGCCTAACTCTTTCAGGTCAAGATAACGGTTGCCGATACGATGATGCGGACGGCCGCCCAGTGCCGCGCCCAGCGCGATCACAATCTCGTCTGCGAATGGCGCATCGTTGATGTTGAACTGCATGGTGAGGTAGTGTTCGCGAGTGCCCTCATCATCCGTGCCCATCATTGGCACCAGAATCGGTGTATTGGCTGGACCACGAGTGTTGTTAAAGGCCAGATAGGTTTTCCCCTTCACAGCAGAGCGGTAATGGTTACCAAAATGCAGGGTGTGAATCAGCGCTGACGCGTGTTCCAGTTCGCCGTTTAAGCCCACCACTGCGCTTTTTCCGTAAGCCACCACCTTGTCGCCGCCGCCCGCTTCTTTCACGATCAAGCCAGTCAGCAATTCGCCCAGTACCGGCGCCATTTCGCGAATCTTCGGTGCGAGGTCTTCTACGAAGCCTTCACCGGCCCACGGATTTTTTACCACGGCAGCCGCCGCAATCATCACCAGCGGCGTGGTGGCCGCTTTGCCGCCGTCGGAGTAGATGGTTTCGGTGGTAACGAACGTCTTGCGTATATCTGGATGCATGGTTAAAGCCTCATTCAAGTTAACGGTTTGTTAATCTGGTGTGTCGGGAAAGGATATAACACTGAGACTTTTGGCATGTCAAAACATGGTATACCATCATACGGTATTAAAATTTGCCGGAGATTTTGCTATGCTTTGTCGACGCAAATCCCCGCCGTGACTGGGGGGATGGGGAATACAAGGGCAATGCGTAATAGGCTGTTAGAGATGCGAAGTGAGTGTGACTAAGGTCATAAAAATCACACGACGTATCGGAGCAACCGTTTTATAACGTTATGAATTCACGTGGTTTTGATTATTCCTCAAGGATATTTTTATTTCGTGCTCCGGCCGCATGATGAAACTGTGAGCTAACGCTGATTTCAACTGGCGCGTCGGTGAGGAATCGATAGACAGTGGTGGCAATGAGAGTAAAGGCGGCGTTGCTTTCAGAACAGAAACAGTGCTAATAGTTAAAACGCTGGCAAGACATGACATTGACTTCAGGCAGAATTTTTTGCATTTCAACGAAGAGACGATTATGGATGCGAGTCATTCCCTAAAAATTGAAAATACGCCCGTAACATTGCGTGAACTGGCATTGGCTAAAGTTCGCCAGGCCATTATTTCGGGATACTTTAAAGCCGGCGACCGTTTGGTTGAACGTTCACTTTGTGATGAGCTGGGTGTAAGCCGTACCGTGGTGCGCGAAGTGATCCGTTATCTGGAAGCGGAGGGTTTAATTGAAAACCTGCCGAAAAAAGGGCCGATTGTTGCAATATTAACCTGGGACGTCGCTGAGCAGATTTACGATATCCGTATGCTGCTGGAATCTGAAGCGGCGAAGGATTGCGCAAAAATAGCCACCAGCAGTGATAAAAAAAACCTGCACAAAAGATTACTGCGCATCGCTAAAGCCTCGCACGATCATGATGACATCGAACGCGTCGAAGCGTCTCAGGCTTTCTATGAAGCGCTGTTTTCCATTGCAAAACATCATATTGCGTGGGAAATCGTGCAACGGCTAAACAGCCGTATCAGCCGACTGCGCGCACTGACCCTGCGCAGTCCGGAGCGTCAGGTAGCGGGTTTTGAACGTATGTCGCGTATTTATGAAGCGATTGAAGAAAACAATGCTGAGCAAGCGAAAGAGGCCGTTAAACAGCATCTCTCTGAAGCTGCCACGCTGGCTAAAACTATTCTGACTGCCGAGGAAAAATAATGTCTGCGTATTGGATCGCCCACGTCAATATTGAGGATGCACTGCAGTACCAAAATTATATTGAGCTGGCACCGCTTGCGTTTAAAAAATATCAGGCGAAATTTATAGCTCGCGGTGAAAATGCCACCTCACTTGAGGGTGATGAATTTAAGAAGCATGTCATCATTGAATTCCCTGATTATCAAACGGCACTGGACTGCTATCATTCCGACGAGTATCAGTTAGCCAAAAAACAGCGTGAGGGCGTGGCAAAAGCCATGATTACCATTGTGGATGGGCTGGCGTAGGTTTGTAGATAGCCACATTGCATGAATCTGCCATGATGAACCGCATAGAGGATGGGTATCAGGTTATCTCTCCTCCTTGCTCACCCTCAATGTGAACAAACTGCAAGGCTGCGAGTAAAGGAGTGGCCTGAGCTCGTCCATTTCTCGGCGCGTACCTTCACCTTTTTCCAGTCCTCATCATTTAAATTTTCCAGATTGTTAACCCCCTCATAATCTGAACACAGATCACAAAACCAGCACGGATAATTTTGTAATCGATTACTTTAAGTTAATTTGTAATCGATTACTTATCATAAGAGGCTGAATAAAGATGAAAAAATTAATGGTGTTGGCGGGGATGTTGTCCATGCTTAGTGCTGTGCCTTCACAGGCGTTAGCAGCGGGCGTTGAAGATGAAATCGGACTTCAGATGTACACCTTACGTCATGTCGGCACGCCAGCTGAACAGTTCGCCATGGCCCATAAAGCGGGCTTCGAGCACGTTGAGCTGGTAGGCACGCATGGTCTGGAAGCCAAAGAGCTGAAATCCTTGCTGGATAAAAATCACCTGACCGTGACCTCATCTCACGTGCAATTAACGGCACTGGAAAGCGACTACGCGCAGACCGTGGCGTTCAACAAAGCGGTGGGTAATCACACCATCGTGGTTCCATGGATTAAACCGGAAGATCGCCCGGACAGCACCAAAGCCTGGATAGACTATGCACAACGCCTGGATAAACTCGGTGCGAAACTGCGTAAAGACGGCATCCAACTTGCTTACCACAATCACAATTTCGAAATGAAGAAGTACGATGGCGTGACCGCGCTGGAGATTATCTTCAATCATTCACGGGCAGAAAATCTAAAACTGGAGATGGACGCGGCGTGGGTTTCACGCGGAGGCCAGGATCCGGCGCGCATTTTGAAAGCCTATCCGGGACGGATCTATGCGATTCACGCCAAGGATAATGCGTCGATTGGTATTCGCGACGATGAGATGAATTTTGCGCCGCTGGGCGAAGGCTTGCTGGACTGGAACACTATTCTGCCTGCCGCCAAAGCCAGCGGCGTGAAGTGGTTTATCATCGAGCACGACAAGCCGAAGGATGCCTGGAGCATTATCACCACTTCACATCAGAATCTGCGGGCGGCGCTGGAAAAACTGCCGCATTAACCGATCAGGCACTGGCACGCACGATCAGGTGCCAGTCCATCATGACGCGTTCAGTTTGCGATTGGGGATCGTCAATCTTCTGCAGAAGCAGGCTGAACGCAGTCCGACCAATATCGCGCGATGGCTGCGCGATGGTGGTCAGCGGTGGAGAGATCATTTCAGCCAGTTCCGAGCCATCAAAGCCGGCAACGGCAATATCCTGCGGAACCTGATATCCCGCAGACTGGATAGCCGCCATCGCGCCAGCCGCCAGCGTGTCCGATACGGCAAATACCGCATCAGGCGGCGTATCGGCGTTGAGTAACGCTTCCATCGCACGCTTACCCGCGTTGTAGCTTAAATCACTGGCGTAACTCACCGCCTGCCAGGATAGCCCGCGCTGTTCCAGCTCCCGCTGATAGCCCTGCTGACGCAATTGGGCGTACTTATAGCTCAGATCATGATTGATCAGGGCAATACGTTTACGTCCGCTGGCCACCAGATGCGCCACCAGCTGGCGCGAAGCATCGACATCATCGATGCCCACACAGGAGATGTCGCCGGCATCCGCGTATTCGGCACACTGCACCCAGGGCATGTTGCCAATCAGCTGTGTCAGTTCCGTCAGCGTGGTGAAAGCATCCATGGTGATCACGCCATCCACCATTTTGCCTGCCAGCAGTTGCAGGCTTGAGCGGGAGCGATTGATGTCGGAACCGGAGTTACACAGCAAAATGCGATAGCCGTTCTGTTCTGCCTGCTCTTCGATACCTTTCACAATTTCAGCGCAAAACGGGTTGGAGATATCAGAAACCAGCACCAGCACCATTGAGCTCCGCGCCGTGCGCAGCTGGCGTGCTAACAGATTTGGCTTGTAGTTGCTGGCTTTAATGGCTTCCAGCACCTTATCCCGGTTTTTATCCTTTACGGTGTCACTGTTGTTAAGCACGCGTGACACCGTGGCCACGGAAACACCGGCCAGCTTCGCGATTTTCTGAATGGACATGATGACTCAACTTCCTGCGTCAGTTTCTGAATTGCAGGCTACCATAAATCGACGCGGGACAATAAGTTAGGCGGGATGACTGATACGGGAGATCAGGCGCGCCGGAACGCGCCTGCGTCTCAAAAGCTGACGTCGACCCAGCGTTGGTCGCGATGGCTTTGTACGATCGCCTCAACGATGGCCATCACCTGCGCGCCGTCGCTGAAGTCGGCAAAGTGTCGTTCATCTTGCGCGGGCATCTCACCCTTCTCTACCGCCTGATAAAACTGCTGCATCATGGCGCGAAATGCATCTGGCCAGCCTTCGATGTGCCCGCCGGGAAAGCGGGCTCGGGTGGCAACATCGCGGTTCATTAATGATGCATCGTCCGTTAGCGTTTGATTAGCCTGATGGCGATGACCGATCCACAACTGCTGCGGCACTTCCTGATCCCACGCCAGCGAGGTTTGGCTGCCGTTCACTTCCAGATAGAGGCGATTTTTGCGCCCCGCCGCCACCTGAGAAACGCTCAAACAGCCTTTACTGCCATCATCGAAACGCAGCAGCACGAAGCCCAGATCTTCCGTATTCACCGGACAATCCTGATACTGCGCCTGTTGCGCCTGAGCGCTGAAGGTGGCCTGACCGGCCAGATTGGCTTTGCGAGTTGGCCAGACGATCGCGAGGTCAGCCATGACCGACACGATCTTGCGGCCAGTGACAAACTGGACGGTGTCGCACCAGTGGGAACCGATATCCGCCACCGCGCGCGATGCGCCGCCCTTATCTGCATCCACACGCCAGTTGTAATCGGTCTCTTCCAGCATCCAGTCCTGTAAGTAACTGCCCTGGACGGCAAAGGTGCGGCCTGTTTCGCCGCTGCGCACCATGCTGGCGGCTTGCTGCACCATGGCAAACTGTCGGTAAACAAAGCTGACACCGTTTACCACGCCGGCCTGTTCAGCCAGTGCCACTAATTCACGGGCTTCGTCCATCGTCATACAAAGAGGTTTTTCCGAGAACAGGTGTTTACCGGCCAGTAAAACCTGCTTATTGATAGCAGCATGGAGGTGATTGGGCGTGCAGTTGTGCACAGCATGCAGGTTCGGATGCTGCAAAAAGGTGACGACGTCACCATAAGCGTGCGGCACGTGTAACTTCGCCGCCTGGGCTTGTGCTTTCTCCAGCGTTGAGTCGCACAGTGCCACAACATTGATGTTGCCCAGACGCCGCAGTGCCTCAATGTGCGCGGGACCGATAAATCCGCTGCCGATAATGCCCACATTGATCATTTATGACTCCTCCTTAAGTCCAAGCTGCAAACGGATACTGCCGCTGTCGTCTTGTGCGGCGAAATCATCAAAGGCACGGCTGGTGACCGGAATGATATGTCGCTGGATGAATTCGGAGCCTTCCCGCGCACCGGTTTCCGCATCTTTCAGGCAGCATTCCCACTCCAGCACCGCCCAGCCGTTGAAGTCGTACTGCGCCAGTTTGCTGAAAATGCTTTTGAAATCAATCTGCCCATCGCCTGGCGAACGAAAACGCCCGGCGCGATCGATCCAGTTTTGATAGCCGCCATAAACCCCGCTGCAGCCGTTGCGCTGATACTCCGCATCTTTGACGTGGAAGGCCTTGATACGCGAATGATAAATATCGATAAACTGCAGGTAATCAATGTGTTGAAGATGCAGATGACTGGGATCAAACAGGATATTGCAACGCGGATGATGGTTAACCTGCGCAAGGAAACGCTCAAAGGTGACACCATCATGCAGATCTTCACCCGGGTGTAATTCGTAACACACATCCACGCCATGCTGATCATAAACATCCAGCACCGGCTGCCAGCGACGGGCGAGTTCCTTAAAGGCCTCGTCCAGCAATTGTGGGTTATGCGGAGGCCACGGATAGACATAGGGCCAGGCGAGCGAGCCGGAGAAGGTGGCATGGGCAGTCAGCCCCAGCTTGCTGGAGGCGGCTGCGGCATGTTTAACCTGCTCGGTTGCCCAGGCCGTGCGCGCGTCTCGCCTGCCGCGGACGTGTGCCGGTGCAAAATTATCAAAAGCGGCATCATGCGCGGGATGCACGGCGATCAACTGCCCTTCCAGATGTGTCGATAACTCGCTGATGCTTAATCCATACTGCTTCAGCAATCCCAGCACCTCATCGCAGTAGGTCTGGCTGGTGGCCGCGCGTTGCAGATCAAATATTGCCGGGTGATTGCACGGGATCTGCAATGCCTGAAATCCCAAGGCGGATGCCCATTTCGCCAGTCCTTCCAGCGAATTGAACGGGGCATCAGCGCCGATAAACTGTGAAAGGAAAATGCCCGGACCTTTTAACGTTTTCAAAAACCACCTCCAGTAACAACCAAAACTTAATCGCGGTACTTAAATGTGAACATAAACAGCACGGCAATCACGGCAGCCGCGATCGCCGGGATCCACCAGAACATGCCCCAACTCGCGGCCGATACCTGACCCGCGACCAGATGGTTATAGAGCGCGCCGGAGATCTGCGAACCCAGCAGCATGCCGATGCCGTAGGTGAACATCACAATCATGCTCTGCGCCTGTCCTTTGACTTTGTCTCCCGCGATGCGGTCGGTATAGATGAAGCCGACGACAAAGAAGAAGTCGTAACAGACGCCGTGCAGCAGAATCCCCAGCCAAATCAGCGCACGTCCCTCTTCGCCCATGCCCATGGCAAACAGGGCGTAACGTACAAACCAGGCGCACATACCGACCAGCAGCATGTATTTCACGCCCAGTCGGCGGAACAGCAGCGGAATCACCAGCATGAAGAAGATTTCAGACATCTGGCCGAAGGACATCAGTGAGCTAACGTTTTCAACCCCGGCATCGGCCAGCCAGGAAGCGGTGTAGGCGTAGTAAGTGCCCAGCGGAATGGAAATCAGCGTGGCGCAGAGCGAAAAAATGAAGAAGTGACGGATTTTCAGCAGGGCAAACGCATCAGCACAGAACAGATCGCGCGGTCTGAATGGCATACCTTTAGCAGGTGCGGGCGTATGCGGCAGCGTGAGGCTATAGAGCGCCAGCACCACGGAACAAATCGCCGCCACCGTGAAGACGCTGACGCTGGAAGCAATCCCCGTGAACCCGATGAACAGGCCAGCGACAATCCAGCCGATGGTGCCGAATACACGCACCACCGGGAAACTCTTCTCGCTGCTGGCGAGACTGTGGAAGGCAATATTATTGGTCAATGCCAGCGTGGGCATGTAGCACAACGTGTAGCCAAACAGTAAGCCGATCAGTAGCGCACCGTTCTCGGCGATCATCGCCTGGGGGACAAACCACAGGATCGCCGCACCGGCCAGATGCATCACTGCCAGGACTTTTTGCGAAGGGAAAAATCTGTCCACCAGCATGCCGAGAACAAACGGCGAAAGAATGGAAGCAATCGGGCCTGCTGAGAAAGCATCACCAATCAGCAAGGACATGTCGTGCTGGGTCATCACCAATCCCAGCGTGACCGACCAACTGCCCCAGATAAAGAACTGAAGGAACATCATTAGTGACAGCCGTGGGACCAGCATACGCTGCACTGCCTGGTCTTGCGCGGTGCCTTGTGTCGCAGCAACCATATCCAACCCCCAAAAGTAATCGATTACAAAAGTAGACAAACAAAAAGTAATCGATTACAAAATTGAATTCATAGGGGTTGATCACAAATTTTGACTTAGGTGGAAAGTGTGAGTTGGTGACAGGCTTGGGGGACCACGAAAACCCTCTGAGGACTAAACCCCTTAACGATGAGTTTGTTCGAATTTAAAACAACCGTACCTCTTTAGGCGCGTTCCGCAAAACAGCGTGAAGTCCAGGCCCGTCGTAGAGTATTTAACGTCATCATGAACAACCAGGATGATCATGCGAGGAATTTCGCTTTCACACTCAATAAAAATGAAGAGTGGCAAGTCTCAACGGCTTACGATCTGACCTTCCAGAGTCACACGCATAAAAAATTAAACATCTTACTTGCATGATATTCTCTGTCTTAAATCCGCACGAGCATCCTTTCACCAGGCAAACATTGCGGCACTATCCGCCATTACTCTCTTACATACCATAATATGATTAGCATTGACGCATCGTGAAATGACTTCAAAGGTGGAATGCTATGCCCGATCATTAATTGAGTCATTATTAACATTTGCTTTCCCGGAAGGTGGGTCGTGACGATCATTGTGACCGGGTAACATAGATTTTTTGAGCCTGCATACTTAAAAATATAACCAAATACTCAAATCGCTGACGGTTAAAATAGCGTTCAGTGGTCAATTATCGACGTCTCAACACCAGCCACAACCCGGAACTTTGAGAAATATCTAAAAATTGACTCTTTCTGGGCTTTATTCTTGATATCTGATGTATTGTACTTCTGCAAAGAGGGTAACATCGATATACTCTTCCCTAATTTTTATCTACTGTACCACTTAATTTATTTCCTTTAGCGACAAAATATCAGGAGAAGTTCATGAGTGATTCACTTAAAGCGTTAAACAATATCCGTACGCTTCGCGCGCAGGCACGTGAAGTGCAGCTTGCAGATCTGGAAGAAATGTTGGAAAAATTCACTGTCGTCGTGTCAGAGCGCCGTGAAGAAAACAACGCCAGCGAAGCTGCCGTGCGTGAAAAAGAAGAAAAACTGGCTAAATATCGTGAACTGCTGCTGCAAGATGGGATTGACCCTAATGAACTGCTGGGAGCATTAACGCCAACTGGTAAAACTCGCGCTAAACGTGCACCACGTCCGGCTAAATATAAATACACGGAAGAAGGTGTTGAGAAGCACTGGACCGGTCAGGGTCGCACGCCAGCAGTGATTAAAGCCGCTGTTGATGCCGGCAAATCTCTCGATGATTTTCTTATCTAATCGGGCTTTTCCCGTTTAATTTGAGTTATCGAACATTTATGGTGGGTGTTAAGCCCACCATAAAATAAACACTGATTGATATCATCACCCTTTCCCGCTTTTGTTGAGTCCCCAAATTAAGATAATGACGGGGTTAACTATCAACTATTGTCATTGTTATCTTCACAACGCCCATCCCTGAGTGACTATACCGACACGCAATAGTGAAGGGTCATCCATGACGCGTTTTTTTTGTCAGGTTTAGTTCGCCTTCAAGCCAGGTTAAATGCATGAGCTCTCTGCGCCGATATTATTAAAACTATCGCACGGCTTGCGAGTTTGAGCGATCGCATCACTACCCTATTAATAAGTTGATTACGTGCTTTCTTATGCCTGCAGTCATATCGTGTTGCCTCACCACGTTTTGTCCATGCCGATTTTCAATCATGCGTACGCAGCGCATTGAGTTTTATCGGGGTGCCCAGCGAGGATATTCATTCGGTCTTAATCAAAATCAGAGGATCTATCGCAGAACGATAAGAGCCTCCAGGAAAGATGGAATGTGGTTATTCTAAACACGAAGTCACTATAATCACTCCTTCAACCGGGCCGCTGCACCATAAACACTTGCTGACCAGCAAACGAGAGTGCCGTTCCCGGCTGAGGCCAATCACCGACCAGAAGGAAGCCCTGACGCACAAATGCCTGCAGCCAGGTTTCACGTGAAAGAGACAGCGTAACCGGCTGAGAGTGCCCTTCTGTTGCCTGTTGCAGCACCATAGCAGCGGTTATCCATCTCAGCGCCGAATCCTCTGTGGATTCAACCACAATCAGTACACCCTCAGGTTTTAATGCATGCCAGATGCCGTGGAGGATGGTATCGAGGCAATGAGTCGTGTGTAGCAAGCCGGTTGCCAGCACGGCATCCAGCTGTGCCGATGGACAACCTTGCCTATCCCGCAACTGATGAAGGTCATCATGGCAAGTGTCTGCACCCATCTCCAACACCCGCGGACAATCACTCCCTTGCGTCGCCGTTTGCAGCAGTGAGGCAGCTATCTGACCAAGGTAGTCCGTTAACATGCTACCTGGCTGCATCGCGGCATAAAGGAGGCGGCCCTTGTGCGATGAAAGTGGGTTCTGTGCCAACTTTGGATAGCGCATCACCTCGCAAAGAGACTGCGGGTCTGCGAATAACGTGTTGAGGAAGGCTTCTCCCTCAGCGTGCCACTCCAGACAGCGGCGCAGACGAATTTTTCCATCGTCGATACGTTGTTCGATGGAGTGCAGACTGGGCGCGCATTCACTGGCAAACCAATGCTGCTCGCGCTGCTCCACGATCCCTTCGTCTTCCAGAATGCAGTGCCATTTTTC
This sequence comes from Pantoea sp. BL1, assembly GCF_000963985.1. NCBI lineage: Bacteria > Pseudomonadati > Pseudomonadota > Gammaproteobacteria > Enterobacterales > Erwiniaceae > Pantoea > Pantoea sp. BL1. Next base: position 7,933 of record NZ_JZRH01000034.1, on the reverse strand, counting down.
CAGCAGAAATTGATAACAGTCGGCAACGCCTGCCTGCTGACGCGCATCAGCAATCAGCCAACCCTGAGCAGAGACAAACGACAGCTCATGCAGACGTTGCCAGATCATCAACGGTGCCATTGACTCGCTCTCAGTCTGAAAAGCCGCCAGAGCAGCAATCGCGGCAGCTGCCGGTAACCGCTGCGCAGCCTGATGCCCTGCACGTTGCCAAACATCATGTTGTGATGACGCAACGATAGCGGTGGCCGTCTGTGGGTTCACCACGTGCAGATTGGTGCTGCTCTCTCCATTCATAACCACTCCATCTTTAAACTGGGGGGTGAACTCATCACATACTGTGTCAGGATTTAATTGGCTTTATTGAGGATGGGGTCAATTTCAACTCCGCCATTATGAGAATGATAATCATTATTAATTTTGACGCAAATGAAATTTAAATATATCTCCCCTTCTGTTTGTTGAACGCTATGTCCAGGAGGCCTTGAGGGAAAGTTTTACGGGAGGAATGGCAACTGCAAGTTAGTCAATGCATCAAACGTTGCAGTTATCTTTAAGTGATTATTTCAGGTAATTCATGCTGGAATTGGCGTGGAGGGTTGTAAACTTTATAAGCGCAGCGTTAATAACGAATAAGTTCAATATTTACAACACAGTGGGACCATAACCTATTAATTAAAAATCAGAAATGGCTGCCATTCAATTATTTAAGGGTTTCAGGCGTGAGATAGATATGCCACTCTGTATTTTTATACAGAGTGTGGAGTCGCGGTGAAGCATGATGGGCAGATCACACAAGAGATATTAGCGCTGCTAGGGGCCACTGTGTCAGGGTTTATTCGGGAAGGCTTAGATTTTGAGGCACACGAGATTTCTCAGGCCCTGCAAAAACTTAAAGACAATGAAGCGGATTCAGTTTTAAAAGAGAAATACGAAACCCTTATCCGCCTGCTTTCAAAAATGATGCACTGATTGACGCGCTTTATGAAAAATCAGCCATCAATCATCCGGTGTTACGCCCACGACGATTTCAAGAGTCTGACGCAATGTGTGGGCTTCAGCATCATCCTGTGCGGATTCCAGTGCCCGGATTAAACTGATGATAATGGCTTTGTTCGTTATCTGTCCTTCCGAGGCCAACACATTACGAATGATAGCGCCTAACACCGCGGCCTCATCTTTCAAACCCGGACCCGCCTGGCGGAAACGTTCAGCCAGTTCCTGATCGGCAAGCGCAGAAAAAATGTCTTCTGATGTATGCATGATTTGTTTCCGAGTTTTATGTTGTCATGGATTAAACAGGGTTGCCATCAACCTGAAAATCAGTGTTTACTGTTATTGCCTGAGTGATGCGAGTCCGTGTACAGGTGCTGGACTGAATTGATTCCCTCTGCTCTTTGTTGTTTGGCCCGCTCTCCCTCGGCAATGCTCTTTCTTACCTCGGCAATGGTCTGGGCGATCAATTGCCGCCTGTCAGTATCATCTGACTGGCCTTCCATAACCTGAAGTTGTTCGATGAGTGCATGGAAAGAGACAGGCCCCGCTCGCTGGAGCAGAGCCAGAGTAGCTTCACCGATGATTTCATCTATTAACTGCTGGCGTTCACTTCTCTTCATATACTTCTCTGATAACGGCATCTGCATGGCATTTTTTACTGTAAACAAACTGCAAATTGCAATTCCGCCACAGAGCCAAAAGTCATTCATATGCCATGCACATCCAGAACGGTCATGTTGTACAACTATGGCTTTAAAAGGCATTACTCTTCGCGGTCGAAAAGCAGTCCAATAAGCTGATGATAGTGATGTTCCTCTTCAGCGTTGGCTGACGTTTCCAGACGGCGAAGTAATTTGGTGCAGAGAGATTTACGATTCAGGTTTTTGCCCTCACGCAGGATCTCTACCACGATTTGACCTAGTGTTTCTTGCTGTGAGGGCAGAGAAGCTTTATTAAAATATTGAGCAATCGCTTCCGACGAATTCGGAGTGTATCCATTCTGACGCATGTGTTTACCCTCTCATGTTGGGCCAGGCAAATGGCCTGATAAAGTTGTACAGTATTGGAAATAACTGTACAAAAATATATTCAATAACGGGGGCCTGATTTTTTGCAAAAAGTGCTCTCGGGAGACAAATAACCTGTCGAAACAGAAATATCTTAATCGCTGTTCTCACAAGCATTTTGATGGGTAAAGTGTAATGGTGTTGAAAACCCAGGCTACTTTTTCACATTTTCAATTGGCGATAGCGTAATGCTATCTGAGCTCTCACTCATACGCCGCAAGGGTGAGCGGCTGCGCTTATCTTCTGACGAGGGCTGTCGATAATCGTTCAACCAGTCAATCGCAGCTAATACGGCTTGTTTACGCTCTGGCGTATCAGCCTCTTCGGCCATGCGATGCAGTTCCTGATTTAATTGTATAACACTGATTTTTTCACGGCGGGCAAGAATCTGATAAGCTGCCTCGCCTAAAATTTTGTCTGAATTATCCATTGTATTACCTCCTGAGAATCGGGCTTACGCTGAGTCCTCGGGATCTATTGTAGCTGATGAGATATTTGCGTTAAACCAAGCGGCATGATGCTCGGGCTTAGTGATGCCAGTCTATTGATATCAACACGCGCCAGTTCTGGGATTATAAACATCTAATAGATTTATCTGAATGATATTCGCAGGGTTTACATGCTGTGAATCACTGCCAGGCTCAGGCTAAGGTTACATTTATTTCTCAGGCGGTAAATTATGAATAAGTACGCAATTTCTGCGACATTACTATCCATCACGCTTTGCGGGCTGTGCTCTTTCGGCGCGTATGCGGGTGTTTTTGGTTAGTCGTAGCGGCAGAGAGTGGCCTGGCGTCAGAGACGCTGCCAAAACGTAATGACTCCGGGCTGCGCCTTCTCTCCTCAGTAAAACGTCATCTCGTCATACGGCTGTGCCCGACAGGCGTTTAATCTGCTTTCCAGATCGCCTGCATGGAGCTCCAGCTTATGGCCGTCCGGATCGAGGAAATAGAGTGATTTTCCTTCACTTTTGTTAACCTTCCATTCTATGACGCCTGCAGATTTCAGCCTCTCAGTAAAAGCATCAAACACTTCGTCTTCAATGCTGAAGGCATAGTGCGTGTAATCTTTTCCAATCGAAAGGGTGTCCAGTGAAAGGCAGAGCCAAAGTTCACCTAATGAGAGATAGGCACCGTTCTTCCATTGCGCCCGGGGAGTGAATCCCAGCGTCTCAACATAAAAATTGAAACTCGCAGAGACATCGCTTACAGCAAGGGTGATGTGATTCAGTCCGGTCAGCATGTTGAGCTCAAAACAAGAATTTGTAGCGCTAATTTAGCACAGGCGCTGGGAAGAAAATCGTTTGTCACGCGAGTCGCTAAGCAAACTTCTGCAGAATTCGTATTGCCATCTCCATGCCCAGCTCACGCTCGACATCATAATGATGGCCATCTTGTTGCGCTTCCTGCAGGACATCAATCAGTGACTGAACGGCAAACTCATTTTTTCTGCTCAGAACTTCCAGCACCGCGCCACCAATCTCATTGCAAATGGCTTTTCCTGCAGCGTATTCGTTTGGCTGAGACATGACTGACTCCTTTGCTAACCTTAAGAGAGATGGGACACCGCCCTTTGTAACATAAATGCAGTAGCGAACTTCATTTCAATATTTTACAAGCAAATAGCACATTTAACAGGGAGATGCTCAGGTATGTTAATCAGAAAACTAAGTCCATCAGAATGGAATGAAGCCTATCCATTGATCTCTCAGCTGAGGGATATTTCTCTGGGCCAGTTTCGCGAATCGGTCAAAATCCAGTCTCTAAGTGGCTATGAACTGATTGGCGCTTTTATCGATGACAGACTGACCGGCCTGATGGGGTGGAGACCTGTGCATACGCTGGCAAGAGGCTACCATCTGCACATCGATGACCTGGTTGTTGATGAGCACGCTCGTGGTTCTGGCATAGGAAAGGCATTATTAGACTTTGCAACTCGCGAATCTGCAGGCAGAGAGATGAACTTCATCTTTCTCGATGCAAGGAAAGAAGCCATTCCATTTTATGAAAACAATAACTTCATCCTTCACGCCTCGCCTTCAATGAAAAAGCCGCTTAAATGATGAGCACTGGTACATGCAAGCATGCCCTGCATGCGCCAGGCGTTTTTTTATCCACGATACAGCTGAGGGCTGGATGTTTGAGCGCCAGCTGCCTTCGTTTTAGTATCCGATCTTAGAGCCGCTTTGTTAGCTAATTTCATCAAAAAGCCTCAATTCCTGAGTGACAGGCATCAAAGCTATTTCGCCCATCGGCTTTGAGTTCAAAACGAAAGTCCATTTCTAAACTGCACCAGCAATCACAGCAAAAACCTCATCACACCGGAAGCAACTGAGCCAGCATCTGACCGGCCAGACGCGCTGTCTCACGCAAACGCTCCGCACTGGCACCTTGCCGTGAGCGAGCAGACAGGCCCGACATGATCGTCACCATGAAATCGGTTATCCGCACGGCCTGTTCTGGGTAGCGCTCGGCAACATAGGCATGGAACATCTTCTCTGCTGCCGTGTGAAAACCACAGGCCACCTCGCGCGCAGAGAGATCGTCGCAATGAATGCCCTCCAGAACCAGACATCCGGTCGCTTCCGGATCGGCAGCATAGCGACTTGCGGCTTCATCCAGTACCGCAGAAAGACACTCCGCCACCGGTCGGTCATGACGCAACAACGCCTTTAGACCGATAGCCCCATCCTGAGCGTAACAATCCAGCACCAGCCGGTACAGCCCGAGTTTACTGCCAAAAGCCGCATAAAAGCTGGGTGGATTGATGCCGAAGGCTTTGGTTAGATCCCCCACACTCACCACATCGTAACCACTCGAATGAAATAAATTCTGCGCAATACACACCGCCCGCTCCGCATCGAATTTGCGTGGGCGGCCTGGCGTACGGTTAATTTTTGTAGTCATCACTACATAATCCTTTGACAACCTGACTGGCTCAATAATATTGTAATGACCACTACAATACAATTGAGGACTCACTAATGGCGGTATTTACCAACAAATCGGTTCTGGTATTAGGCGGCAGTCGGGGTATCGGTGCGGCAATCGTGCGACGTTTTGCTTCCGACGGTGCTTCAGTGGTGTTCAGCTACGCTGGCTCGCGTGAGGTGGCAGAAAAACTCGCCGAAGACACAGGCAGTAAAGCTGTCCAGGCGGATAGCGCCGATCGCGATGCCGTGACGAAACTGGTGCGCGATTCCGGGCCTCTTGATGTGCTGGTGGTCAATGCAGGCGTCGCGATATTTGGTGATGCGTTAGAGCTGGAAAGTGATGCAATTGACCATTTGTTCCGTATCAACATTCACGCACCCTATCATGCTGCTGTGGAGGCCGCCCGTCAGATGCCTGAAGGGGGACGCATTATCGTCATCGGTTCCGTTAACGGAGACCGGATGCCAATGCCAGGAGGCGCAGCCTATGCCGTCAGCAAATCGGCCCTGCAGGGATTAGCGCGCGGTTTGGCCCGTGACTTTGGACCACGCGGAATTACGGTGAATGTCGTTCAGCCGGGTCCTGTCGACACGGATATGAATCCGGCAGAGGGGCCGATGAAAGACCTTATGCACAGTTTCATGGCCATCCAGCGCCACGGTAAGCCTGAAGAAGTGGCCGGAATGGTTGCATGGATTGCCGGTCCTGAAGCTTCATTTGTGACCGGTGCCATGCATACGATTGATGGCGGATTTGGCGCGTAGGAAGACAATAACGATAAGTGCGGCAATGTGAAGTGGGCTGGATGCAAAGAGGTAGCTGAATGCCAATATCACTGACTGCTCCCCTTGTTTCAGTAGGAATGGATCACGCGGGTCGCAGTCAATGGCAATTGAGAATGACATTCATTTACCCTCAGGACTGATATCCACTTCACAGGCCGCAGCGATGTAAAGCGGACAGATTTATTACTCATGTAATTAATAATCATTCTCAACCAGGCTATACTCCTCCCTCCCTTCCACCAACCTGGTTTGAAGGCGAGGCGATAACAACGAGAGGATGATGATGAACGCAGACAAGGTTATCCGCATTGCGGCAGCAATCATGATCGATGCGGAGGGGCGCATGCTTTTGGTTCGCAAGCGCGATACGCGCTATTTCATGCAGCCTGGAGGGAAAATCGAATCGACTGAACGACCGGTGGCTGCATTGATCCGTGAACTCACAGAGGAACTGCAAATCAGTGTCACCGAACAGGATACGCAATATGTAGGTCAGTTCACCGACACAGCCGCGAATGAGCCAGGACATACGCTTATCGCTGAAATATTCACGGTTCTTGCCCCCACCTCAACGATTACGCCAGCCGCAGAGATTGAAGAGATCACCTGGTTCCATCCATCCGATGATGCTTCGCTGCCATTAGCGCCGCTCACCGGTCAGCAGATACTCCCACTAATAATGAACGCGGGACAAAGCGCGGACTGAGTCCACGTTCACCGAACTATTGCCATTCAGGAACAAGTTCCTGGCCGCTAGCAAGGAAGCCAATGCCCTATCATGTCACGACGTAAGAAAAGACCGCGCGGTGGTAACCCGGCGCAGCGGACACCAACTGATGCAGTTAAACATTACGGCCCTTTTTTAACGTGCCTCCGCAGCCTGACTTTCATCAAGAACGCCCTGGCCGGCTGTTTTTATCCCTTTATCCTGATGATCAATTTTATGCAAGATCGCTCACCCTTGTGTTTCTATGCTCCACTGGTTATCACGGTGTTCCTTTTTCCATTCGCCAAAGTTGCCATTGAATGCATTGGACTCTGGATTGCACCTGCACATTTTTGGCAGAAATTTGATGGTTTAAATTTTCGATTACGAAGCCTGGTCGACATCCTCTATTGGTTGTTAATCACATTGATGATCGTGCCATTAACGGCGGTCTATATTTTTCAGCTTCACTCGGACAAGCACAGAGCAAGGGTGTAAATCCTGCCCATCATTTGGTCAGCCAGTCATGATGAGAGACAACAAACACAATATGCAGGGGATCTATGTGTGATCGGGATCGCGTGGTGCAAGTTGATCCTGTGAAACAACCACTATAGAGAGTAAGTCCACCTCTCATAGCCAAATCCCCCTGGATGAAGCGTGGTTCCAGTACATAAACGTTCGTATCTTTATAATGATGTTAGCAATCACTAACTCCACTATTAGCAAGGCCTGCGAGGTTAGTAACCACCAGGGGGCCAGAAGGAACATAACCACTGTAGTAAGTAGTTACTCTCTATAGTGGTTACTTCTACTCTCTATAGTGGATGTTTGATCCTGCCCCCTGTTCACCAACGATCCTGCGATCCCTGTTGGATCACCGGGGTGTTCCGCTAAGGGCATCCCTTTAAAAGTTTACTCTCTATAGCGGTTATCAAACCAATCAATAAATCAAAATAAACGATAAATATTATGTAGTTATATTGGATTAGTAAAAAACCGATAACCGCCATAGAGAGTAAAATCACTCCCTATAGCGGTTATTCAAAGATGCAAATATCCCTCAATAGCGTGCCTGATAGCAGGATCTCTGGTTAACCGCTCATCCATGCAACCAGCAATGCTATCCACTGTAGTGAGTGACTACTCTCTATAGTGGATAGCTAATGAACTGAGAGTCGCAATTGGTAGCGAGCATGCATAAATTAATGATAAATAAGTAATAAATGTAGATTTAAAAGCGCTATCGCACATAAATCAGACGATAATCTCAACAAACATCCCCTCAATAATCCCCAAGCAACTCAATAAGATAGAAGTGATAACGTCACTTTTATCGAACAACCACTATAGAGAGTACGTATCTTCTCTCTATAGTGGTTGTTGAAATATGAGGTCGATCCTGGATCATTGCACAAGGGCTCACCAGATGAAGTGAACCCCTTAACC
>NZ_JZRH01000033.1:0-164005 GCF_000963985.1 Pantoea sp. BL1 | reverse complement strand
GGCTTAACTGACTGGCATTACCCCTTCACGGGGCGTTTTTTATGCGGTCAGGCGGAAATCGCCGAACGTATGGGGAATGCGTGGGAAGGTGTGCAGGAACCAGGGCGTAAATTGTTCGGGCTGATCCTGCATCTCCTGCTGAATCTGTTCAACCGAACGATAACACCACGCATCCGCTTCTTCCGGATTGAGTTTCGGCTCAACATCACTAATGGCAAAGAAGACGTGACCGTACTCGTGCTCGGTCAACCCATTGCTAAGTGGCAGGTTGTAGCTCAACTCGAACACCGGGGTCAGTGCCAGTTGCATCCCCATCTCTTCACGCAAGCGACGTTCAGCCGCATCGCGGGTCGATTCCTGCGGATAAGGATGTCCACAACAGGTGTTGCTCCACAGGCCGCCACAATGATATTTACCGTTAGCACGACGTTGCAATAGCAGTTCATGGCGCGAATTGAACACGTAGACCGTCACCGCACGATGCAGCAATCCTTTCTCATGTACTTCCAGCTTTTCCATCTTGCCGGTGGGACGATCGAGGTGGTCGACGAGAATAACTTCAATGGCGGGCATGACAACTCCTTCAGATAATTCTCAGCTATTGTACACAACCTCAAAGACCGAAACTGAGGAAATCGCGCACATTCCGTGCGCTTAAATGGCGAAATTTAAGCTTAGCAGTCATCAGACAAAGCGGTAACGACGACGGAGGCAGAAATCAAATTGATCGGCGCTGAGCAGAATAAAGCTGTCGTAGTCATCAGCTGAACTGCGGTTGCGAGCGCCATTCCGGCCCCTTTGCATCTCACGTCATCGCATCTTTAAAAGCTCGAACGGTATAAGCGCGCAAAAGCTGCCATTCCTCACATGGCAGCCCTATTTGCAAAAATCCCAAACGGGGAGGCATGCGTTCTAAGGTCGCCCCTTTAGTTTTGGCTCGGCTTCGATCGTCGTATCGCGGGCAGTCGTGTGACGGGTTGCGCCCCACACTTCATCATATTCATAGCCAGTGAGATCTTTAATCACCACACGCGTTTCAGCATCGCAACCTCTCGCCGTGCCACCCAGTTTGCGGCGCGCCACCTCTTTGATCAGCAACTTATGGCTACGCTGCGTCAGTTTGAATTTAAAAGTCAGCCAGAAGCTCGCCACCAGCAGAGCCGTGGTGACAAACACCATCAACCCGACAATCGCATGGATGGCGCTTTCTGGTTGCGCGCCGTTGCCTTTTACAAAACCACTCTCCTGCAGCACGATGCCAATCATGAAAATGGCGATGGCCACCGAACTTTTGCGCGTCAACACCATGACACCAGCAAATATCCCTTCACGTCTCTTACAGGTCACCATCTCATCAATATCGGGAATAAAGCTGTAGATGTTCCACGGGATGTAAAACAGCCCGGCGCGTACGATGCCCAAAAACAGAAAGACTGCGCTGAACAGCAGCGTGGGCACCTGCCATTGCCACAGATAAACCGCAAACAGGAACAGGAAGATGACGACGATACTCAGGTAGGAGATCCGTAGCGCGTTGGAGGGCGTCATATTAAAGCGGCCCAGCAGCATCATGAAAATGAAGGTACCGGGAATCGACATAAACATCATGTTGCTCAGCAGCAGCGAAGCCAGTGAGGCATCCTGCTTCAGGCCATAGATCACGAAATAGGTGAACACCGCCAGAAACGCATCCATCGCGGTGAAAGAGCAGATATAGATCAGCAGATGCTGGCGGAAGGCTTTGATTTTAAAAGACGATGCTAAATCAACAAACAGATACTTTAGGTGGGCCTTCAGGCTTCCCTGGCGCGCCGAATGTTGCGCTACATCCTCTTCCGGCTGGATGTCTTTGGCCTCCCAGGTGGTTAGCCAGGTAATAAACACCGCCACGCAGTAAATCACCGAGAAGATGACGCCGGTCAGCGTATAGGTAATCGCATTATCTTTGCCGGTATAAGTCATGATGACGCCCGGCACCGAAACAGCGAGGAAACTGCCAAGCGCCGAGAACATCAGGCGCACGCCCGAAAGACGTGTGCGCTCGCTAAAGCGATTGGTCATCTCCGAGGACAAGGTTTCCCACGGCACCAGCACCATCGCTGACAGCAACTCGATGGTGAGATAGGTGCCGAGATAGTACCAGTAGCCCATATCCGTGACCCACAGTGCGCCATACAGCAGCATCAAGGGAGAGGAGATCAGCAGGAAGAAACGACGGCGGCCAAACTTACGCCCCAGCCAGGTGTTGCCGAAGTTGTCGGTAATGTAGCCCATGATTGGGCTTAATATCGCGTCAATGACGCGGGCGATGGCAAATATCGAGCCCGCTTCAAACACCGATAATCCGCAGTAGGTGGTATAGAAAAACAGCAGCCAGGTGCCAATCACCGCAAAGGCACCGCCACCAAATAAATCCGTCAGGCCGTAGCCGATTGCGACGCCATAACCGACGCGACGTTCTGTAGGTTTAACCATCGATCCGATTCCTGTTCTGGTAGGGTATGTAATAGCGGCAAGGTGCTATGCCCTGCCGCCGTTGTTATCAACAGAATTGGAAATCAACTTATTGGGCCGGGATGCTATCCCGCATTGGCTAACATCTGCGCTTTGACACAGAGTTCCGCCGCCTTAAAGGCATGGGCTTGCGTCATGGCGTGCTCTGTACGATGGAGGCAGTCATTAATCAGCTGTCCAAAGAACGGGAAGCCAACTTCGCCGGAAACGGCATAGCGAAACTCGCCCTCTTTGTTCACCAGATACACCACATCCTGCTCGCCACGCGTGAGATCGGTGTATTTGCGAATCTCGATGTAACCGTCAGTGCCGAGCAGCGTCATGCGCCCATCGCCCCAGGTCGATAAGCCGTCCGGCGTAAACCAGTCGCAGCGGAAGTAACCGGTGGCGCCGTTCTCGCCTGCCAGCATCGCATCGCCAAAATCTTCAAATTGCGGATGTTGAGGATGGCGGAAATTCCGCACCTGGCTGGCCACCACCGTGGCTTCGCTGTTGCTGGTGTAGTAGAGGAATTGCTCGATTTGATGGCTGCCGATGTCACACAGGATGCCGCCAAAATAGCGACGCTGATAGAACCAGTCGGGCCGTCCGGTGCCTTCACGGTGTGGCCCCGTGCCAAGGGTTTGCACCACCTGGCCGATAGCCCCTTTTTCTACCAACTGCCCGGCAAACACGGCGCTCTCCACATGCAGACGTTCGCTGTAATACACCGCATATTTGCGCCCGGTTTTAGCGCACATCGCTTTGGCATCTTCCAGCTGTTCCAGGCTGGTGAGCGGGGCTTTATCCGTGAAGTAATCCTTGCCCGCCGCCATCACTTTCAACCCCAGTGCACAGCGTTCTGACGGAATCGCCGCGCCTGCCACCAACTGCACCTGCGCATCGGCCAAAATGGTCTCCAGCGAGTCTGCGATCTGGACCTGCGGGAATTGCTGCACAAACTTATCGACTTTGGCGGCATCGGGATCAAATACCCACTTCAGCGTGGCTCCGGCTTCGGTCAGACCATTGCACATGCCGTAAATGTGGCCGTGATCCAGTCCGGCCGCCGCAATGATAAATTCCCCCGGCTGCACCACCGGCTGCGGTTTGCCTTTCGGCGCGTAGTTCATGCCATCCTGCTTATTCATGGTTGTTTCCTCACGCAAAGTTTTTGCCCAATGGGATGTCATCGACATCGGCGAAGTTGTCGACCGAAGCCTGTTTTTCATAGAAGTGCGGTGCATGGGCGATCAACCCGCCGGTGCGATAAAAGGCATCATCTTTAGGGATAGGTAACGAGACGGTGCTTTTGGTGATAGCCGATTTGTAGATGGCGGTAATCAGTTCCAGCGAGCGTTTGCCCTGCTCGCCATCAATCAGCGGTGCACGCTGCTGCTCAATCGCCGAGAAGAAGTCATCAACCTGTCCGGCGTGCAGCGTCCATGTGAGAGGTGCGGTGTTGGCATGCAGGCGATCCAGCTCGCGCTCCAGCGCCAGATTGTTCTCTTTTTCCGGGAAACCGTTCTCCGCTGCCTGCATGGCGACCGCTTTCCACGGAGCCGACAGGCGCGCGTTCTCTCCCTGCAGCACGATTTTCTGATCTTCACCGTGATGCACAACGGAAGCGGTCAACTGCGCCAGCGTGCCGTTGGGATAGCGGAATATCGCGGCGCTGAGGTCTTCCACTTCGGCGTTGTCATGTGCCACGTTGCCGATCATCGCCACCACTTCACTGGGCGCACCGAGCATCCACTGCATAGCATCAATGTGATGAACCGCATGGTTAAGTGTGCAGCCGCCGCCCTCTTTTTCCCAGGTGCCGCGCCACCACAGGTCGTAGTAAGAATGGCCACGCCACCAGAATGAATCGATCTGTGCGTGGCAAATTTTGCCTGCCAGCCCCGAATCCACCGCAGCTTTCAACTGCCAGAACGCATCAGTGAAACGGTTCTGCGCCACCACTGACAGAATTTTTCCGCTGGCTTTTTGTGCGGCAATCATGGCATCGCACTCTTCCAGCGAAGCCGCCATCGGTTTTTCGCACAGCACATGCTTGCCCGCCTGCAGGGCTGCAATAGTGTTTTCCGCATGCACATATGGCGGCGTACAGACATCGACCACGTCGATATCCGCGCCCTCGGCCAGCATCTCGCGGTGATCGTGGTAAACCCGCACATCGTACAGACCGTAGCGCTGCAATTTCTCCCGCGCTTTTTCGGGATACATATCCACCACCGCGACAATTTTGCCGCGCTCTGGAAACTGCAGAAACGCCTGGATATGTGAATTGGCGATGTTGCCCATGCCCACTATGGCAATTTTTAACATGGTAATTCTCCGCTCATGGCCGCTGTTGAGGTGTCTGCGAGGAACATAAAAAAGCGCTGCTAACCGGACAATCTGTTTTTGTGAGAATGCTCGCAGAGCGATGCAGGAGTTTGTGAACCAAATGTAAAACCGTCTTAATATCAGTCCACTGCGTCTGCAAAAACTTGCAAAAAATGATTGGGATGGGGATCACACTATGGCCGGCAAGCTCAGGATGGACGAAATTTCAGCAATTACGGGCTACTCGGTCAGTACCGTTTCGCGCGTGCTGAGCGGAAAATCCTACACCAGTGATAAGGCGCGTGAGGCGATTGTCGACTGCGCCCGTCGACTGGGCGTTTTGCAGGAAATGGTGAGTGGTCGTCTGCTGATCAATGACATTGTGGTATTTGCGCCGGGACGCACCTTCACGCCACGCGGCGATCACTTTTATCATGAGGTGACGCGCGGGATAGCCGAGGCATGCGCATCGCATGATGTGCATATCAGCTATTGCCCGCTGGAAGAGCAGCGCGCCGATGTGAAGCTGTTTCTGGAGAAGGCGAGTGCGAAAAACATCAGCGCCATCATCATCATCGGTACCGATGACCAAGCGATCTTTAGCCTGGCGGCATCACTCGGCAAACCCTGTGTGCTGATTAACTCTCGTGATAAAGATATGCGGCTGGATGCGGTGTCCCCCGATCACCGGGCGATTGGTTTCAGCGCTATGCAGCATCTGTTTGAACAAGGCCACCGCCGGGTGTTGACCGTCACCTGTCTGCGGCGTGAGACACTGTTTTTGCGTCTGGAAGGGATCAAAGACGCCTATCGCCATTTTCATATGCCGTTTAATGCGCAGCAGGATTTGATTGTCATCGAAGCTTACTCCTCGCAGGACACCGAGATCGCACTGAATCACTGGCTGGATACACACCCACGCGATCAATGGCCTGATGTGATTTTGCCCGGCGGCAAAGGCATTATTACCGGCGTGCAGAATGCACTGCTGTCACGCGGCTTGCGCATTCCCGAAGATATTTCGCTGATGACGACAGATTTAGCCAGCCGGCTGGAAGGATCGCCAGAGATGCCGATCACCGGCTTTGCGGTGCCGTGTCGCGAGCTGGGTTATGAGGCGATCCAACTGATCCAGAACCGCCTCAATCGTCCGCAGTCGTCGATTTACAATCTGCTATTGCAGGGGAAACTGGTGGATCGCGGTACGGTGGCGAATGCCACTCGCCATGCCGCGCGTGAGGAGATCCGTAACGCGTTTCCGTAAGGTGACCCAAAGCAGAAACGAACGTAATAAGAACATCGTGCCTGCGCACCCAAACCCAACGTCAAATCCTCGGCGCTGAAATAACCCTTTGAGTCACCAATCCATTCAAGCCTGAAACACATAGCCTTTTCTAACAAGCCACACAAAAGTTCAGAAGCAAGCTGGTGTCGCGCAGGGGCAGGCAATCCGCAGCGCCGAACAGAGTGAGTCTGCCAGGAGAGACCGCATGGATGCGGTCGAAAGGCTGGGCTGGAACAGGGATGTTCCATCCCAGCCGGTCCGTCAGGCGGACGAATGACGTGAGGGTACCGCGTCAGCGGCGCGAGGACAGTCGGCCCCTGCGCGGCACCAGATTGCGTTATCACCTGTGGTTTAGCAGCCTGCTATAAGCCAGCCAGCCTTACAACTTAAAGCTCTGCACCACCAGCTCCAGCTGTACGCTCTGCTCTTCCATCGCGCGCGCGGCAGCCGACACCTGCTCAACCAGTGCGGCGTTCTGCTGGGTGCTGCCATCCAGCTGGGTGATCGCCTGGTTAACCTGCTCGATGCCCATACTCTGCTCGCGGCTGGCAGACATGATTTCACTCATCAGGGTGGTCACACTGCTCACGCCCTGCATCAGCTCATCCATGGTCTGTCCGGCTTGTTCCACCAGCTGGCTGCCGGTATCGATATTCGCCACCGACTCCTCAATCAGCTTCTTAATCTCACGCGCCGAGTTCGCGGAACGTTGCGCCAGATTACGCACTTCTGACGCCACCACGGCAAACCCACGACCCTGCTCACCCGCTCGGGCCGCTTCCACCGCCGCGTTAAGCGCGAGGATATTGGTCTGGAAGGCGATGCTGTCAATCACACTGATGATATCCACCACTTTACGGGATGAGTGATTAATCGCCCCCATGGTGGTGACCACCTGACGCACCACATCCGTTCCGCGCGCCGCCACCTGCGAGGCACCGTCCGCCAGCTGATTGGCGTGGGTGGCATTGTCGGCGTTCTGGCGTACCGTGCCGGTCAGTTCTTCCATTGAAGCCGCGGTTTCAACAATCGAACTGGCCTGCGACTCGGTACGAGCAGACAGATCGGCGTTGCCGCTGGCAATTTCACGTGAGGCGGAGGTAATCGCCAGTGCGCTGTCGCCCACCTGACGCATCAACCCCTGCAGATACTCAATAAACTGGTTAAAACTTTGCGCCACCGCGTTAAATTCCGGGCTGTTGCTGGCAGGCAGACGCTGAGTTAAATCCGCGCCGCCAGTCGACAGGGCTTCGATATTGCGGTTCAGCAGGCTAAGACGTTTCATCATGGCGCGCACAAAGCCGAGCAGCACCAGCAGCAGAATCACCGCCAGCGGGATCTGCACCAGGCCGAGTCGGGTCAGCATGCTGTGGGTTTGCGCATCCAGCAAACTGGACGGCACATCGCTGGCGAGATACCACGGGCTACCGGCAATCGCCTGCAGGAACAGCGTGTGCTCGCCATCTTCGCCTTTAAAAGTGGTTTGCGTAGGCTGATTACCTGCCTGGCTCAGCAGACCTTTCAGCGCACCCGCCATCGGCAGTTGCGTATCCGCGAGATTTTCCAGCTTCGGTGCGCCTTCCAGCAGTGCGGCGTTGCCCACCACTTTGCCATCCGCTTCAACGATCAACACACGTCCGTGAATGGCGTCGCCCATCTGTTTCGCCAGTTGGTTGAAGAAACCGAGCGTTACGTCGATGGTTGATACCCCCCAGACCGTGCCATCACGATAAATCGCCATCGCACAGTTGGTTCGCGGCTGCGGGCTGGCCGCATCCTGATAGGCTTTGGCCCAGGCACATTGCCCTTTGGCCGCGGCCATACCGTCTTTGTACCACGGCTGCTCCCAGTATTTGTCCGCTGCATCGGAGTTCCAGTAGGTGTTGACCTGTAACTGGTTGCTGGCGTTACGGGCGAAGAACGAACTGTCTTTTTCCTTCGCCGGATCGCGACGATTAGGCAGCGGCCAGATACCGCCGCCAAACACGTTGCTGTCCTGATACTGGTTCACCAGCGCAGGCAGCAAGTTGTCGATGGCCGCGCTATCCATCACGCCTGCGGCTTCGGTAATGGCACGTTGCTGCGCCTGCACGCGGTTCATCTGCTCGACGATGCGTCCCGCCAGGCCATCCACCTCATAGCGCACTAATCGGCTTTCGTTTTGACTCAACTGCGGTGCCACAAACTGATTGATCACCACCACGGTAACCAGCATCAGCACCACGAAAAATGCGACCAGCGTCGCGGTAAAACGAGATTGTGTAGTTTTTAACATCGATGTGCCCTTACCCTGGTTGGCGAGTTGCCTGATCCAGGTTAACGGCGTGTTGCAGGGGAACTTGAGGTGCGCCAGATCACAAAAATGCAAATAGTTGATTTAGGTGATCATTAGGCGGGTGACTAACGTTGCGCTTACTGAGTCGCGTGCGGGCAACCGCCCGCAGAGAGGGCTATTGCGGCGGATCCACCACTTCCTGACGTGGTCGAAATACATGGTCATTACCTTCTGCCTGCAAACGCTGCAGCAGCTGTTGTCCACCGCGATCGTCGGCCTGAGCAAACTGACGTTCCGCTTCGGTGATTGGGGTGGCCCACAGCAGATTCGGCCGATCGCCATCGCGCTTGGGCAGTCGGAACTGGGCACCTTCCGGTGCTAAGCCATTGGCCAGCAGGAAGCTCTCGAAGCCCACTGGCGCCACTTCCGATGCCAGCGTATGCCCTTCGCCAATCCACGTTAGGCGCGCCCACGGCAAGTGCGCGAATTCCGCTAGCGCGCTGGCCATCTGCACCGCATTGGCTTCGGTCATCACTTCGCCGTCCACTGCCATCGCCAGCTCAACACGGCGGTACTGCGGGGCCAGCTCATCAAACAGGTAATCCACTTGCGGCATGGGCCGAATCCCCATACCCAGCGTGAGAAAAACCCACACGCCATTGTGCCAGTGCTGAGAGATGGCCATTGGCGGCCAGCTCCCCTGATCGATGGCGTAATACTTTACCGACTCACCAAACTGCGCCTGGTAGCACTGCATCAACTCATGCTGCACAACATCCCATAAATGGCCGTCGTGCCAGTCACGCCAGAAGTGCCGCTGCTGCTCGGCGCGAGCATAGTAATCATTGGTGGAGGCGGAGCCGAGCGGCGCGGTCAGGCGATTCTCTTTGATGCAGCCAGCGGAGAAACTGACCTGCTTATCCTGATACAGACTCCAGCCAGGGATCACCGCCAGCAGTTGGCCGTAATACCACAGGGCTGCGCCGTCATCACTCGGTTCCCACAGAATCTGTAGACCGGCAGGATCGAGCATCGGCTCGGCTTCTAAGGTGCGGCAATACTCTGCGCTGAGCAGTGGCGCAATGCCCTGCTCCATCGCTTCACGATCTTCACGCGCCGGGGCAGGCAACAGATTGCGCAGCCAGCAGCCGCGCACCGCATACTGGCTGCGAAACAGATCGTTTGGCCAGATGTAAAAGTAGGCCGTGCGCGCATCCTGTTCGACGATAGCGGTGAGTGTGTTTTGCTGATTTGGCACCTCAGCAATCAGAGGTTGGTGTGTCATAACGCCTCGACAAAGCCTTGAGGGATCCATTTTCCCTGAGAATAGAGCAGGATCGGCACTCGCACCACGTGACACAAGGGTAAAACTCTCAAAGTGCAGTCAGGAAGCGTGAGAATGGCTGATGAATGCCAGCACAACGCCCTGACAAACTTCAAATTAATTCGCGATTCATTTGCCGCCTCGCATGCTATTGTCTGCACATTCCTCCTTGCGGAGCTGCTCAGCATGGTGCTGCAAAACCTCGATTTGAACCTGCGCGATGTCGTGATTTTCGCGATTTTGGTGTGGCTGTTTCTTCGCTATACATGGGTGATGTCAGCGCTCACGTTCATGCTCGGTGGTGCGGTACTCTTGGTGTTGTTACCCATCGACATTTACTACAGCTTGTTGCCATTAGCGCTGCTGGGAGTGGGATTAGGGATGCTGCTTCATCATTATCAGCAGCGCCAGCTCACTCTTAAACGTGAAGCCCGCACACCGCGCACCTACACCAAAAAGCAGGACGAGCTGCATTTGTAGCGTTAGCGTCCCATGCGTTGCATGGCGCGGGAATAAGCCCCGCGCTGAATTGACCAGCGCAGCAAACCGGCAATCACCGCGATCTCTTTATCCACGCGCCACTGTGTCAACGGGCTGATCGGCTGCTGAATTTGCTGTTGCGCCCAGTCCGGTAGCAATCCCATCCCGGCTTTTAGCATCACCCGCATCGCCGGTTTCGCCTGCCAGCTTGGGGCCGGTGCATTGATTAATAGCTGCATCACTTCCAGCGTGCGTTCATCGCAAATCAGTTCCGGGCGCATGGCTTGCAGATAAGCGTCCACCGCCTGCACCGTTTTCGGTACCTTTTCCGCGCCCAGCGCTTCGGCGATGAGCGCCGCTTCATCGTAATAGCGATCCTGCTCGGCCAGCGAGAGCTGCGGATTTTTATAGCGCAGATGCGCGGCGAGGAAGCGGCTGGTTTCCGCCACGTGCACCCAGGTCAGTAAATGCGGATCGCTGGCGGCGTAAGGTTGCCCGG
The DNA here is from genome assembly GCF_000963985.1 of Pantoea sp. BL1. Lineage (NCBI taxonomy): Bacteria > Pseudomonadati > Pseudomonadota > Gammaproteobacteria > Enterobacterales > Erwiniaceae > Pantoea > Pantoea sp. BL1. The sequence goes on along the minus strand of NZ_JZRH01000033.1, from coordinate 153,318 downwards.
CGTTATCAATTCCTGTGACGCGCAGGTGGATAGCTTTAACGCGCTCGATCAGGATGTTGGCATCCTGCGTGTTACCAAAGGTGGTGACAGCGATGAACTGGCTGGTGCGCCGTAAACGGCCCAGCATGTCCTGACGAAAGTTAGAGTGATCCCACACCCCCGCCAGCGCTGCCGGATGCAGCATTTGCAGCATGAGTGCGCTAATCCCACCGCACAGCATCGAAGGGAAATCGCCGTGCACACGCCAAATCACATGATCGGGGCCAAACAGACCTGGATCGCCCAACGGTTGCGAGATATCGAATTCGTTCAGTGCGAGGCCATTCAGGCGAAAGACTTGCTGCTGGATGCGGTTACGAAGATTCATGGTGTCTGGATGATGAGCTGATTGACGTAGCAGGCATAAATGCCAACCCTGTAAAATCTGGCAAGCAAAGCATTGCAGGATCAGCACTCAGGCCAATCCTGCAAAACCTGGCAAGCAAAGCGTTGTCAGATCGGTTTTTAGGTCAACCTGACAACACCCCGCCAGCATAGCATTACAGGGACAGCATTCCTGCTGACCCTGTGCCAAATCGCACTAACGTTTACAGATAATCAAACTGCCCGTCTTGCGTGCGGACCGAATCCAGGCCAATCATCACATTGAATTTGCCCGGCTCGGCGACATGCTGCATTTTTTGATTCCAGAATTTCAGTGCATCCACATCAATCTTAAAGCTTACTGTCTGTGACTCGCCCGCTTTCAGCATGATGCGTTTGAAGCCGCGCAACTCCTGCACCGGACGGCTGATGCTGGCCACCGGATCGTTGAGATACATCTGTACCACCGTGGCACCATCACGTTTGCCGGTGTTGGTAACAGTGACGCTCGCTTCAACGGATCCATTGCGTGGCATGGTTTTGGCGGACATTTTCACCGGCGAAACGGTGAAAGTGGTGTAGCTCAGACCGTAACCAAACGGATACAGCGGACCATTCACCGCATCGTAGTAATGCGAGGTGTACTTGTTCGGCTTTGCGAAGTTGTACGGACGCCCGGTTGGCAAGTGGTTGTAGTAAATCGGCAGCTGGCCCACGGAGCGCGGGAAGGACATCGGCAGTTTGCCCGATGGGTTGTAATCGCCAAACAGTACATCAGCAATCGCATTACCCCCTTCGGTGCCGCTGAACCAGGTTTCTACCATCGCATCCGCGATACGATCTTCATTCACCACCGTCAGTGGACGGCCATTCATCAGCACAATCACCAACGGCTTGCCGGTCGCTTTCAGCGCCGCCAGCAGTTTTTGCTGGCTTGGCGGAATCACCAGATCACTGCGGCTGGAGGCCTCATGCGCCATCCCCTGCGCTTCGCCCACGGCAGCAACCACCACATCCGCTTTCTTCGCCTGGGCAACGGCTTCATCAATCAATTCCTGCGGCGAGCGTTTATCCACGCTAACCGCCTGTTCGTAGAGGTTGAGGAAGTCCTGAATACCTTTGTTATCGGTGATGTTGGCCCCTTTGGCATACAGCACGGTGCCTTTGCCCGCCATCGCATTGCGCACGCCCTGCAGCAGCGGAATCGACTGTTTCGCCACGCCCGCGGCTGACCAGCTGCCCATAATGTCACGCTGGCTGTCGGCCAATGGCCCCACGAGGGCCACGGTGGCGTCTTTTTTCAGCGGTAAGGTTTCATGCCAGTTTTTCAGCAGCACAATGCTCTTACGCGCCACATCACGCGCTTCGGCACGATGCAGACGGCTCTCGGCATTGGTGTCCTGCGGATCGCTGCCTTTTGGCCCCAAATGGCTGTAGGGATCGTTAAACAAGCCCATATCATATTTGACGTTCAGCACGTGACGCGCTGCATCGTCGATCTCTGCCATGGTAACAGCACCACTCTTGACCAGCCCTGGCAGGTATTTGCTGTAGTACTCATCGCTCATACTCATATCAATGCCGGACTTCAGCGCAATACGCACCGCATCCTGCGGATCGCTGGCCACACCGTGCTTCAGCAGCTCTTTGATCGCGCCGTGATCGCTGATGGTGATGCCTTTAAATTTCCACTCACCGCGCAGCAGGTCTTTCAGCAACCAGCCATCCGCCGTCGCTGGCGTGCCGTTCAGTGAGTTGAGCGCCACCATCACGCCGCCGCTGCCCGCATCCAGAGAAGCTTTGTACGGTGGCAGATAATCCTGGAACAGGCGCTGTGGGCTCATATCCACGGTGTTGTAATCACGTCCGCCCTCCACTGCGCCATAAGCGGCGAAGTGCTTCACGCTGGTCATGATCGAATAACGGTCGGCGGCGCTTTTGCCCTGCATGGATTTCACCATCGCGCTGCCCATTTGTGAAGACAGGAAAGTGTCTTCTCCGAAGCCTTCAGACACGCGTCCCCAGCGCGGCTCGCGCGTGATATCCACCATCGGCGCCCAGGTCATATTGAGACCATCATCGGCGGCTTCATAGGCGGAGATGCGGCCGACTTCCCCGATCGCATCCAGATCCCAGCTGGCTGCGAGGCCGAGCGGGATCGGGAAAATGGTACGCTGACCGTGCACCACGTCGTAGGCGAAGAACAATGGAATTTTCAGGCGGCTGAGTTGCATCACCTGATCCTGCATCGCGCGAATATCCGGACGCGTGACGGTATTGAAGATTGCGCCAACCTGACCGTGCTGGATCATGTCGCGAACCGCCTCTTTTGGCGTGTCTGGCCCCACGCTAATCAAGCGCATCTGCCCGATTTTTTCATCAAGGGTCATTTTGCCGAGCAGCTGGTTAACAAAGGCGTCACGCGCCTGTTCAGTCATCGGATGGGGGCCAAACAGGTCATCTGCGAAGGCAGGCTGCATGGCAAGGGAAACAGCGAGGCTAACAGAGCAAATCCATTTCATCAGGTCGGGTTCTCTTAAGTGACTGCGCAATATCGAAATAACCGGGCCAGTGTGCCACAAGTTCAGGATAGCAGGTAGCCACCGATGTCACACCGCGACCATGCCGTTGACGCGTGCTAAAGTAGATGCGCAACGTTAACGACAAGGACAGGTTCATGAATAACAACACCTCACACCCTACACTGCTGGCTGAACTGCGCCGCCTCGTCGGCCCTTCACACCTGTTAACCGAGGCGGAACAAACCGCACGCTATCGTAAGGGTTTCCGCTCCGGTGAAGGCGATGCGCTGGCGGTGGTGTTCCCCGGCTCCTTGCTGGAGTTGTGGCGGGTATTGCAGGCGCTGGTGCAGGCCGATGCGGTGATTCTGATGCAGGCCGCCAACACCGGCCTGACCGAAGGCTCGACGCCCAACGGCAATGATTACGATCGTCCAGTGGTGATCATCAGTACTTTGCGCCTCGATAAATTGCAGCTGATCGATGGCGGCAATCAGATTCTGGCCTTCCCCGGTAGCACCCTTTATCAGCTGGAAAAAGCCCTTAAGCCGCTGGGACGTGAACCGCACTCGGTGATCGGTTCCTCGTGTATCGGCGCGTCGGTCATGGGCGGGATTTGTAATAACTCCGGCGGTTCGCTGATCAAACGCGGTCCGGCCTACAGCGAAATGGCGCTTTATGCGCAGATTGATGCCGACGGCAAACTGAAGCTGGTCAATCATCTCGGCATGGATCTCGGCCACTCGCCGGAAGAGATGCTCGGTCGACTGGATGACGATCGCTGGCAGCAGAGCGATGTGCGCTGGGATGAACGTCATGCTTCGGATCATGAATATGCAGAACGTGTGCGCGATATCCATGCGGATACACCCGCTCGCTTCAACGCCGATGAGCGCCGCCTGTTCGAGGCTTCGGGTTGCGCGGGCAAACTGGCGGTATTCGCCGTGCGTCTTGATACCTTCCCCACCGAACCAAAACAGCAGGTGTTTTATATCGGCACCAACGATCCGGCGGTATTGGGCGATCTGCGCCGCCATATTCTGGCCGAGTTTAATAACTTACCGGTCGCGGGCGAATACATGCACCGCGACATTTTCGATATCGCCGAAGTGTACGGCAAAGACACCTTTGTGATGATCGACAAGCTCGGCACCGACAAAATGCCGCTGTTCTTCACGCTGAAAGGTCGGGTGGATGCCTGGCTGGGTAAGCTGAGTTTTGTTAAACCCCACTTTACCGATCGCGTGTTGCAGCGCATCAGCGGTTGGTTACCTGCCCATCTGCCGAAACGCATGAAGCAGTATCGCGATAAGTTTGAACATCACCTGATGCTGAAAATGTCCGGTGAAGGCGTAGCGGAAGCGCAGGAGTATTTGCACGAATACTTCCGCGAAGGCGGTGGCGAGTTCTTTGCCTGCGACGGCAAGGAAGGCGCACATGCTTTCCTGCATCGCTTCGCCGCTGCCGGTGCCGCAGTGCGTTACCACGCGGTGCATGCGGATGAAGTAGAAGATATTCTGGCACTGGATATCGCGCTGCGCCGCAACGATAGCGACTGGTTTGAACGTTTACCCGCCGAGTTCGACAACGATCTGAGCCATCGCCTCTATTACGGCCACTTCTTCTGCCATGTATTCCATCAGGATTACATCGTGAAGAAAGGCGTGGATGCGCATGCGTTGAAGGAGAAGATGTTGGCAATTCTGAGCGAGCGTGGTGCCGAATACCCTGCCGAGCACAACGTCGGGCATCTTTATCAGGCGAAACCGCAGTTGCAGGCGTTTTATCGTCAGCTCGATCCGACCAATACCTTTAATCCGGGGATTGGTAAAACCAGTAAGCAGAAGGGTTGGGCGGTGAAGGCTTGATTAAACTCATGGGCGGCCCGAGAGCCGCCCATTGGATTATGACAGTTGCTCGCCTTCATCCTGCGCTGCGGCAGGTATTGCCCGACGTTCAATGATCATCGTCTGCGGCGTGGACAACACAATGCCCTCTTTACGCAAGCGCGTCAGAATGTCGAACAGCAGATCACTCTTGGCGCTGGAGATCTGACGCTGGCCCGCCACGTTGCCGGTGACGCTCAACACGATACCCGCAGAGGTCAAATCCTTGAATGAGACGGATGGCTCAGGCGTTTCCAGAATACGCTCGTTCTCCTGGTAAACCTCCAGCAGAATCTCACGCACGCGCACCGGATCGATATCCAGCGGGAAGGTCAACATAATGGTCACCACACCCTGTGCATTGCCCATGGTGGCGTTACGCACGTTCTGTGAGATGAACTGTGAGTTCGGCACTATCACCGTGGATTTATCACTCAGCTGAATCTCGGTGGCGCGCACATTGATACGGCGAATATCCCCTTCAATGCCGCTGATACTCACCAGATCGCCCACTTTCACCGGGCGCTCGGTTAACAGAATCAAACCGGAGATAAAGTTCTTCACTATCTCCTGTAAGCCGAAACCGATACCGACCGACAAGGCGCTGACGATCCACGCCAGTTTGTTCCACTGCAGGCCCATGATCGACAGCGTCAGCAGAATGATCAGCACATAGCCGATATTGCTGAACAGCGTCACCAGCGACACGCGCATGCCCACGTCCATGGTGGTTTTTGGCAGGAAATCTTTATCCAGCCAGCGACGCACCGAACGCAGCACGTAGATGCCCACCACCAGACACAGAATGGCATTCACCATATGCGCCGGCACGATGTTCAGTGATTCCAGACCTTTGCCGCCCCAGAACTCAATCACTTTCTGAATCAGCTCGATCGGCGTTGAAGAGGCGAAGGTGCCGTTCAGCAGCGCCAGCACCACAATCCCTATCAGTGCGGTTTTACCAACAGCGCCCAGCAGCGTAGCCGCCTGCTGCAGATGGCGTTCGTCAATGTTTAACGAGGTCTGCAGACGTTTGCCGGTAGCATTGTTGGTAGAAAACAGGCTTTCACAGCCGTCATTGATCAAATGGCTGAGGAAGTAGAACGAGCCAAACAGAATGCCGCACCAGATCACCTCATAACCGAGGAAGCGTGCCAGCGTGACATAACCGACGATCAGCGAAATCAGAATCGCCAGTGCGGTCAGCGTCAGCGCCAGCTGTACCAGCCCGACAATAGTCGGACGGGCTTCAGGAGCATTGCCCTCTTGCACCATACGACGACGCACGCGGTTGGTACGCATGCTGATCGCCATACCGGTGGTACCGATCAGCAGTGCCGTCAGGCCGTTAGCGAAGATGGTGGTGTTCAGGCTGGTGCCGACGCTGTAGTTAAAGGACTCTGCGGTCTGGAAAATAAACACCAGCGCAGCGGTAATCGGCGGGAACGGCTTCAGCGCCTGCGCAACTTCATTGGAGATGCTGGGCAATCGCCAGCTCGGACGGCGCGTCGACAGGAAAGCACGGCCCAAACCGGCGATCAAACCACAATAGACGCTGAGTTGTACCAGACGCTCAACAAAATCCTGCACATCAGTCGAGACCTCATCACGACGGGTAAACGCCAGCGCGATAAAGTTAAAAGTCAGCACCACCGCGGCCAGGGTCGTCAGCGCAATCGCTGCCGCCAGGAAGCTACGGCGCAGACGCCCTTCCGGCATTTTGTGAATGCTCACCCAGGCGAGAAACTCTTCGCTGTAACGACGCCCCAGCGTCATCACCAGCATGGCCGCAATCAACCAGCCGATAGTGCCAAAACGCCAGCCAGGCTCCCAGGAGAGTGCTGCGGTGTCCTGCAATTCAGCGATAAAGTCGCTGATTTTCTCGCCATCCAAATCCTGACGGCTGACCATCGGCGCCCAAAAGCGCGGTCCCAGGATGCTACCGGAGTTCAACGCCAGCTGGCTCTTCAGCTGGTCACGACGCAGGTTGACGATCTGGGAGGAAAGCACCAGCGCGCCATTTTTAATGCCATCGGCCTGCTTGATTTGATCGTCCAGTTTACTTTTCTGGCTCTCCAGCGAGGCGCGTTTGCGCGTCACTTCCGGCGTTTCTTTCACGCCGCTGTCCGGTTTCGGTGCCGGACCCAGCACCGCGAGCTGCGCATCCAGTTGCTGACGCTGCGGGATCAGCGCCTGGCCCAAAGTTTCTGCGTTACCGGATAGCTCCAGCGCCATCTCATTGAGCTGGTTGAGCTGGCTCTCATTGGTATCGCCTGATACCTGGCCTTTAATCTTGTCGAGGATTTTCTGCATTTTCGGCAGCTCAACCGCAGGATTGACCTTGGGTGCGGCGTCCTCTTGCTGAGCCGCGGCGGCAGTGTTGTCATCCGCGTAGCTCAGTGCCGGGCTTAACAGCACCAGCAGCAGTATAAATGGGGTAAATAGCGAACGAAGCTTGTACATATGAGTGAGATTCCAGCGCAATGACAGCCGATAAATGCCAGTTAACTTTAGATGGCGGCCAGTGTAGAGCGTAGCCGAAGCGGAAACTATAGGAATGAAGCGCGAAAACTTTGGTGCTGACGATTAGGGATTTTTTTGGTCGTTCGGGAGTGCTTATCCCGCCAATCGGAAGCACTCACAGACGCACAATCCATTGTGCATCTGTGAAGGGAAACAGACGTCGTGATTACTCGTTGCTGGCCGTTTGCGACGATTTCTGCTTCTTGTAGGCCAGCGCCGCTGCCGGAACCGGCGCCGCTTTGCCGGTTTCCAGCCAGTCACGCAGACGGTTGGCATCGGCAAAGTGGGTGTACTTGCCAAACGCATCCAGCACCACCAGCGCCACCGGACGGTTGTTGATCACCGTGCGCATCACCAGGCAGTGGCCGGCTTCATCGGTATAACCGGTTTTGGTCAGCGCGATACGCCAGTCGTTTTTGTACACCAGGTGATTGGTGTTACGGAACGGCAGCGCATAGTTCGGATGTTTAAACACCGCTGTATCTTCTTTGGTGGTGCTCAGTTCACCAATCAACGGATATTGACGCGTGGCTTTTGCCAGCTTAATCAAATCTTCCGCATTGGAGACGTTGTGAATCGACAAACCTGTCGGTTCAACATAGTGGGTGTGCGTCATGCCCAGCGCACGCGCTTTGGCATTCATCGCGCGGATAAAGGCGTCATAGCCGCCCGGATAGTGATGCGCCAGGCTGGCGGCAGCACGGTTTTCCGATGACATCAGCGCCAGCAGCAGCATATTGCGGCGGCTGATTTCACTGTTCAATTTGACGCGCGAGAACACACCGCGCATCTCTGGCGTGTGGCTGATATCCACCGACAGCATCTCGTCCATCGGCAGTTTGGCATCCAGCACCACCATTGCCGTCATCAGCTTGGTGAGTGACGCGATAGGCCGCACACGATCCGGATGGCTGGAGAACAGCACTTTATTGGTTTCAAGATCGACAATCATGGCACTGCCGGAGGCGATTTGCGGTTGGGCAATCGGCGCCAGATTAGACAGCGCAGCAGGCGCGGCCAGTGCCGGAGTGACAGCTGCCGGTGCGGCGACAAACAGCGCCAGCGACAGCAAGGAAATACGCATTTTTACAGACATCGTGTCAAAAAAATCCGGTAAGGAGTTTTGCGCCGTGTTTAAGACACAGGCCGCGCGCATCAAACCAGACGGGATGCGGGCTGGCAGCAGCATAATACGCGCTTATCTGCGAAATTTCTTAGGTAGATTGTTTCTGAGCGTTAAAAAAACGGGAGACCTAATGGCCTCCCGTTCACGGTGTCATTGCAGGTTAGAACAATCGTGGTCCGTAACCCCACAACACCACGGTCAGTGCCAGCAGCACTTCAAACACCAGCACACCAATCGCCAGTGTCGATCCTGAGAAGCGCATGCTCTCTTCACGATCAATATTGAGGAACACCGGAATGCCGACGTACAGCAGATAACCGGTATAGAGTAACGCCACCGCGCCGACTAACACGCACAGCCACACCAGCGGATAAAGTGCCACCAGCCCACTGATAAACAACGGGGTGGCGACATAGCCAGCAAACACGGTACAGCGCTGAACGCTGGGACGCTGCGGATAATCGCGCGCCATCCAATGAATGACGCGACCCATCACCGCCACGCCGCCTAAGATAATCAGATAGAAAAGAATGCCGAGACCGATGCCGGTCAGCAGGTTGAGTTGTACGAACTGCCCTTCGCCCAGATTCCAGCCCAGTTGTGTGGTACCGATAAAGGCACAGATCACCGGGATCGCTGCCATCATCAAAACATGGTGGGTGTAGTGGTGCGAAACGCTCTCATTTTCTTGCTTGATATCGCGCATTTCCTGGTTAGGATGCGCCAGAAGACCCCAGACATGATTCATAAAATCACTCCTCTGATGCGATGGGCTGCCCCTTCAGCGATCAGGCCATGCAACTCAGGCAGCTTCCCTTCAAGTATAATCGGGGCTGCTGTTTTTGCGGACAGCGGCACAAAAAAAGCTGCTGGCGTATAAACTGTTACCTGAATCAATCGCGAAAGGGAGGATAATTTGCATCTCGATATCAACGGATTAATTACGCAGTACGGCTATCTGGCGTTGCTGATTGGCTGTATCGCGGAAGGGGAAACTTTTACCCTGCTGGGCGGCGTGGCGGCGCATGAAGGCCTGCTGCACTTCACCGGCGTGGTGCTGGCCGCGATGATCGGAGGGATTATCGGCGATCAGCTGTTGTTCTGGCTGGGCCGTCGCTACGGCACGCGCATCCTGCGCCGTTTCCGTAAACATGAAGACACCATTCGTAAAGCCAATCGCCTGATTCAGAAGCGCCCGAGTCTGTTTGTGATTGGCGTGCGCTTTATGTACGGCTTCCGCATTATTGGTCCGATCATCATCGGTACCAGCCGGTTAAAACCGCTGCGTTTCTTTGTGCTCAACGTGATAGGCGCCGCGCTCTGGTCGCTGATCTTTGTCACCCTGGGTTACTTCGCCGGGGAGATCATTACCCCGTGGCTGCATAAGCTCGACCAGCACCTTAAACATTTGCTGTGGCTGGTGGCGGCGATTGTGTTCGGCATCGCGCTGCGTTACGTGATTCGCCGCTGGAACCGCCGCCGGGCGGATTAGTGGTGGTAGCCTTTAAACTGTGGGTTGGCCAGCATAAATCCACCGTCAACAATAAACGATTGTCCGGTGGTATAGGTCGCCCATTCCGAACACAACCACGCCACTAAACTTGCCACTTCACGCGTATCGCCGGGGCGTCCAATCGGAATTTCCGGCATACGTGTGCTGCGCGCCTGATCGTCAGTGAGATGGTTCATCGCGGTGGCAATCGCGCCCGGTGCAACGGCATTCACCAGAATGTGATGCGGCAACAAACTCAACGCCATCGATTTGGTCAGACCGCCGAGCGCATGTTTCGCCGCGGTGTAAGCGGTGGCATCCGGCAACGGAGTGTGTTCATGCACTGAAGTGATGTTAATGATGCGCCCACCATCGCCCTGATCGACCATATGACGGGCGGCGATCTGTCCGCAGATAAACGAACCATCCACATCGACGCTGAACGTTTTCCGCCAATCTTCAAAGGTGACATCGAGAAAATCAGCTTTCATCATCACGCCCGCGTTGTTGACCAGTACGTCAATGCGACCCAGTGAATTGATGAGCTGCGCCAGTTGCTTGCCCCCTTCTTGCGGATCGGAGAGATCCAGCTGCCGCACCTGTGCGGTTTGCCCTTTACTCTCGACCAGTCGCGCCGTTTCCTGTGCCCCCGCTTCATCTGAGCGCCAGGTGATCCCTAACGTGTAGCCCGCTTCAGCCAGCATGACGGCACAGCTGCGGCCAATGCCGGAATCGGATGCGGTAACCACGGCCACTTTCTGTTTGCCCAGTGCCATAACATTCTCCTGCGTGATGGGTGTCTTCACAGTATAGAAGTTATCGATCTGTGCCTCGGGTCAGCCGAAAACACCCTTTCGTCTATAGTTAACAATCAGATGCAGTCAAGGAGGCAGGATGAGCAAAATTAAACGCAGAATTGATGATCACGGCGTGATTGGGGATTTACGGACCTGTGCATTGATCGCCAATGACGGCACCATCGATTATCTCTGCTGGCCGGAACTGGATAGCCCGTCCGTGTTTGCTGCGTTGCTGGATGGCGATGATGCCGGTCTGTTCTCACTGGCACCGGACTGGAAAAATGCGCGCCAGCAGCAGCTCTATCTGCCGGATACTAATATTTTACAGACGCGCTGGTTAGGCGATGCGGGCGTGGCGGAGATCACCGATTACATGCCGATCTGCGACCAGCCCAATAAAGTACCGCGACTGGTACGTCGGGTCAAAATGGTGCGCGGAACGGCCACCTTCAATCTGCTGTGCGCCCCGCGCCATGATTATGCCCGTGCCGAAACCCATACCGAACTGCGCCCTGGTGGCGTGGCCTTTCTTGCCGAAGGCCAGCCCGCGTTACGGCTGAGTGCTACGGTGGTAATGACCCGGGAAAACCACAGCGCAGTGGCCGAATTTACCCTTCAGGCCGGGGAATCTGCTGAGTTCGTATTTGGCAGCGATGACGATCCCTTTGTGGCAGAGATTGCCACTGAACAGTGCTTCAGCGACACACTGGCCTACTGGCGGCGCTGGAGCAGCCACAGCACGTATCGCGGACGCTGGCAGGAAATGGTGACGCGATCCGCACTGGCACTCAAACTACTCACCTCGAAACAGCACGGTTCGATTGCCGCTGCGGCAACCTTTGGCCTGCCGGAAGAGTTAGGCGGCGAGCGCAACTGGGATTATCGCGCCTCGTGGATTCGGGATGCCTCCTTTAGCATGTATGCGCTGATGCGCCTGGGTTATGTGGAAGAAGCGCGAGACTTTACCCATTGGGTGGGTCGCTGTGTCGAGCACAGTCATGACGACACGCCGCACTTGCAGGTGATGTACCGTCTGGACAGCGGTACCGAACTGCATGAAACCGAGTTGCTCAATCTTTCCGGCTATGCCAACTCGCGCCCGGTGCGCATCGGCAATGATGCCTGGCGGCAGACCCAGCTGGATATTTACGGCGAGCTGATGGATGCCATTTACCTTGCCAATAAATACGGTGAAGCCATTTCACAGCGCGGCTGGCGGCATGTTTCCGACATGATTGATTATGTCTGCGGCAACTGGAATCAGCCCGATGCCGGTATCTGGGAGATGCGCGGTGAGCCAGAGCACTTTCTGCATTCGCGCCTGATGTGCTGGGTGGCGCTGGATCGCGCCCTACGTCTCGGCCTGAAGCGTTCATTGCCGATGCCGTATGAGCGCTGGGATCGTGTGCGCAGCGAGATCCGCGATGACATCTGGCAAAACTTCTGGAACCCGGAACAGGGCCATTTTACCGCCACACGCGGCGGCAAGTTCCTTGATGCTTCTATGTTGCTCATGCCGCTGGTGCGCTTTGTCAGCTCCACCGATCCCGACTGGATTGCCACCCTTGACGCGATTAAAACGCATCTGGTGAGCGACGGTTTAGTGCGCCGCTATAACATTAGTGAAACCCCTGCCGATGCCTTAACCGGGGGTGAAGGTTCCTTTGCCGCCTGTTCCTTCTGGTATGTGGAGTGTCTGGCGCGGGCCGGCCGCGTGCACGAAGCCCATTTTGAGTTTGAGAAATTACTGAGTTATGCCAATCCCCTGGGGTTGTACGCCGAGGAATTTACTACGCATGGCGAAGCGCTGGGAAATATGCCGCAGGCGCTGTCGCATCTGGCGTTAATCAGTGCCGCTTTTTTCCTCAATCGTAAATTGAGCAATGAAGTGACGCTGTGGCAGCCTTAAGAAAATTCACATTTTGGGCGGTACGGCAACGAGATGGGTCGGGAAATGCCCACTATTTAAGTAAAGTATCATCAGCCATTGAAAATCCTGATTCCCATCACTGCGCCTATGCACATATAATGCGCACCGGGTCATTGAGACCAAGATGGATTCGACACACTGACAAGCCTGAAACACGGCTATAACGACTTGAAAAACATGAAAAAGAGCATTCGCGCGTTCGCTTCACTTGCTTTGGTACTGGCGGCGTTCAGCCAGTCGGCATTCGCAGTAGTGTATCCGCTGCCAGCGGCTAACATCCGTTTGATCGGCGAAAACCTTGAAATCACCGTGCCTGATGACAGCCGACTTCCGCTGGAAGCCTTCGCTGCTCAGTACCAGATGGGCCTCAGCAACATGCTGGAAGCCAATCCGGGCGTTGATGTTTATCTGCCAAAAGCGGGCACCAAAATGGTGATCCCTCAGCAGCTGATCCTGCCTGACGCCCCGCGTGAAGGCATCGTGATCAACAGCGCGGAAATGCGTCTTTATTACTATCCGAAAGGCACCAAGACCGTGGTTGTGCTGCCAATCGGTATCGGTGAACTGGGGAAAGACACGCCAGTGAACTGGACCACGACCGTTCAGCGTAAAAAAGCCGGTCCAACCTGGACGCCAACCAAAGCGATGCACGCAGAATACGCATCACGTGGCGAAAGCATTCCAGCCGTATTCCCGGCAGGTCCGGATAACCCGATGGGACTGTATGCGCTGTATATCGGCCGTCTGTACGCAGTTCACGGTACTAACGCCAACTTCGGTATCGGTTTGCGCGTGAGCCACGGCTGTGTGCGTCTGCGTGCTGACGACATCAAATGGCTGTTCGACAACGTGCCGGTTGGCACTCGCGTACAGTTTATCGATCAGCCGGTGAAAGCCACCGTTGAGCCAGACGGTTCTCGCTATGTAGAAGTGCACAACCCACTCTCTACTACCGAAGAGCAGTTTAACTCACGTGAAGTGGTGCCGATTACGCTGACCGCTGCGGTGACCAAAGTGATTGCCGATGGCAGCACTAACCAGGATGCGGTGAATAACGCGATTCAGGCGCGTAACGGCATGCCAACTAAAATCAACGGTCCGCAGGGTGAAGTGATGCCTGCTCCGGTACCGGTTCAGGAATCTTCTGACGCCACGCCAAAAGAAGAGCCGATGACCCCGCAGGGCGCCAGCGCCGTTGCACCGCAGAGTGATGTGGCTCCGGCTGCTCAGCCTGCGCCAGCGACCGGCAACAGCCTGTAATCGCTGACTCGCCATGCAGTAAAAAGCCAGCCCATTGTGGCTGGCTTTTTTTTGCCCGGTCGCCATAAGTGGCAACCCTACGATGATATTGCGTAATGCTTGTCACTTCAGTGCGCTTTGGTCGCCATTAATGGCGACCCTACAAAGTTGGGTATGGTATTCGTAGGGGGCGCATTTATGCGTACCGGGTTAAATACGCACTCATTGGCTTGTTTACGGGGTTATTCCCGCCGCCGTCTCAACGCCAGCCAGCCCGCCACCAGGGTAAACACCAACACCAGAATCACCAGCAGTAAGAAACCGTGCGGATTATTCGCCAGCGGAATCCCGCCCACGTTCATACCGAAAAAGCCGGCAATGATGTTAATCGGCAGCGCCAGCACGGTGATCACTGTCAGTAAAAACAGCGTGCGGTTGCTCTGTTCCATCAAACTCGCGGCAATCTCTTCCTGCAACAAACGAATACGTTCCATCAGTCCCGCCAGGTCATTCAATGCGACGCTGAACTCTTCGGTAAAGATGCGCAATTCACTTAGCGGTTCGCGCTTGAGCCACTTTGGTGGCCGATTTAACAAACGAAATAGCGCGGCGGGTTCAGGTGCCAGCAAACGCTGCACACGCAGTAGCATGCGGCGTAAATGGCCCAACTCACTGCGGTTGCTTTTAATCGCGGCACTGAGCAAACGCTCTTCAATGGCATCCACCGCCTGACTGGAGCGGCGCACCACTTGCTCTAGTTGCGCTTCCTGCTCACCCAGCAACCACAACAGCATCGCATCCGGCTCGGCGAACGGGAGACGATCAATTTGCTGATGCATGCGCTCAATCATTCCCACCGGACGATAACGCGCGGTGACAATGGTGTGCGTACAGCACCAAATCCACAGCGTGGCATTCTGTGTACTGCGCTCTTCTTTACTGAAAGTCACATCATTGAGCACGGCCAGCAGCGCATCGTTTTGATGGGCCAAACGCGTGCGCGGTGAAGCAGAATGGATCTCATCGAAAAAATCATCGTCTACACTAAAGTGGTCCTGAACCCAGCGCTCGGCACGGGCATGATTCAGGTTGATGTGTAGCCAAAGAAAATAGGATTCCGGCAAATTTTGCTGCGCGAGCTGCGAAGCTTCACGCGCGTTGAGTCGCTGTGGCGGTGCTTCCGGCGTGAACAGATACCCATGAATGAGTCCGGCCACTTCATTATTGAAGTCCGGCAATGAGGCAAGCGGCAAGACAGGCTGGAACATGGCAGCGTGAGGATCCCGAAGCGGTCAGATCCACAGACTGCGACAGCCGTGTTACAGCAAGATGACAGAGCGTGATCGCGATCATCATTCTGTCATACAAACCACGTATCACACTGCGGGTAACGGATGCCAATCGAGCATCGTCAATCCACACCGGGGTGTGTTATGGCTGAAAACAGTTTACCTGCATCTACATCAACATCATCGTCCCAAAACGGACGCCCGAATCTTAACCAGGGCAACGGAAAAATCTCACGCATCATCTTCCTGATCTTGCTGTGCGGCGGCCTGCTGTTCACCGCCATCAACCTGTTTAATGACGTTGAGGAGACCGGCGCGCCTGTCACCAGCTATACGCCGTTCCTGCTGCTGGGCGTGGCTTTAGTGATTGCCCTCGGCTTTGAGTTTGTTAACGGCTTCCACGATACCGCCAATGCTGTCGCCACTGTGATTTATACCCATTCGCTGTCGCCGGGTGTTGCCGTGGTGTGGTCTGGCTTCTGCAACTTCCTTGGCGTTTTGCTCTCCAGCGGCGTGGTGGCGTTTGGCATTATCTCACTGCTGCCGGTGGAGCTGATTCTGCAGGCAGGTAGCGGCAACGGCTTCGCTATGGTGTATGCGCTGCTGTTCTCAGCGATCATCTGGAATCTCGGCACCTGGTACTTCGGCCTGCCGGCGTCCTCTTCACACACGCTGATCGGTTCGATCATCGGCGTGGGCGTGGCGAATGCCCTGCTGCACGGTCGTAGTGGTACCAGCGGTGTGGATTGGGATCAGGCGATCAAAGTGGGTTACGCCCTGCTGCTGTCGCCGATTGTCGGCTTTATCTGTGCGGCGCTCCTGCTGCTGGCGATGAAGGCCTTTATCCGCAACCGCCAGCTGTATGAAGCACCTAAGGGCAATCAGCCTCCACCGGCATGGATTCGCGGCCTGCTGATCCTGACCTGTACCGGTGTCTCATTTGCCCACGGTTCAAACGACGGCCAGAAAGGCATGGGCCTCATCATGCTGATTCTGGTGGGCACCATGCCCATTGCTTACGCCCTGAACCGTTCGCTGCCGCCGGATCAAATCCCGCGCGTGGCCGCATTAACCCAGGTCACCGAGCAGCAGCTGCTGACGCTGCAACCGGCACCCGCCGCGATGCCCGCGCCGCGTGAAGTGCTGACCGAGTTCGTGCGCACCAGCCAGAACCGCCCTCAGGTACTCCCTGCCCTCGGCATGATGCTGGGCGATATCGGCGATCAGATCCGTCGTTATGGTGCGGTGGAGAATATCCCGGCTCAAGCGGTGACTAACACCCGTAATGATATGTACCTCGCCTCCGAAACCATCAAACATCTGCAATCGGCTAAAGTCGCGATGCCGGAAGAGATTGCCAGCAATCTCACCGCCGTGAAGAAAGAGTTGGATGCCGCCACGCGCTTTATCCCGATGTGGGTGAAAGTGGTGGTGGCGATTGCCCTTGGCCTCGGCACCATGGTGGGCTGGCGCCGCATTGTGGTCACCGTCGGTGAGCGCATCGGCAAAACCCATCTGACCTACGCACAGGGTGCCAGTGCGGAGCTGGTGGCGATGGCAACCATCGGTGCGGCGGATGTGTTCGGCTTACCGGTCTCCACTACTCATGTCCTGTCATCAGGCGTGGCCGGTTCGATGGCCGCTAACAAATCTGGCCTGCAGCTCTCGACGATTCGTAACCTCGCGCTAGCGTGGGTGCTGACGCTGCCGGTCTCAGTCTTACTTTCAGGGCTGCTTTACGCTCTGTTTATTCATCTGTAACGGGGAAAAGTCATGGCGACACACGACAATAGCTTCCACAGCGAGACCTTCAATGCGCGTCTGCTGCAGGAGTTTTACGACAGCTACGACGAAGAGCTGGAAATGGAGCTGGATGATCTGCGCTTCAATGATAACGGTGAACCGCAGCAGGAAGGCGATAAGGCTTTCCGCCGCCGCTACTTCCGTGAGTTGCTGCATCTGCAGGGCGAGCTGGTGAAGTTGCAGGATTGGGTGATGCGCACCGGACATCGCGTGGTGATTTTGTTTGAAGGCCGTGATGCCGCCGGGAAAGGCGGGGTGATCAAGCGTATCACCCAGCGTTTAAACCCACGGACCTGTCGCGTCGCCGCCCTGCCCGCGCCGAACGATCGTGAGAAAACCCAGTGGTATTTCCAGCGCTATATCGCTCACCTGCCTGCAGCCGGTGAGATTGTGATGTTTGACCGCAGCTGGTACAACCGCGCAGGCGTCGAGCGCGTGATGGGCTTCTGTAATGAAGCCGAAGTCGAAGAGTTTTACCGCAGCGTGCCGGAATTCGAAAAAATGCTGACCCGCAGCGGCATTCAGATCATCAAATACTGGTTCTCGATCACCGATGAAGAGCAGGAGCTGCGCTTCCTGAGCCGCATCCACGATCCGCTGAAACAGTGGAAATTGAGCCCGATGGATCTCGAAAGCCGCCGCCGTTGGGAAGATTACACCGAAGCGAAAGAAGAGATGCTGGAGCGCACGCACATCCCTGAAGCGCCATGGTGGGTAGTGCAAGGTGTGGATAAGAAGCGTGCGCGCCTGAACTGCATCAGCCATCTGCTGCAACAGGTGCCGTACGAAGAGAGCGAGAGCAAAACCATAATGTTACCGACGCGCGAACGCCATGAAGATTATCGCCGCGCGCCAGTACCAGAAAACATGGTGGTACCAGAGAAGTATTAGTTAACAGTTTGCACGGCTGCCTCGCGGCCGTGCTGCTGTTGCAGACGCAATGTTATGGCAAATGCGCCCAGCACCATCAGGGCCGCCGCCAGATACACTGATTGCATCCCCCAATGACCAATCAGCAATCCCGCCACCGGACCGGTTAATCCCAGCCCTAAATCAAGAAACGCCGAGTAGGTACCCAGCGCCGAGCCCTGATCCTGCTGCTGCACGCGTTTAACCGCTTCCACGCCCAGCGCCGGGAACACCAGCGAGAAACCACCGCCGGTCAGGAATGCACCGATATCCACCAGCCAACTGCTATCAGCCTGCCAGATTAACAGCAGACCGGCACACTCCAGCACAAATGACACCAGCGACACTTTCAACCCGCCAAAACGAGTGATGTAGCGGCCACCGGCCAGGCGCACCAGCACAAAGCCCAGACTAAACAACGTCAGGGCAAAAGCAGCGCCGCTCCAGTCGCGGCTGGCAAAATATAGCGTGATAAACGTTGAGATGACGCCAAATCCGATGGTGCCAAAGCCCAATGCCAGCCCAAACAGCCAGACGCGGCTGACCACGCGATGAAAAGGGATACGCACGCCCGCGGTGACGCTGACCGCCGCTTTACGGCTCGCCATGCAGAAACCGATGACGCCCATCAACGCCACAAGCCCGGCAAAGCCGCTGATGCCGAACATTTGATTGAGCAGCACCCCGAGCGGTGCGCCTATCGCCATCGCAAAGTAGGTGGCAACGCCATTCCATGAGATCACACGCGCCGTCTGCAACGGCCCGACAATGTTCATCCCCCACAGCGTTGAGCCAGTACTGCTAAAGCTTTCACCCACCCCCAGAAACAGCCTTCCCACCGCCAATAGCGCCAGACTGAGCATCGGCACATCGGTGAACAACGCAGCGAAAAGGGAAAGTACGCCACTCATGCCGCAGCACACCAACCCCATCATCACCACACGTTTCGGGCCATAACGATCGGCCAGACGGCCCGAATGCGGACGGCTGAGCAGCGTGGCGAAGTACTGCAGGCTAATGATCAATCCGGCGATGAACGAACTGAAACCCAGTTGGTTATGCACAAATCCCGGTAGCACCGCGAGCGGCAACCCTACCGAGAGGTAGCAGAAAAACGTGAAGACAATAACGGAGATGATGCGTTTATTTAACTGAGCATGACTCAGTACAGCGGCGTCAGACATAAGTGATGGCATTACAAATGAATGTGAAACGCTACTATAGCGCAATTAGCGTTGAGCTTGAACCTGACTTTACATGGGACTGTGTCATAGGGTAATTCTGTATAATTCCATTATCAGGCTTATTTAAATATCGCCCCGGCATTTCACCTTCGATTAATAACAGAAATTAATTCAATTTCTTTTACACATCGGCCTGACAAATCTGAAAAAAAACCTTTTCGGAAAACGATTATCCAAAAAATATTCCATTAAAATAGCAACAAAACCAACTGTTAATCTTTTCAGGTCGCGCGAATGCTGAGAGAGGCGCGCGCAATCATTCACATTAAGACATAGATTCCGCCCCCGATTGCCTTTAGGTTACAGACTAATCAATCAAATACCGATCGTTACTTTCGGTGCGTAATAGGCATAACGGCAACGTTGAGCCTGTGCACCCGCTTAAGCCAATTTCTGACCTCTGTTCATTCTGTTCCCTACCGACCAGGAGAGATTATGAAGATAATCATCAGTGGAAGCGGATATCCTGAAAAAAGAAATATCATCACTAACCCACACAACAAATATATTGATTGCCGAAAAAAGAATATCTATTTCTATTTAAATGCCGTCAAAGCAAAAATCTTACATAAAAATAAACAATTTGTTTTTCTTCCGCTCCCCGGCTTACTGCCACATGATGCGGATGTCATTCACCTTTTCAATGAAGTGGCCGACACCAAAAGGAACTGGATCGCCACCTTTGAAACCGAAATCCCACGCGTGCTGCCGGTGCCCGGTGTGGCAAAATACGACAATCCTGAATTGAAGTCGCAGCTGCGATTAATCGCGAAAGCGGAATGCCTGACGTTGATTGCCATCTCGCAAGCGACCCTCGACATCCAGTGGAAGCTGCTCGATGCGTTTCCCGCGATCAAAGCCGCCGTCAGACACAAGCTACACGTTCTGCATCCGCCGCAACCGCTATTGTGCGTTAAACCGCGCCTGATCTCGCCCGGAGAAATACGTTTCATTTTTATCGGCAATGAGTTCTATCGCAAAGGCGGCGCGGAAGTGGTACTGGCCATCTTGCAATTAACTGAAGAGGATGTGTTCACCCGCGGCCAGATTCAGGTCACGCTGATCGGTGACATCACACAGCGCCATAATATTGCCCATCGGCAATTTCAGGATGATGAGACGTTTTACACGCGCATTGAGCAGTTAATCAAAACCTCGCCCCACATTCAGCATTTCACCACCCTGCCCAACAATCAGGTATTGACCTTACTGCAGCATTCGCACGTGGGATTGTTGCCCAGCTGGCAGGATACTTACGGCTTCTCAGTGCTGGAGATGCAAGCCAGTGGCTGTCCGGTGATCACCACCAACATTCGTGCCTTGCCAGAGATCAATCCACCCGGTGCAGGGTGGCTGATTCAGCAGCCGGTCAATGACGAATATGAGTATGTGGTTGATTCTCTGGAGAGTAAATTGCAGATCCGTCGACAAATCGTGCAGCAGCTAAAGGGGCATATCATTGATATTTTGCGCAATCCGGGCGTGATCACGCAATACTCTGCGCAATCACTGAAGAGAATTGCTGAGCAACACGATCCCGGCAAATTCAGCGAGCAACTTGCCCTCTTCTATTCAGCCAGCAAGCAGATGCACTTCACAACGGCGTTTAAATGAGGATGGGTTAAACCGGTGCGGTTAACTGAAGAGCGTGGCGCTCAATCGCCGTGGCGATCTCGGCCGATACGCGCAGGGTGCGGATTTCACTGAACAGCCCATCGGCTTCGTTATAGGCTTTACGCAAATAGCCGAGCCACTGTTTGATGCGGGCGACGTGATACATGCCGGTATCGCCCTGCTTCTCTAACTGCGTGTATTTGAGCAGCAGTTCGACCACTTCAGACCACGGCATTGGTGCTTCGTTATATTTCACCACACGACCGAGATTCGGGATGTTGAGCGCACCGCGGCCCAGCATCACCGCATCGCAACCGGTGACGCGCAGACAGTCTTGCGCATCCTGCCAGCTCCAGATCTCACCGTTGGCGATCACCGGAATCGACAGACGCTGGCGAATTTCGCCAATCGCCTGCCAGTTAATGCTTTCAGCGCGATAGCCCTCTTCTTTGGTGCGACCGTGCACCACCAGTTCGCTGGCGCCGGCCTGCTGCACCGCGTCGGCAATTTCAAAGCGGCGCTCGCCCGAATCCCATCCCAGACGCACTTTCACCGTGACGGGAAGGTGATCGGGTACGGCTTCACGCATCGCTTTCGCGCCGCGATAAATCAGCTCAGGATCTTTGAGTAAGGTGGCGCCGCCGCCACTGCCGTTCACCAGCTTTGATGGACAGCCGCAGTTGAGATCGACGCCCCAGGAACCAAGCTCCACCGCACGCGCGGCGTTTTCTGCCAGCCACTCAGGATATTGCCCGAGGAGCTGCATACGCACGCGCGTACCGGAAGCCGTTCGGCTGCTGTTGTGCAGCTCGGGACACAAACGGTAGAAGGATTTTACTGGCAGCAGTTGATCGACCACGCGTAAAAACTCAGTGACGCACAGATCATAATCATTTACCCCGGAGAGCAGTTCGCGTACCAGCGAATCCAGTACGCCCTCCATCGGTGCCAGTAATACCCTCATCGCGTTAGATGTTCCCGCTCTTTTTCGCTGCCGGACGACGACGACCGCTGTTGGCGGCTGGCGCATTTTGACCGGCACTGCTGCCCTGGCGACGTGCCGGGCGCGCTTCGCCTTGTGGACGTGCGCCATTGCCACCCTGTGGACGCTGACCGTTGCCACTGTGCGGGCGAGAGACATTACCGCCTTGTCCACGACCCTGACCACCCTGACCACGGCCCTGGCCGCGACCCTGCTGCTGGCGACCATTCTGGATCGGTTCCGCTTTGATACTCGGGTCCACTTCGAAACCTTCCAGCTCAATGCGCGGGATCTCACGCTTCAGCAAACGCTCAATGTCACGCAGCAGTTTGTGTTCATCGACACACACCAGTGACAGCGCGGCGCCGGTTGCCGCAGCACGACCGGTACGACCAATACGATGCACATAATCTTCCGCCACGTTTGGCAACTCGTAGTTCACAACGTGTGGCAGTTCTTCGATATCCAGACCACGCGCAGCGATATCCGTCGCCACCAGCACACGAATGCCACCAGATTTAAAGTCAGCTAACGCACGGGTACGCGCGCCCTGGCTTTTGTTACCGTGGATCGCCGCTGCGGTGATGCCATCTTTGTTCAGCTGTTCAGCCAGATGGTTAGCGCCGTGTTTGGTACGGGTGAACACCAGCACTTGCTGCCAGTTATCGCGACCAATCATCAGCGACAGCAGTTCCCGCTTACGCTTCTTATCAACGAAGTGTACTTGCTGTGAAACCTGTTCAGAGGCGGTGTTACGACGCGCCACTTCAACCTGTTCCGGGTTGGTCAGCAGTTTTTCCGCCAGGGTTTTGATCTCATCCGAGAAGGTGGCAGAGAACAGCAGGTTCTGACGTTTCGCCGGCAGGCGCGCCAGTACACGGCGGATGTCGTGGATAAAGCCCATATCGAGCATGCGATCCGCTTCATCCAGTACCAGAATTTCGACCTGTGACAGATCAACCGCATTTTGATGCGCCAGATCCAGCAGACGGCCCGGCGTCGCCACCAGCACATCCACACCCCCGCGCAGTTTCATCATCTGCGGGTTAATGCTGACGCCACCGAAGACCACCAGTGAACGGATATTGAGATACTGACTGTACTCACGGACGTTCTCGCCCACCTGCGCCGCCAGTTCACGGGTTGGGGTGAGGATCAACGCACGTACCGGACGACGGCCGCGCGCGTTAGAAGGATTCGCAGTGAGACGCTGCAACAGTGGCAGCGTGAAACCGGCGGTTTTACCGGTACCGGTTTGGGCGCTCGCCAGCAGGTCACGGCCTGCCAGCACTACGGGAATGGCCTGACGCTGAATCGGCGTCGGTTCCTGGTAGCCTTGTTCCGCTACCGCACGCAAAATATCGGCACTTAAGCCGAGAGAGTCAAATGACATGCAGGTGTATTACTCCGAACCGCCCTGTTCGCTGTCAGCGATGTAGTTTTCAGGGGGTATATGACGCAAGCCTGGTGGGCTCACGTGTGAAAAGGGCACAAACTACCATGCGTAAGGGCGGGAGTTTAGCAGGTTTCCGCTGCCACCGCGACTGACAATAGTCACGGCACTGTAACATGATGTGGGTAATCTTCCTGACGTGGCAAGCGTGGTGCCGTTGCTCACCGCGCCCGTTATCGCGCGGCGCATAACAAAAAAGGAGCCGCATTCGGCTCCTTTCTGTTCGCTACTGAGCTTGAGCTTAGCTGCGTTTTTTCTCCACGCGATGCGCGGGTTCTTTCGCCAGCAGTGACACCAGTGCCGGCCCGACCAACATCACCACGCCCAGGCAACCGATCAACAGGTTGTTATGGATGAAGCGAGAGATCAGGAACAGCGTCAACATCGCTGCGCCGAAGTAATACGTTGTCGTGACTTCTTCCAGCGCGTCACCCATGCGACGTAAACGGGCACTACGCTGCAGAGCCAGCATGGCGATAAACACCACTGCATAAGCTGCTACCAGGGTACTGCTCACTTCAACCAGCGCCTTGTGCTTCCAGCCCCAAACCAGCGCGGCAATCACCAGCAGGTGCATGGCAATGTGCAAACAGGTTTGACCGGTAACGATCTGAACACGATTAGACCATTTCATTCTCTTCTCCTGGCAGACCCAACAGGTCGCCCAAGTGTATCTGGCTGCGGCCAGACGGATTTCCTCAATGTAAAGCAAATTTCGGATAACGCCCTAATTTTCTGCGCCCTTCACCACCCATTTGTGACAAAGACTACACTTTGTGCTGTTGATGATGAAAAGGAGCGCGTCGAAGTATGCCACAAAACACGCAAGGATTTTCATTTAAAGTCCTGACGATCAATACCCACAAGGGGTTCACCAGCTTTAACCGCCGCTTTATCCTGCCGGAATTGCGCGACGCTGTCCGCGCCACCTCGGCGGATATTGTCTTCCTGCAAGAGGTGATGGGCACCCACGCTATCCATTCGCTGCACATTGAGAACTGGCCGGAAAACTCTCATTACGAGTATCTGGCCGATACCATGTGGCATGATTTTGCCTATGGCCGTAACGCAGTTTATCCCGAGGGACATCACGGGAACGCGATATTGTCACGTTTCCCTATTGTTGAATATGAAAATCTCGATATTTCTGTGGCGGGAAGCGAAAAGCGCGGCATGTTGCACTGTCAGATTCGCCTGCCGGATCGCCCCGATCCGCTGCATGTCATCTGTGTGCATTTAGGGCTTAAAGCGCAGCATCGCCAGGCGCAGATGAAGATGTTGAGCGATCGCATCAACGCCCTGCCACATGATGCGCCGCTGGTGGTAGCCGGGGATTTCAACGACTGGCAGGTGCGTGCCAACCGCTTCCTGAAGCGCAGCGCGGGATTGCAGGAAGTGTTCAGCATGAAAAATGGCCGCCCGGCACGCACCTTCCCGGCACGTTTTCCGCTGTTGCGGCTTGATCGCATTTATATCCGCAACGCCACCGTCAGTCAGCCCTGGGCGCTGCCAGTGAAACCCTGGTCACACCTTTCCGATCATGCTCCTTTGGCCGTGGAGATTTTTCTATGAATTTCAGCTGGCGTGAAGGCAATCAATTACGGTTGCTGGAGAACGGCGATCAATTCTTTCCCTGCGTTTCAGCCGCGATTCAACGTGCCGAGCGCTCACTGTTGCTGGAGACGTTTATTCTGTTTGAAGACGACGTCGGCAATGCGCTGCATAGCGATCTGCTGGCGGCAGCGCAGCGGGGTGTGAAGGTCGAAGTGATGGTGGATGGCTATGGCTCACACGATCTCTCCGACGCGTTTGTGAACACGCTAACCGAAGCCGGCGTGCGTTTTCTCTATTACGATCCGCGCCCGCTGGTGCTGGGCATGCGCACCAATGTCTTCCGTCGCCTGCACCGTAAAATCGTGGTGGTGGATGATGCCCTCGCCTTCGTCGGCGGCATCAACTTCTCCGCGGAACACAATACCGATTACGGCCCGGAAGCGAAGCAGGATTATGCGGTCGAGGTAACGGGACCGGTGGTGCTGGATATTGCTCGCTATGTGCAGCAGGCCATCGGCAGCAAACAGACCACACGGCGCTGGTGGGGAGGACGTTCGCAGCGACTGGCGGTCAACGCCATGCCCGGCGATGCGCAAGTGCTGTTTGTCTATCGCGATAACGATGACCATCGCGACGACATTGAACAGCACTATCTCGATATGCTGCGCAAGGCAAAGCAGGATGTGATCATCGCCAATGCCTATTTCTTCCCCGGCTATCGACTGTTACGTGAAATGCGCAGTGCAGCACAAAGAGGTGTGCGCGTGCGGCTGATCGTGCAGGGCGAACCGGATATGCCCATTGTCAAAGTGGGCGCCGAATTGCTTTACAACTATCTGGTGGATGCCGGGGTTGAAGTCTACGAATATTGCCGCCGCCCGTTGCACGGCAAAATTGCGGTGCAGGATCAGCACTGGGCCACGGTAGGCTCCAGCAATCTCGATCCCCTGAGTTTATCACTCAATCTGGAAGCCAATCTCATCGTGCACGATCGCACTTTCAATCAGACGCTGCGTGACAATCTGGAAGCCTTGCTTCAGCACGATTGTGTGCGCGTGCAGGATGACAAACTGCCGCCGCGCACCTGGTGGCATCTCACCAAAAGCGTGATTGTGTTCCATTTCCTGCGTCACTTCCCGGCCATTGCCGGTTGGTTGCCCGCGCACACGCCTTCGCTGGCGCAGGTTGATCCCCCGGTTCAACCGGAAATGGAAACCCAGGATCGGGTCGAAACCGGCAACGAAGGAGCGAAACCCTGATGAGCAAAAAACATTCGCGCTGGCAATGGGCAAAGAAAATCCTTACCTGGCTGTTCTTTATTGCGGTAATCGTGCTGCTGGTGATCTATGCGCGCAAAGTGAACTGGCAGGACGTTTATCAGGTGATCGTCGGCTATAACCGCTATGTGGTACTGGGCGCGGCGGCGCTGGTGGTGGTCAGCTATCTCACCTATGGCGTGTATGACTTGATCGGCCGCGCCTACTGCGGTCACAAACTGGCCAAGCGTCAGGTGATGCTGGTGTCGTTTATTTGTTACGCCTTCAACCTGACGCTCAGTACCTGGGTGGGCGGCGTGGCAATGCGTTATCGTCTCTATTCCCGTCTCGGCCTGCCCGGCGGCACTATAACGCGCATCTTTTCCATGAGTATCGCCACCAACTGGCTTGGCTATCTTTTGCTGGCGGGCGTGGTGTTTGTCGCGGGCATGGTGCCGATTCCGCCGCGCTGGTTTATCGGCGAAAGCACTCTGCGCATTATAGGTGCCGTGTTATTAGCGCTGGTCGCGATTTATTTATGGGCCTGCGCCTTTGCGAAAAAACGCCGCTGGACAGTCAAGGGGCAGCATTTACAGTTGCCGTCGCTACGTATGGCGCTGATTCAGTTTGCCGTCTCCAGTGCAAACTGGCTGGTGATGGGCACCATTATCTGGCTGCTGCTGGCGCGACAGGTGGATTACCCGCAAGTGCTGGGGGTGTTACTGATCAGCAGTATCGCTGGGGTGATCATTCATATTCCTGCGGGCATCGGGGTGCTGGAAGCGGTGTTTCTGGCGCTACTGGCTGGCGAGCATGTTTCGCACGGAACCATTATTGCCGCCCTGCTGGCTTATCGCGTGCTCTACTTTATTTTGCCGCTGCTGCTGGCGCTGATGTTGTATCTGGTGCTGGAGAGCCGTGCAAAACATCTGCGGCAGAAGAATGAGCGCAAGATGGCGAAATCGGACGCGGGATAACCGAAGAGAAGGTACTCACACGCAGAGGGCACCATCAATGGCGCCCTCTAAAAAATGCGGTGCAGATGGATACGGTCGACATTGATGCGCGCGGGCCAAAATCAATTTCGCCCCCTACACGCATCCTGTTCGGAGGTTGTAGGAGGCGCATTCACACAAGCCAGAAGCGGTGAG
The DNA here is from genome assembly GCF_000963985.1 of Pantoea sp. BL1. Classification (NCBI taxonomy): domain Bacteria; kingdom Pseudomonadati; phylum Pseudomonadota; class Gammaproteobacteria; order Enterobacterales; family Erwiniaceae; genus Pantoea; species Pantoea sp. BL1. The sequence continues at coordinate 126,185 of NZ_JZRH01000033.1, read as the reverse complement.
CGGAGGTTAACGGCGGTTGCCGAAAATACGCAGCAGCATCAGGAACAGGTTGATGAAGTCGAGATACAGCGTCAATGCACCCATGATTGAGTAACGACGCAGGTTCTCTTTGTCATTGACGTCAATGGTCTCGCCAATCGATTTCAGCTTCTGGGTGTCATAAGCGGTCAGACCGACAAACACCACTACGCCGATATAGGTGATCGCCCACATCAGCGCCGGGCTTTTCAGCCAGAAGTTCACCAGAGACGCCAGCACGATACCAATCAGCGCCATAAACAGCAGGCTGCCAAAGCGGCTAAGATCACGCTTGGTGGTGTAACCGTAGAAGCTCATGGCACCGAACATCCCTGCCGTCACGAAGAAGGTGCTGGCAATCGAGGAGTAGGTGTAGACGAGGAAAATGCTGGCCAGCGTCAGGCCCGTCAGCGCCGAATAGAGCATAAACAACCCGGTGGCTAAGGTACTGCTCAGGCGATGCACCATGCCCGACAGCACAAAGACCACCGCCAGCTGCACAATGATCAGCCCGAAGAAGGTGATGCGATTGGCAAACACCAGCTCCATCACCGCCGGCGTGCGCGCTGCAAACCAGGAGACAAAGGCGGTTAGCAGCAAGCCGCAAGTCATCCAGCCATAAACCTGCGCCATATACGCCTGCAGCCCGGTGGACGCCTGCTGCACGATAGAATTATTACGTGGATATCGGTCCATGATGCACCTCTTTAAGTTAGACAAACGCTCTAAGTGTGGAGTCTACACCGCATTGCGTCAACGGCGCGTCAAGCACTGCTGATATCGGCCATTTACGCGCTGGGCAAACCAGGCGGTAGTCAGGTTGCGGGTAATCTTGGGGCTTTCCAGTTTAATGCCCGGCAGCATTTCACGCGGCAGACGTTTACCGGCCATTTTATCAGCCAGAATAAACGTCTGCTTCCAGAGCGTGCTGTTGCTGAAGCTTTCCGTATCGCCCTTCTCCAGGTCGCGACGGATTTCCCGATTGCTCATGTCCAGTTGCTTGCTCAGCGTGCGTACCGCTAATTCGGTGGAACCCGCTTGCTCGCTACCGTACATAATCAGATCACCATCCAGCGCCAGTTTGATGCCGCTGGCGCGCGCCACGGCTGCCTGGAAAGCGGCGTTGCGGCTGGCGTACCAACCGGCATTGAAATCGGCAAAACGGTACAGCATCTGGCTGTAATCCGCCGGATAGCCGAGCAGATGCAGCGTGCCAAAGTAGATGCCGCCTCGGCGGGTAAACACCTCACGACGAATCGAGCCATCAATCGCGTACGGATAGCCTTTGGCATGTGCTTCAGCAAATTCAATGCTGACCTGCATCGGGCCGCCGGTGTGAATCGGATTGAGATTGCCAAACAGCTTCTGCCCCATCGGCACCATGTCGATAAAATCATCGAAAATTGCGCTCAGCTCTTTCTCACTGCGCACCTTATCCAGTCGCGCGGCGTAGCTTTCCCCGGTGGGCGATTTAATCAGTAAGGCGGTGCGCACTAAGAACGCGGGGACATGAACTTTGGCGGCGCGGCGGTCAATTTCACCCCAGGCGATTTTGGGTAAACCTGGCACCGCCGCATCAGCACTGAAATTGGACTCCTGATCGGTGACGGCGATCACCGCGCAGACGTTACTGGCGCTGGGATCGATCTGCTGGACGCGAAATGCCGTGTAGATGTCGTCCGCCCAGGCGCTTTTTTGGCTGACATCGTTCGGCAGTAACTTCTGAATTTGGGATTTGACGTCGGCAGGTTGACGCGCAGGTGCCTGCGGTTCTTTTTTGGTACTACATCCGGCCAGTACCAGCGCGGTGAGCAGCGCCGCGCCTTTGAGCAATTTAGTGGTATTCATCTTGTTCCCTGACAGGCCAGCAAAACCCGTACCTTAACGTTTTCAACTCGCTACGGCTATCAGAGCTGGTCGGTTTTACGCGCTACTTCCAGCGATCGGCGGCCTGATGGTCACTGTCGCGCGCATCGACCCAACGATCGCCCTGTTCAGTGGCTTCACGCTTCCAGAACGGCGCGCGGGTTTTCAGGTAGTCCATGATGAATTCGGTGGCGGCAAACGCGCTACTGCGATGGGCGCTGCTCGCTCCCACAAACACAATTTCATCGCCGGGAAACAGTTCGCCCACGCGATGAATCACCGTCACCTGCTGCAACGCCCAGCGCTGACGCGCCTCTTCGACAATTTCTGCCAGCGCTTTTTCCGTCATACCCGGATAGTGTTCCAGGGTTAAAGCGGCCACGCTGTCACCGAGATTGTGATTGCGCACTTTGCCGGTAAAGGTGACCACCGCGCCATCACTGTCATGCGCGGCGAGTTGGCGATACTCCTCGCCGACATCAAAAGGCTCTACGCCAACGCGAATACGTGTGGCCATGCTCATCCTCCGGTGACCGGCGGGAAGAATGCCACTTCATCACCCGCACGCAGTGGATGAGTCATCGGCACCAGCGTCTGATTGACCGCTGCCAGCAACTTGCCGGATTCGAGCGCCAGCGCCCAGCGATCGTTCTTGCTGGCCAGCGCGGCTCGCAGCGTGGCGACATCCTGATACTCCGGTGCCAGCTCCAGCGTGCTGGTGCCGGTCAATTCACGGACCTGGGCGAAAAACAGCACCTTAATCATGTGCCACCGCCTGAAAATCGCCGGATTTGCCGCCGCTTTTACTGAGCAAACGCAACTGATCGATCACGATATCTTTCTGCACCGCTTTGCACATGTCGTAAATGGTCAGCGCGGCCACCGATGCGGCGGTCAGCGCTTCCATTTCCACGCCGGTTTTTCCGGTCAGACGGCAACGCGAGGTTACGCGCACGCGGTTGTGCTCAGGCTCGGCCACCAGCGTCACTTCCACCTTGCTCAACATCAGCGGATGGCACAGCGGGATCAACTCCCAGGTGCGTTTCGCGGCCTGGATCCCGGCGATGCGTGCCGTGGCGAACACATCGCCTTTATGATGGCTGCCGTCGATGATCATCTGCAGCGTTTCCGCGCTCATCAGCACCAGCGCTTCGGCCTGGGCTTCACGCACTGTTTCGTTTTTACCGGAGACATCCACCATGTGGGCTTCGCCAGCGGCATTGATATGAGTTAATGATGACATGCTTACAACTTCTTCAAATGAGAGACAAAATTACAAGGGCGCGTGCGTGCATCCAGCTGTTCTTCAATGATGCGTTCCCAGCCGCTGCGGCAGGCGTTGGTCGATCCCGGCACGGCAAAAATCAGCGTCTGATTCGCCAGCCCGGCCACCGCGCGTGATTGCAGCGTGGAACTGCCAATCTCTTCGTATGAGATCATGCGGAACAGTTCGCCAAAACCGTCAATTTCCCGATCAAACAGCGGCAGCAGCGCTTCCGGCGTACTGTTTTTGCTGTTAAAGCCGGTGCCGCCGTTGACGATCACCACCTGCACATCATCGCTGGCAATCCAGCGCGACACCGTGGCGCGAATGCGGTAACGGTTATCAGGCACGATCGCGCGATCCACCACCTGATGCCCGGCTTCTGTCAGTGCCTCACGCAAGTAGTCGCCCGAGCTATCATTGCTGGTATCACGGCTGTCCGAGACGGTCATCACCGCCACATTCAAGGCGACAAACTCGCCGGTAGGTTTACCCATGGCTGTAACTCCTGTGTTTAGCCGCCAATGAAGGAGAGGTTTTGTGTGATGCCGGTGTTGCCCTGATGCAGGAAGTGCGTCTGCTTTTTCTGTCCGAGACTGTGGGCAATACGCGCCTGTAACTCACTCTGCTGGGCATCGGATGCCAGTAAATCGCGCAGCGGAACACCGCCGTCGCCAAACAGGCACAGATGAAGATTACCCATGGCTGACACGCGCAGACGGTTGCAACTGGCGCAGAAATCTTTTTCATAAGGCATGATCAAACCGACTTCACCCTGATAGTCAGGATGGCGGAACACCTGCGCAGGTCCGTCACTGCGACCGCGCGACTGGCGTTGCCAACCCTGCATGATCAGCTGATCGCGAATCACTTCACCCGAGATGTGATGACGCCGGAACAGATCACCGCCCTCGCCGGTTTCCATCAGTTCGATAAAGCGCAGCTGAATCGGACGGGTGCGGATCCAGTCGAGGAAGGTCGCCAGGCTGTGGCTGTTGAGATCGCGCATCAGCACGCTGTTGACTTTGACCTTCTCGAACCCGGCGTCAAACGCGGCATCAATTCCGGCCATCACTTCCGCGAATTTGTCCTGGCCGGTGATGGCGTGAAACTGGCGCGCATCAAGGCTATCGACACTGACGTTAATGTGGGTGAGCCCGGCATCACGCCACGCGCGCACGTCTCGCGCCATTCGGTAGCCGTTGGTGGTCATGGCGATCTGGCGAATGGCATCGTTTTCGCGCACCGCAGCGATGATATCGGTGAAGTCGCGACGCATGGAGGGTTCGCCGCCGGTGAGACGCACTTTTTCCGTGCCCGCGGCCGCAAAGGCACGCGTCACGCGGCGAATCTCGTCCAGCGAGAGGAAACTTTTGTTGTGATTACCGTTCGGTTTATAACCATCGGGTAAACAGTAGGTACAACGGAAGTTACACACATCCGTGACCGACAGGCGCAGATAGTAGAAGCTGCGCGCATAGGCATCTGTAAATTGTGGCACCTGAACACCTTTCCAAATACGGGAGATGCAGTCATTTCTTTCTGCACCCTGGCAGCGATGCTGCGGCCAGGCATCCATATCGTTATGACTTAGGCATGCCAGGCTTGGGAGTCTGTTGTCATTGTGGACAACACGGTTAATTCGAATGGTAGCGCGATTTCTCCCTCGCATCCATCAGTGAATTTCGCTATATATATTGATACATAACGTTTTTTCACCGCATTTTCGCCGCAGGATACGGTAAAATGCGCGACAGATATTGATACACATCACTTCAACTGCACGACAACCTGCAGTTGTCAGTTAAAAGGAACAGCATGAATCGTACCCTGGCAGATTTGGATCGCGTGGTAGCACTGGGCGGCGGGCACGGCCTGGGTCGTGTGATGTCGGCGCTGGCACCGCTGGGCTCACGCCTGACCGGCATCGTGACCACCACCGATAACGGCGGATCCACCGGACGCATTCGTCGTTCGGAAGGCGGTATTGCCTGGGGAGATATGCGTAATTGCCTGAACCAGTTGATCATGGAACCGAGTGTGGCGTCGGCAATGTTTGAATACCGCTTTGCCGGTAACGGTGAACTGGCCGGCCATAACCTCGGTAACCTGATGCTGAAGGCGCTTGATCACCTTAGCGTGCGGCCGCTGGAAGCCATCAACATCATCCGCAATCTGCTCAAAGTCGATGCCTTCTTGATTCCGATGTCGGAGCAACCGGTAGACCTGGTGGCGCAGGATTGCGAAGGCAATATGGTGTATGGCGAAACGGCAATTGATGAGATGAAGCTACCGCCGCAAGAGTTGATGCTGCATCCCAATGTTACTCCCACTAAAGAAGCACTGGATGCGATTGCGGAAGCGGATTTGATCCTGATTGGCCCAGGCAGTTTTTACACCAGCCTAATGCCCATTCTGCTGATGGAGGAGATGGCACGCGCGCTGCGCCGCACCCCAGCCACCATGGTGTTTATTGGCAATCTTGGACGCGAGTTAAGCCCGGCCGCCAGCCTGACGGTGGCGGATAAACTGGCGATGATGGAAAAAGCCATTGGCAGGCGAGTGATTGATGCCGTGGTGGTTAGCCCGTCAGCGGACGTCAGCGGTGTGGAAGACCGCCTGATTGTACGCGAACCGCTGGAGGCCGCCGATATCAAGTATCGCCATGACCGCCAGCTGCTGCGAATTGCATTAGAACATGCGATTCAGGCGGTGTGACCCTGCGAAAGCCGTGCGCGTGATGACGACCCAAACCCTCACGCTTCTATTAAGAGGCGGCGATAAACAACTCGCGCAGCTGGTGCAACTGGTCGCGCACGCTGGCGGCCTCTTCGAACTCCAGATTCTGCGCGTGCTGCTGCATCTGCACTTCCAGCTCGTGAATTTTCTTCTGCATGGCTTGTGGCGTCAGCGCCAGATAGTTGGCCTCTTCTTCTGCCGCCACACGTGAGGCAGTTTTGCCCTTGCCGCGCGTTTTCACCACATTTTTGCCCAGCTCAAGAATATCGGTGATTTTCTTGTTGAGGCCCTGCGGCACAATGCCATTCTCTTCGTTGTAACGCTGCTGCTTCTCTCGACGACGTTCGGTTTCGCCCATCGCGCGTTCCATCGAAGGGGTGATCTTATCAGCGTACAGAATCGCCTTACCGTTGATGTTACGCGCCGCACGGCCAATAGTCTGGATCAGTGAACGTTCGGAACGCAGGAAGCCCTCTTTATCCGCATCGAGGATCGCCACCAGCGACACTTCCGGCATGTCGAGACCTTCGCGCAGTAAGTTGATGCCCACCAGCACATCGAACTCACCGAGACGCAAATCACGAATGATCTCCATACGTTCAACCGTATCGATATCGGAGTGCAGATAGCGCACCTTCTCGCCGTGCTCCACCAGATATTCGGTAAGATCTTCCGCCATGCGTTTGGTCAGCGTGGTGACCAGCACACGTTCATTGATCGCCACGCGTTTGCGAATTTCTGACAGTAAGTCATCCACCTGAGTGGCGACCGGTCGCACTTCCAGAATCGGATCCAGTAGCCCGGTGGGACGTACCACCTGATCAATCACTTCGTCACCGGATTTTTCCAGCTCATATTTACCCGGCGTGGCCGAGACATAAATGGTTTGCGGTGCCAGCGCTTCAAACTCTTCAAAGCGCATCGGACGGTTATCCAGCGCCGAAGGCAAGCGGAACCCATATTCTACCAGCGTCTCTTTACGTGCGCGGTCGCCACGATACATGCCGCCAATCTGGGGAATGGTAACGTGCGATTCGTCCACCACCAGCAAACCATCGGCGGGCAGATAGTCAAATAAGGTCGGCGGTGGCTCGCCCGGACCGCGACCCGAGAGATAGCGCGAGTAGTTTTCAATGCCGGAGCAGTAGCCGAGTTCGTTCATCATTTCGAGATCGAACTGGGTACGCTGGCTGATGCGCTGCTCTTCCAGCAGTTTGTTGTTCTCCAGCAGCACCTTACGGCGATCCACCAGCTCAACTTTGATCTCTTCCATCGCCTGCAGAATACGCTCGCGCGGCGTCACGTAGTGCGTTTTCGGATAGATAGTGAAACGCGGAATCACGGACTCAATCTGGCCGGTCAGCGGATCGAACAGCGACAAGCGCTCAACTTCTTCGTCAAACAGCTCGACACGCAAGCCGATGTCGTCGGATTCAGCCGGGAAGATGTCGATCACTTCGCCACGCACGCGGAAGGTGCCACGCTGGAACACCTGGTCGTTGCGGGTATATTGCAGCTCCGCCAGACGACGCAGAATGCTGCGCTGGTCGATAATCATGCCGCGCGTTAAGTGCAACATCATTTTCAGATAGAGATCGGGATCGCCCAGGCCGTAAATCGCCGAGACCGAGGCCACCACAATCACATCGCGGCGCTCCAGCATCGCTTTGGTGGCCGAGAGACGCATCTGCTCAATGTGTTCGTTCACCGCCGCATCCTTCTCAATAAAGGTGTCGGAACTCGGCACATAGGCTTCAGGCTGGTAGTAATCGTAGTACGAGACGAAAAACTCCACGGCGTTATCCGGGAAGAACTCTTTCATCTCACCGTACAACTGCGCCGCCAGCGTTTTGTTCGGTGCCATCACCATCGTCGGGCGATTGAGATCGGCAATCACGTTGGCGATGGTAAAGGTTTTACCCGATCCAGTTACCCCCAACAGGGTTTGATGTGCGAGACCATCCTCCAGCCCCTCTTCAAGACGACGAATGGCCTCAGGCTGATCGCCTGAAGGTTTGAATTCAGAGTTGAGTTTGAAGGCTTTACTCATGGTTTTGCGGTTCCTGCAGAAGATGTCAGCGAGCAGGCTGATAATTCTACTCTGCTATGACGATTTTGCCAGAAAAAAATACTGGATATATTTACAGATATCTTGCACGATAACGGGGAAAGCACCTGTTTCGCTTCAGTTCAATTTAAGCGGCAAAAGGCAAAAGCTTGTTGCGCAAGGTTATCCCCAGAGCCGTGACGCTTTTAACATTTGTCAAGAGAGCGTCATTAAATTGCAGTCCGATGACAAGGCAGAAAAATCTCAGGCTTGCTTTTAATTAACCTGCTGATTTTATTGACAATGACTTCAAAGTCCAGTTTCGCAGCATAATGTATGCAGGCCGCGTATTTCCTCGCTTCCACACGGTTTTCAGTCGCTAATGCACAAGGTTATCCACAGGAATAGTGGATAACTGAATCCAGCCCCGAGCCCATCAGCTGTGTATAATTTTCTCCGCTCTTATCCTGGCGTGCGAAATATTTTTTTTTGCGTTTTTTTTCCGCCTGCCTTAAACCGCTTTAACTATCCTTTTCGCAAGTCAAGCACCATTGTTGTCGTAAAAACCGTACCTTGAGACCACTTATTTCTTCAGTGATTGCCTTATCAGTGAACAGATGCACCAGAAACGTTAAGCATTCAGCACCGTCAAAGTGCAGCCAGGTTATTACCCAGTGGAATTATTAAGCATTACTCACCTTTTAAGCCCGCTTTCACCTGATTCTGACGCAGAATGCCTCGTCCCACTAACCTGGCCTGGTAATTGCAGTAGTTTAACCATGGAGTGACGAGTCCATACGGCTTGCCTTGCGAGCTAACAACAGCAGTGTCCACCCTAATCGTGCACAACTGTATGCCAGACGACACAGAGCGGGAGCATTCAGGCAAATAATCTGGAAGGAGTATGTCAGATGCTGAGTTTACGTTCGGTGAATCAGTTTTACGGTCACAACCATATCCTGTGGGATGTGGATCTTGATCTGCCGCCCGGCACCTGTACGGGTGTGCTGGGCAGTCCTGGCATGGGCAAAACCACGCTGGTGAACTGCATTATGGGTCGCTTGCCCATTAACAGTGGCTCGATGATCTGGCAGGAAGATGGCTCGCCACCCGAGAATTTGTTGCTGCAGCCCGCTGAACAGCGTGCGCGCATGGGGATCGGTTATGTGCCGCAAGGTCGCCATATCTTTTCGCAGATGAGCGTGGAAGATAATTTAATGATCGCGCTGATGGCCGCCCAGGACGATCGCAGCCGCGCCATTCCTGAAATGGTATTTGATCTGTTCCCGGCACTCTATTCCTTGCGTCATCAGCGCAGTGGCGAATTGCCGATGGATCAACAGCAGCAGTTGGCACTGGCGCGTGCATTAGTGCTGCAACCTAAGCTACTAATTCTGGACGAGCCGACCGAAGGGATGTCTCCGTGGCTGGAAGAGGAGATGGGCAACCTGATCCGCCGTCTTAATCGCGATTACGGCCTGACCATTTTGCTGCTGGAGCAGCATGTCTCCTTCATCCGCCGCGTGGCAGACTATTTCCTGCTGCTTCACCGTGGTCGCAATGTGGCGCAGGGTAAGGTCGCTTTGCTGGATGATGTGACGGTGAATAAGTGGCTGACAGCGACCTGATGACCTGGTCGCCATCAATCAACTGCACCCCAAAATGTTGGATCATAATCTGACATTGAAGGTGCGGGTCTATGGCAGCCCTACGGACGAAATGACGTCAGGTGCGCATTGTTGCGCTCCTGAGATAGATTCGCCATCCATAACGATCCTACGGGCGATATAAACCAGAGTGCGCATGGATGCGCATCTAAAACCGGCTCATTACTGCGGCAACGTCAAATACTGACCGCACTCGGCCTGTTGTGCTTCACTGTCCAGGTAGGGAATTTCACCGAGGAACGGTGCTTCAATACGTTGACGCAGGGTGGCCATATACTCAGCATGTCGCTTACCCGGCGGCTGAATATCATTGGCAATCCACCCAGCTAACCGTAACCCACGCGCCTTCACCGCTTCCGCTGTCAGCATCGCATGGTTAATACAACCCAGCTTTACACCCACCACCAGAATCACCGGCAGCTGTTCTGCTTCGACCCAGTCGGCATAGGTCTGCGTTTCGGATAACGGCGTAAACCAGCCACCCGCGCCCTCTACCAATACCCATTCGGCCTGCTGCTCGAGCGCACGCAATCCGGCGGATAAGGCAGGAAAGGCGATCGGCCTGCCCTCTTCCGCGCTGATAATATGCGGTGACGTCGGCTCGACAAATGCCACTGGATTAACCTGCTCATAGCTGAGCGTCAGGCTGCTGTAGCGTTGCAACGCCAGCGCATCGCTGTTGCGCACGCCTTCAGGGGTGATCTCACAGCCCGATGCCACAGGCTTGTATCCTGCGGTACGTAATCCCGCTGCGCTTGCCGCCTGCAACAGTGCGCCACTGGCGACCGTTTTCCCCACTTCGGTATCCGTTCCGGTAATAAACCAGCGTGTCATTTATGCAAAACTCCATACATCAGGTGATAACTAAGGCGATAACCCTGCGCATCCTGCGGCCAGTGCTGCTCCAGTTGCGCGAGCTGCGAGCGCGTGAGCGGCTGCGCGCCACGTCCGTCGTGCAGATGCGTGGCGCCGATGCCTTTCAGAGAACGCATGGCACTCAGCGCGCTGGGGAAATGCAGCGTGATAATCTGCGGCTGGCACTGTGCCGGTAAACCACTGAGAGCGGCAGAGAACTGCGCTGCACTGAGAAAACGGTTGGCGTGCTGACGGCCATCTAACCGAGCCCAGGCTTCATGCACTTCATGCAGGGAGTCATCAAGCAAGGTCGAGAACAGCACGCTCCCCCCTGGCCGCGTGACGCGCAGGAACTGCTGCAGCGCCAGACGCAGATTGCTGCTCCACTGCACCGCCAGATTGCTCCATACACCATCAACGCACGCATCCGGCAGCGGCAGGTTATCGATATCGCCTTGCAGATAGTGCTGCGCCGAGCGCTGCTCTCGTGCGGCATCCAGCATCGCGCTAGAGAGATCCAGCGCCGTCAGTTCGCGCCCACGATCGCGCCAGTAGCGGCTGTACCAGCCGGTACCACAACCCGCATCCAGCAGATGTGGCCCGAAGCCCGCAGGCGCCAGTGCCAGAAGCGCATCGCCGCTCAGGCGTTGCAGTTCGGCATGCTGCTCATAATGCTGCGCCGCACGACCAAATGCTTTGGCAACGGCTTGCTTGTTAACCTGCAGCGTCATACAGCGCCTCCAGCAGACGATCAATATCGTCATGATGATGAGCAGCCGTGAGCGTAATACGCAGCCGTGCCGTGCCCGGTGGTACGGTCGGTGGGCGAATAGCACTGACCCAGTATCCGGCTTGCGCCAGCCGTTGTGATAAAGCCAGCGCCGCGCTATTTTCACCGACGATCAACGGCTGAATCGCACTGTTCGATGGCATCAGCTGCCAGGGCAAATCAGCGGCACCGGCGCGGAACCGCGCAATGTGGTTGTTGAGCCGCTCACGCAACGCATCGCCCTGCAGAATTTGCTGCAATGCCGCCAGCAGCGCACAACACTGCGCCGGTGGCATCGCGGTGGAATAGATGAGATGGCGTGAAAATTGCTCGACATAATCCGCCGTGGCATCATCACACAGCAGCGCGGCACCGCTGACGCCGAAGCCTTTGCCAAAAGTGACAATCAGCAGTTCCGGCTTCACGCCTTGCTGCCAGCAACTGCCGCGCCCCTGCTCACCACATACGCCAATGCCGTGCGCATCATCCACCAGCAGCCAGCCGTTGGCGCGCCGCGTCTGTTCCGCAAGGGCGGCAAGCGGTGCGCTGTCACCATCCATGCTGAATACGCCTTCCGTCACCACCAGCGTGCCGCCTTCTGACGGGGTAGCCAGCAGCTTCGCCAGGCTCTCTGGCTGATTATGCGCAAAGCGGCGTAACGTCGCCGGGCTGTGGCTGGCCGCATCCAGTAACGAAGCATGCGCCAGCTTATCGGCAAGGATACGATCCTGCTTTTCCGCCAGCAGGTGGATCACCGCCTGGTTGGCGGCAAAGCCAGAGATAAACAGCAGCGCACGCTTGTAGCCCAGCCAGTCAGCCAGCTGCTCTTCCAGTTGTGCATGATGACGGCTATAGCCGGTGACATGTCCCGATGCGCCAGCCCCCGCACCCGCTTCTGCTGCGCCCTGTTGCCAGGCCGCAATCACCGCTGGATGCTGGCTCAGCCCGAGATAATCATTGCTGGAAAAATGGCGGTAGGTACGCCCCTCCAGCGTTATCTCACGCACGCTGTTGTGTTCAACCCGGCGCCGCAGACGCCAGCCATCGGCTTCACGTCGCGCCGCCAGCGCCTGTTCGATGCGTGATGACCAGACCATTACACCGCCGCGTTGTAGAACTGCTCGGTATCGGCGTGCACCAGCTGCTCGCTGAGCTGATACTGCTGTTCGTTATCACCGGCAGTCGTGGCGGTATGTTCTGGATTAAGACCCAGCTTGCGGAACAGGATCAGATCTTTGTCCTCTTCCGGGTTTGGCGTGGTCAGCAGTTTGCAGCCATAGAAAATCGAGTTGGCACCCGCCATAAAGCACATCGCCTGAGTTTGCTCGCTCATCTGTTCACGTCCTGCGGACAGGCGGACATGCGACGATGGCATCATGATGCGCGCCACGGCGATGGTGCGGATAAAGTCGAACGGCTCAACGTCATCGTTATCGGCCAGCGGCGTGCCTTTCACTTTCACCAGCATGTTGATAGGCACACTTTCTGGCGGTGTTGGCAGGTTCGCCAGCTGTACCAGCAGACCAGCACGATCTTTCACGGTTTCACCCAGGCCGACGATGCCGCCAGAACAGACTTTGATGCCTGCGCCGCGCACTTTATCCAGCGTATCAAGACGTTCCTGATAGCTGCGCGTCGTGATGATGCTGCCGTAGAATTCCGGCGAGGTATCAAGGTTGTGGTTGTAAAAATCCAGCCCGGCGCCGGCCAAACGCTCCGCCTGGCTGTTATCCAGCGTGCCCAACGTCATGCAGGTTTCCATGCCCATCGCTTTAACGCCCTGCACCATCTGCTCCAGATACGGCATGTCGCGTTCGTGCGGGTTTTTCCACGCAGCGCCCATGCAAAAACGGCTGGATCCCGCCGCTTTCGCTTTACGCGCCGATTCCAGCACCGCTTCCACTTCCATCAGCCGCTCGGACTCCAGCCCGGTTTTGTAGCGCGCACTCTGCGGGCAGTATTTACAGTCTTCCGGGCAGGCACCGGTTTTGATCGACAGCAAGGTGCTGACCTGCACCTGGCGCGGGTCAAAATGTTGACGGTGAACTTGCTGCGCTTCGAACATCAGCTCAAGGAAAGGTTTATCGAACAGTGCCTGGGCTTGTGTCAGTGTCCAGCGGTTTGCCATTGCTTACTCCAAAAAAAGGGGTTCATCCCGACGATTAACGTGGTTATACTCGTAAACTAAATCTTTTCAAAATGGTTTACAAGATCGATGTTCACCCAAGACGACCTCCACTTTGATCGCCAGCATATCTGGCATCCTTACACGTCAATGCGCGATCCCCTGCCCTGTTATCCGGTGGTCGCGGCGCACGGTTGCCAGCTTCAGTTGGCCGATGGACGCGAACTGGTCGACGGCATGTCGTCGTGGTGGGCAGCGATTCACGGCTATAACCATCCTCGTCTCAACAAGGCGCTGACGCAGCAAATGGCGCAGATGTCACACGTGATGTTTGGTGGCATTACCCATCCGGCAGCCGTTGAACTGAGCCGCCAGCTGGTTGCCATGACACCGGAAGCGCTGGAGTGTGTGTTCATCGCCGATTCGGGGTCGATTGCCGTCGAAGTGTCGATGAAAATGGCGTTGCAGTACTGGCTGGGGCGCGGTGAAACGCGACAAAAATTCCTGACGTTAAAACGTGGCTATCACGGCGATACTTTTGCCGCGATGTCGGTGTGCGATCCAGAAAATTCGATGCACAGCCTGTGGCGCGGCTATCTGCCAGAACATCTGTTTGCTGCCGCACCGCAGTGCGGTTTTGATGATGCATGGAACGAAGCGGACTTCGCCGATTTCGCCCGGTTAGCCGAGACGCACCATCGCGAGATTGCCGCCGTGATCCTTGAACCCATTGTGCAGGGAGCGGGCGGCATGCGTTTCTATCACCCGCGCTACCTGCAACAGGTGCGTGAGCTGTGCGACCGCTACGGCATCCTGCTGATTGCCGATGAGATCGCCACCGGCTTTGGCCGCAGCGGCAAACTGTTTGCCTGCGAACACGCCGGAATGACGCCAGACATTCTCTGCCTCGGTAAAGCACTGACCGGCGGTACCATGACGCTGTCCGCCACGCTGACCACGCGCGAAGTCGCCGACACCATCAGCCGCAGTGCGGCAGGCTGCTTTATGCATGGCCCGACCTTTATGGGTAATCCGCTGGCCTGTGCGGTGGCCGTTGAAAGCCTGACGATGATCAACGAGGGGCACTGGCCCGCGCAGGTGGCGGCGATTGAACAGCAATTGCGTCTTGAGCTTTTGCCGTTGCGTGAGCATCATGCGGTGGTGGATGCACGCGTGCTGGGTGCCATTGGCGTGATTGAAACGCGTTCACCGGTCAATATGGCGGCACTGCAGCAATTCTTTGTCGAGCGTGGCGTATGGATTAGGCCGTTCGGCAAGTTGATCTATCTGATGCCACCTTATCTGATTTCTGCCACAGAGCTGGCGCAGTTAACCCAGGCGGTGCGCGCGGCATTGGACGTTGAGGCGCATTTCCTGGCTTAAGCTAACTGGAAGTGCCGCGCGTTTTCCACCATGATGGAGAACACACTGCACAACGGAAAAAGGAGAAGTCATGCGCGTAGTTAGCCAGGATTTTAACGATGGCGATAAGATGCCAGAGCGACACGTATTCAACGGCATGGGTTATCAAGGCGATAACCTGTCACCGCATCTGGCGTGGGATAATGTGCCCGCGGGGACCAAAAGTTTTGTGGTGACTTGTTACGATCCTGATGCACCGACCGGTTCTGGCTGGTGGCACTGGGTCGTGGCGAATATTCCGGCGGACGTCACCGAGTTGCCGCAAGGCTCTGGTTCAGGCGTGGTCGAACTGCCTCAAGGTGCACTTCAAACCCGTACCGATTTCGGACAAACCGGCTACGGCGGCGCAGCACCACCGCAGGGCGAATCTCATCGCTACATCTTTACCGTGCACGCGATGGACACCGATAAGATTGATGTCGACGCCGGCGCGAGCGGTGCCATGGTCGGCTTTAATGTGCATTTCCATGCACTGGCGAGTGCATCAATCACAGTGATGTATTCTTAACACGCAAACGGCGCCAAAAGGCGCCGTTTCTCAACCTGGATTCAAATCAATCCAGGGTGTGAATCACCACCCACATCGGGCCTTGACCCACCGCATAACGCGCCAGCGGCTGCAACAGACCGCGATCGGCAATCTTGTAGACTTCGATATGGTGCGACTTCTGCCCTGCCGCCACCAGATACTGACCGCTGTCATCGATATTGAAGCCGCGCGGCTGAGTTTCGGTCGGCTGGTAACCTTCAATCGCCAGCACTGAGCCATCTTCGCTGATGCTAAATGCGGTAATGGTGCTGCTGGTGCGATCACAGGCATAGAGGAAACGGCCGTCTGGCGTGATATGGATATCGGCCGCCCAGCGTGTATCGCTGAAATCTTTCGGCATCATATCCAGACTCTGCACGCGCTCAACCTGACCGTGCACGTTGTTCAATGCCCACACATCAACGGTGCTGTCGAGTTCATTGACCACATAGCCATAATCGCCATTCGGATGGAAAGCCATATGACGCGGGCCTGCACCTTCAACCGTGGTGACCTGCGCTTGCTCGCGCGGTGTCAGAGTGCCATCCGCATTGAGCTGGAACAGGCAGATACGATCCTGCTTCAGTGCCGGTACAAACAGCGTTTGGTTGCTGAGATCGATATTGGCTGAGTGGCAGCCATCCATGCCGCCAATCACCTGGCTTGGGGCTTGCGGTAAACCGTCGCTGTCGATCGGGCTGATGCTGACGCACGCGTCGTTGTAGGAGCCGCAGAACAGATAGTTACCCTGGCGATCGGTCGAAATATGCGTTGGGCTGCCCGGCAACGGCGCTTCACCCGCCAGACTCAGGGAACCATCGGCCGCAATGCGGTACGCTAACACGCGAAAATTCGGACGAACGCCGACATAGAGGAAATCTTTCTTCGGGCTCACCACCATCGGCTGCACCTGACCGGCCACGTCCGTGACCTGCAATAACGTCAGTGCGCCATCTTCCTGCAACTGCCATGCGTGGATCTGCTGGCTCTCTGGACTGGCGGTATACACGACTTGTTTCATGCGTTTTTCCTTATTCGCTGCCTGATAAAAGGGATAACTGTAGCGCGTTTCATATTGCCGCGCTGGATTCATTTGTGCCCTGTTTTTTGTCTCAGGGCCGCTGCCGGGTGTAAACTTAACGCTTTGCTAACTCCCGGACGGAAAGTGTAATGAGCTACCGCGTAATCGCCCTTGACCTTGACGGCACCCTGTTGACCCCCACAAAAACCATTTTGCCTGAATCGATCGAAGCTTTAGCCCGCGCACAACAGGCGGGTGTCAAAGTGCTCATCGTTACCGGTCGCCACCACTGCGCGATTCATCCTTTTTATCAGGCGCTGCAGTTGGATACACCCGCAATCTGCTGTAATGGCACCTACTTGTACGATTATGCAGCGAAGAAGGTACTCGCTGCCGATCCGCTGGAGAAAAGCCAGGCGACCCGCGTCATTGAGATGCTCGATCAGGAAAACATTCACGGTCTGCTGTATGTCGATGATGCCATGCTGTATCAAGAGCCGACTGGCCATGTGACCCGCACCCTGAACTGGGCACAATCCCTGCCGGAAGCGCAGCGTCCCCTGTTCCTGCAGGTGCCAAGCCTGGCGCAGGCGGCGCTGGATGCGCAATCCATCTGGAAATTCGCGCTTTCCCATCCTGACACGCGTGCATTGCAGCAGTTTGCGGAACGCACCGAAGCGGAACTCGGCCTGGCGTGCGAATGGTCGTGGCACGATCAGGTTGATATCGCTCAGGCAGGCAACAGCAAAGGCAAGCGTCTGGCACAGTGGGTTGAGAGTCAGGGCTTCAGCATGCAGGATGTGCTGGCGTTCGGCGATAACTACAACGATCTCAGCATGCTGGAACAGGTCGGTTTAGGCGTGGCGATGGGCAATGCTGACGAGGCGATTAAAGCGCGCGCCAAAAAGGTGATTGGCACCAATCTGGAGCCGGGTATT
The DNA here is from genome assembly GCF_000963985.1 of Pantoea sp. BL1. NCBI lineage: Bacteria > Pseudomonadati > Pseudomonadota > Gammaproteobacteria > Enterobacterales > Erwiniaceae > Pantoea > Pantoea sp. BL1. The sequence goes on along the minus strand of NZ_JZRH01000033.1, from coordinate 108,925 downwards.
GCCGAAGTGATTTACAAAGAGGTTCTGTAACTCTCTGATTTAACAGGTGTGCATAAATGCGCTAATGCCGCTAACTTAGGCCAATGAGAGCATATTTAATCCGGTACGCAAGAATGCGCACCCTACGAAAACCGCACCAACTTTGTAGGGTCGCCATTAATGGCAACCGAAACGCACTTAAATGACCAGCAGTAGTGGATAAATGCACACCTTACAAATGACTCTGGGCCGTTATTGATCATGCCCCTAACTATGCCGTAATCGCCACGCTCTTAATTTGCGCATAAAGCCACTGATCGGGTCGAATCCCCAGCTCGTCTCGCGCCCACGGCGAAATCCGCGCCCACAGCTCGCTAATGCCAATGCGCAGCTTCACTTCAACCTGATCATCAATCTCTAATAACTCGACCACCTGGGCTGGCAGGATATTGCGTACCGAGGTGTTTTGCGGCGGCTGTAAGGCCAAGGAAACGTCTCCAGAAGCGATACGAATGCGCAGTGCCGTTTTCAGCGGCTGGTTAACACGGCTGACCCAGATATGCTGATCGCCCAGTGATAGAGCCGTCATGGGATAATCGGGATGCTGCTCCAGCACCTGCACTCTGAGCACACTGCTGCGATCGGCAATCGGCAGCCACGGGCGCATGGCTGCACTGCTCCACACTTTCTCCAGCGAACCAAAGGCTTTGACTTTGCCGTTGTCGAGCACCAGCACGTTGTCCGCCAGTTGCAGAATTTCATCCAGACTGTGGGAGACATAGAGAATCGGAATATCGACCTGTTTCGCCAGCTTTTGCAGATACGGCATCAATTCGCGCTTGCGTGGTAAATCCAGCGACGCCAGCGGCTCATCCATCAACAAAATATCTGGCGCGGTGAGCAGCGCACGGCCAATCGCCACACGTTGCTTCTCACCACCTGACAGCGACGCCGGAAAGCGGCTCAGTAAAGGCTCCAGGCCAAGCAAAGTCACCAGCGCGTTAAACTGTGGCTTCATCGCCGCAGCCATCCCGTATTGCAGGTTGCCGCGTACCCGATAGTGTGGGAAGAGACGTGCATCCTGGAACACGTAGCCAACGCGGCGTTTTTCCGGTGGCAGATTGACCTGCGTCGCCGAATCAAACAGCAGACGATCGTTGAGCTGAATCTGGCCGCTTTGCGGTTGTGTCAAACCGCCAATCGCGTTGATCAGCGATGTTTTGCCCGCACCGGATACACCGAAAATAGCCGTAATGCCGCTGCCGGGCACCTGCACGTTGACGTCCAGTTGGTGATCGCCCAGCAGCTGGGAAATATTGAGATTAAGCATCAGGCAGCACCTAACCGCTTACGGCCCCAGCGTGCCAGCAGTTCAGAGGCCACCAGCGATAACAGCGCCAGCGCAATCGCCACCGCACACAAGCGGGCGGCGGTACCTTCTGCGCCAGGGGTTTCAATCAGGGTAAACATCGCCGAGGGAATGGTGCGCGTTTCGCCGGGGATATTTGAAACGAAGGTGATGGTGGCGCCGAATTCACCCAATGAGCGAGCGAAAGCGAGAACGGTGCCGACAATGATGCCCGGCAGCGTCAGCGGCAAGGTGATCGTAAAAAACACGCGCCAGCGACCGGCCCCCAGCGTGCGCGCTGCCTGTTCCAGTTTGGTATCAACCGCTTCCAGCGCCAGACGAATGGCGCGTACCATTAGCGGAAAAGCCATCACTGCCGAAGCCAGTACCGCCCCGCGCCAGCTGAAGGCCAGGGTGAAGCCGAACCAGTCGTATAGCCACTCGCCGATAAATCCACGTCGGCCCAGTGCAATCAGCAACAGATACCCCACCACGACCGGTGGCAACACCAGCGGCAAATGGATAAGACTGTCGAGTAAGGTTTTACCTGGAAACCGGCAACGTGCCAGAATCCAGGCCATCATGATGCCAAACGGCAAACTCAACAGCACCGCTACGCTGGAAACTTTTAAGCTGAGAAAAACGGCCTGCCATTCGGGATCACTGAGTATCATTTCTTCGGCGCAAATCCATACTGTTTAAACACAGCAGCGGCATCCGGCCCCTGCAAATATTTGTAGAAGGCTTCAACCGTTGCGTTCTGATGATCTTTTACCACCGCCATCGGATATTCCACTGGCTTGTGGCTATCATCCGGGAAACGCCCTACGACCTGCACTTTGTCACTGGCGACCGCATCAGAACCGTACACGATGCCAAAAGGTGATTCATTGCGTTCTACCAGCGCCAGTGCCGCACGAACATTATTCGCCGGAGCCAGTTGCGTCGAGATGCTGTCCCACGCGCCCAGTTTTTGCAGCGCTTCCTTCGCATAAATTCCGGCCGGAACATGATCCGGGTCGCCCACCGCCAGACGTTCGCCTTTCAACAAACGTTTCCAGTCGGTTTGGGCATTAATGGTCACCGCTTTTGCGCTGTCGCTTTTCGGTGCCACCAACACTAAATCGTTGCCCAGCAGCGTGTAGCGCGTGTTCTCCACCACACTCTTTTTATCCACTGCATAGTCCATCCACTGCTGGTCGGCAGAGATAAACAGATCGGCCGGCGCGCCCTGCTCAATTTGACGCGCCAGCGTGGAGGAGGAAGCGAAGGACGATACCACTTCAACGCCGCTCTTTTTCTGATATTGCGTGGCAATATCCTGCATCGCATTGGTTAACGATGCCGCAGCAAACACAGTGATCTTCTCTGCCGCCACGGCGTGACCGGCCATGGAAACAGTCAATACGGTAACAGCGGCCCAGCGGTAATTGATTTTCAGCATTTTTTACTCCTTGTTACGTTATATATTCGATAATACAACGTGGGAACAAATGCTGTCATGAACTTAATATCGGCAGGATTGAGGGGAAGTTAAAGAAAAAACGCCCGCTGAGTGCGGGCGCTTATAAAATCAGTGTTGCGAGCTGTTGGCAGGACGATCGTCGCGGCGGCCAAATTTGGAGATGACGTTGAACACTTCACCCAGGCCGTAAATCAGACCGAGCATAATGGCCATCACAATTGGCACCATGATGACAGCCACAGCCAGGCTTTTAAGCAGTTCCAGCATGGAAACCTCACGCAGAAAATAAAAAAGTGATTGTAACGGTTAGGGAAAAAAACGCACTGCCCTTTTCGTGCTTTTACTTTTGGCCTTACACTTGTCGCACTAACTTAAGGAGCTGACATGCAGGCAGAACTTTCTCTACATATTCGTCTTCAGCAAAAGCTGTTTGCCGACCCACGCCGCATTGAACTGCTTAAGCGCGTTCAGGAAACCGGCTCCATCAGCCAGGGCGCTAAATTAGCGGGCATCAGCTACAAAAGCGCCTGGGACGCCATCAACGATATGAATCAGATGGCTGATCAAACCTTAGTTGACCGCGCCACCGGTGGCAAAGGCGGCGGCGGTGCGCAGTTGACCCGTTATGGTGAACGTCTGATTCAGCTGTTTCAGCTAATGGAACAGATTCAGCAGAAAGCCTTTGATGCGCTGCAAAACGACAGCCTGCCGCTGGACAGCCTGCTGGCAGCGATTGCGCGTTTCTCGCTGCAAACCAGCGCACGCAATCAGTTGTTTGGTACGGTCATGGCGCGCGACCATCAGCAGGTGCAGCAACACCTTGATGTGCTACTGGCCGACGGCGTCACACGGTTGCAGGTGGCGATCACCGAACGCAGCGCTGAGCGCCTGCAGCTCGACAGCGGCAAAGAGGTATTAGTACTGATTAAAGCGCCATGGATTCAGGTGAGCCGTGATGCCCTAAACAGTGATAATCAATTGCAGGTGACGATAAGCGCGATCGAGCCGGGTGAACAGGTGAGCGAAGTGTTGATGACATTGCCGAGTGGTGAAACCCTGTGTGCAACGGTGAACAACGTGCAGGTGCAACAGCAGAATCTGCAGCCAGGCGATAGTGTGACCGCCAGTTTTAATGCTGAACACGCCATCATCGCCACACTGCTCTGAAATCCAGGCCATGATTTGACTTCGTCTGCGTCGCTCGCTACAACTGAGTAACACGATGCATAAAACGGAATGAATCATGGCTTCATTGCAAATTTCGCAAGGCACATTTCACCTTAGCGACACTCGAGCACTGTCCCTCAACGATCTTATCCTCAACAGCGGCGAAAGTTGGGCCTTTGTCGGCGCCAACGGCAGCGGCAAATCCTCGTTAGCGCGAGCGCTTTCCGGTGAACTCTCACCAGGTAAAGGCAAGGTCACGCAGGATTTTCAGCGTCGCACACGCCTCTCACTGGAGCAGTTACAGAAGCTGGTGGCGCAGGAGTGGGAACGTAATAACACCGATCTGCTGAGTGAGGGCGAAGACGATACCGGTCGTACCGCCGCACAGATCATTCAGGATGAAGTCAAAGATGCGGCACGTTGTCAGGCACTGGCTCAGCAGTTTGGCATCACCTATCTGCTTGATCGTCGCTTCAAATACCTCTCCACCGGCGAGACGCGCAAAACGCTGTTGTGCCAGGCGCTGATGGCGCAGCCGGATTTGTTGATTCTTGATGAGCCTTTCGATGGACTCGATGTGGCCTCGCGCGCCAGCCTGGCGGAGACGCTCAGCGATCTGCACCAGCAGGGTTTTACTGTGGTGTTGGTCCTCAATCGCTTTGACGATATTCCCGAATTTGTGCAGCAGGTCGGTGTGCTTGCCGAGTGCACCCTGACCCACGTGGGCGAGCGCCAGACGATACTGGCAGAAGCGCTGGTGGCGCAACTGGCGCACAGTGAGAAACTCGATGGCATGGCGTTGCCAGAAGCGGATGCACCGGATCAGTTACCCCAACTGGCGGAAGATGCGCCGCGTGTTGTTCTGCGTAATGGCGTGGTGTCGTATAACGATAAAGCGGTGATCGAGGGGCTAAGCTGGCAGGTGAATCCCGGCGAGCACTGGCAAATTGTGGGGCCCAACGGTGCGGGTAAATCGACCCTGTTGAGCCTGGTGACCGGCGATCATCCACAAGGCTACAGCAACGATTTAACCCTGTTTGGCATTCGTCGAGGCAGCGGTGAAACCATCTGGGACATCAAGCAGCACATCGGCTACGTCAGCAGCAGTTTGCACCTCGATTACCGTGTCAGCTGTAACGTGCGCACCGTGGTGCTTTCCGGCTTTTTCGATTCGATAGGCCTGTATCAGCCCGCATCAGACCGCCAGAAAGCGTTGGCGCGCCAGTGGCTGGCTTTACTCGGCATGGATAATCATCTGGCTGATGCACCGTTCCACGGTTTGTCATGGGGCCAGCAGCGCCTGGTGCTGATTGCGCGTGCACTGGTAAAACATCCCACCTTGTTGATTCTCGATGAGCCGCTGCAGGGATTGGATCCGATCAATCGCCAGTTGGTACGCCGCTTTGTTGATGTGCTGATCGGTGAAGGACGAACGCAGTTACTGTTTGTCTCACACCATGCCGAAGATGCGCCGCAGTGTATTACTCACCGCCTGAGTTTTGTGAAACAAGATGAGGGGTACGGATTCCAGCAGGACGATTTACGCTAATCTCGTCGTCATCAACCCCGCCCCTGCATCGTAGGGGCATATTCATGCTGCTATCCGGTCGTCAGCTAAACCCTTCAGCATTGTCGTGTGCGCATTGATATGCACTTCATTGAACAGCCGATGTAACCGCTACCATTTGCCCGCCTGGTATTTCAGCAAACGCACGCCATAACCCCACAAAATGAGAATCATCACCTTGTGTAAACGATACCATTTATCCAGACTGGATCACGCTTTGGGGCCCGCCTTTGTGCTACCTTGATCGCAGTGATTTTGATCCGTTTGCCGTTTACCAGGACTCGTTATGGAAAAATTTAATCCGGTTGATCATCCGCATCGCCGTTATAACCCATTGATCGATCAGTGGGTGCTGGTCTCTCCGCATCGTGCCAAGCGTCCGTGGCAGGGTGCGCAGGAAACGCCTGCGCTGGAACAACTGCCTGCGCACGATCCTGACTGCTTCCTGTGCGCAGGTAATACCCGCATCACCGGGGATAAAAACCCGGATTACCAAACCACCTATGTTTTCACCAACGACTTTGCCGCACTGATGACCGATACACCCGATGCGCCGCAAAGCGACGATCTGCTGATGCGCTGTGAGAGCGCACGCGGCACCAGTCGGGTTATTTGCTTCTCACCTGACCACAGTAAAACGCTGCCGGAATTGCCGCTCAGTGGACTGGAAGATATCGTGCGCACCTGGCAAGAGCAGACCGCCGATCTCGGCCAGCACTATCCGTGGGTGCAGGTTTTTGAGAACAAAGGCGCAGCGATGGGCTGCTCAAATCCGCATCCGCACGGCCAGATCTGGGCTAACAGTTTTCTGCCAAATGAAGCGCAAAAAGAAGATGATAATCAGCGCCGCTACTTTGACGAAAAAGGTTCGCCGATGCTGGTGGATTACGCCGCACGCGAGCTGAAAGATGGCAGCCGTATCGTGGTGGAGACCGAACACTGGCTGGCCGTGGTGCCGTGGTGGGCGGCGTGGCCATTTGAAACCCTGCTGCTGCCGAAAGCCCATATCAAACGCATTACCGATCTTACCCCGGCGCAGCGCAGCGATCTGGCGCTGGCACTTAAGCAGCTGACCAGCCGTTACGACAACCTGTTCCAGTGCTCCTTCCCCTATTCGATGGGCTGGCACGGCGCGCCATTTAACGGTGAAGCCAACGATCACTGGCAGTTGCACGCTCACTTCTATCCGCCGCTGCTGCGTTCAGCCACGGTACGCAAATTTATGGTTGGCTACGAAATGCTGGCCGAAACCCAACGTGATTTAACGGCGGAACAGGCAGCAGAACGTCTGCGTTCTGTCAGCGATATCCATTTCCGCGAGGCGCAATAAATGTCATTAAAATCCATCACTCAACAGGTTTTCGCTGACACTTTTGGCTATCAACCGACGCACAGCATTCAGGCACCAGGCCGTGTGAACCTGATTGGCGAACACACTGACTACAATGACGGTTTTGTCCTGCCCTGCGCCATCGACTACCAAACCGTGATTGCCTGCGCCAAGCGCGACGATCGCCAGGTGCGTGTGGTCGCGGTTGATTATGACAACCAGCAGGACAGTTTCTCGCTGGATGCACCGATTGAAGCCTTAAAAGAGCCGATGTGGGCAAACTACGTGCGTGGCGTGGTAAAACATCTGCAAAAGCGTGATGCGAGCTTTGGCGGTGCCGATCTGGTGATCAGCGGCAACGTGCCACAGGGTGCGGGCCTGAGTTCATCAGCGTCACTGGAAGTGGCGGTCGGCACCGTGTTCCAGCAGCTCTATCAGCTGAAGCTGGATGGCGCGGCCATTGCCGTGAACGGTCAGGAAGCGGAAAACCAGTTCGTCGGCTGTAACTGCGGCATCATGGATCAGCTCATCTCGGCACTCGGCCAACCCGATCACGCCATGCTGCTGGACTGCCGCACGCTCGGCACGCGCGCCGTCTCGATGCCGGAAGATGTCGCGGTGGTGATCATCAACTCCAACTTCCGTCGCAGCCTGGTCGGCAGCGAATACAACACCCGTCGCGAACAGTGTGAAACCGGCGCGCGCTTCTTCAACAAGCCCGCACTGCGCGACGTCACGCTGGCCGAATTTGAGGCCTCTGAATCGCAGCTGGATGCGCTGGTGGCAAAACGCGTGCGCCATGTCATCACCGAAAATGCCCGTACGCTGGAAGCCGCTGATGCGCTGAGCAGTGGCGATCTGAAGCGCATGGGTGAGTTGATGGCCGAATCCCACGCCTCAATGCGTGATGATTTTGAAATCACCGTTCCCCCGATCGATCAGCTGGTGGAAATCGTTAAGGCAGAACTCGGCCCGCGTGGCGGCGTACGCATGACGGGCGGCGGCTTCGGCGGCTGCATTGTGGCCTTGATGCCAACCGATCTGGTGGATCAGGTGAAAGCCGCCGTCGCGCAGCAATATGAGGCGCAGACCGGCATCAAAGAAACCTTCTACGTATGCAAAGCTTCTGCAGGAGCGGGCCAATGGTAAGTGATGTCAATTCACATGCGCCAGACGGGCAACCGTGGCGCATCACCGTATTACGCAATCACAACGGCATGGTAGTGACGTTTATGGATTGGGGCGCGACCTGGCTCTCCGCGCGCGTCCCCATGCAGGATGGCAGCGTACGCGAAGCGCTGCTCGGCTGTGCCACACCATCGGACTATTTGCATCAGGATGCTTACCTTGGCGCAACGGTGGGCCGCTACGCCAACCGTATCGCTTCGGCAGAGCTAAAACCGTTAAACCTGCTGCTGGCCGCTAATCAGGGTGCGCATCAACTGCACGGCGGACCGGAAGGGTTTGATAAACGCCGCTGGCAGATTGTCAGCCAGAGCGAGACCGAAGTGCACTATCGCCTCGATTCACCGGATGGCGATCAGGGCTTCCCCGGCAATCTGATTGCCGACGTGGTTTACCATCTTGACGATGATAACTGCCTGTCGATCCGCTATGAGGCGCAGACTGACAAGCCCTGCCCGGTGAACCTGACCAATCATGCTTACTTTAATCTTGATGCGCATCATGGCGATGCGCGCCAGCATCGCTTACAACTGCATGCGGATCGTTACTTACCGGTCAACAGCGAAGGCATTCCTAACGCGCCATTGAAAGCGGTGGCCGGCACCAGCTTCGATTTCAATCGACCGAAGTGTGTGATGGATGACTTCCTCGCCGATGACGATCAAAAAGCGGTGAAAGGCTATGACCATGCATTTCTGCTTAACACCGCAGGCGACAGCAGCCAACCCGCCGCCGAACTGTGGTCGGCCGATGGCAAACTGGCGCTGACCGTGTATACCGCCGCACCGGCGCTGCAGTTCTACTCCGGCAACTATCTGGATGGAACACGCGCCCGTGAACAGGGCAGCTATACTGCTTTCCAGGGCATCGCGTTGGAGAGTGAATTTCTACCGGATTCGCCCAACCATACCGAATGGCCGCAGCCTGATTGCTGGCTGCAACCCGGCGACCGCTGGCAGTCTGTGACGCGTTATCGCTTCACACCGCAGTAAGCCAGCGGATGAAAAACGCGCACTGCGTTAGCGACAGGCTTACGCCGTGCGTTGTTTTCCGCTATGGTATGGCGCTATCAGTGTGCCGCTTTTCAGGTGGCCGCAGCCGGTTTCTATAATCATCGAAACATCAAGCATTAAGGAGTTAAGCTATGGCCGTAACTAAGCTGGTTCTGGTGCGACACGGCGAAAGCCAGTGGAACCAGGAAAACCGCTTCACCGGATGGTATGACGTGGATCTGTCAGACAAAGGTCGCACCGAAGCCAAAGCAGCCGGTCAGCTGCTGAAGAAAGAAGGTTTCGTGTTTGATTTCGCCTATACCTCCGTGCTGAAACGTGCCATCCACACCCTGTGGAACGTGCTGGATGAGCTGGATCAGGCGTGGCTGCCGGTTGAGAAAACCTGGCGTCTGAATGAGCGTCACTACGGTGCGCTGCAGGGTCTGGATAAAGCCGAAACCGCCGCTAAATACGGCGACGACCAGGTGAAACAGTGGCGTCGTGGCTTTGCCATCACCCCACCAGAACTGAATCGTGCGGATGAGCGTTTCCCGGGCCACGACCCACGTTACGCATCACTGACCGATGCACAGCTGCCAACCACCGAAAGCCTGGCGCTGACCATCGAACGTGTTATTCCTTACTGGAATGAAAGCATTCTGCCGCGCATCAAAAGCGGTGAGAAAGTGATTGTTGCTGCACACGGTAACTCACTGCGTGCGCTGGTAAAATATCTTGATAACCTGAGCGAAGACGAGATTCTTGAACTGAACATCCCAACTGGCGTGCCATTGGTGTATGAGTTCGACGAGAACTTCAAACCGCTGAAGCGTTACTACCTGGGTGATGCAGACGAGATTGCCGCGAAAGCTGCAGCCGTTGCTAACCAGGGTAAAGCCAAGTAATTCCCGGCTGAAAAACAAAAAGGCCAGACGCGAGTCTGGCCTTTTTTATTGCGCTTAGGAGGTTAGCCGCGACGCTGTTTGATCGCCTGCGCCAGTTGGCGCAACGCTTTCTCGGTATCGTCCCAACCAATACAAGCATCGGTCACGCTCTGGCCGTAAACCAGCTCTTTACCGCTGTCGAGACTCTGGTTGCCTTCCACCAGATGACTCTCAATCATCACGCCGGTAATCGCCTGCTCGCCGCCCGCGATCTGCTGCGCCACATCATTAGCGACGACCATCTGACGCTGGAACTGCTTGCTGCTGTTGGCATGGCTAAAGTCGATCATCACCTGCGGACGCAAGCCCGCTTTCTCCAGACCGGTTTTCACCGCTGCCACGTGTTCTGCACTGTAGTTCGGCTCTTTGCCGCCGCGCAGAATGATATGGCAATCTTCGTTACCGCTGGTTTCGACAATCGCCGAATGACCGAATTTGGTGACGGAGAGGAAGCAGTGTGGCGCGCTGGCAGCACCGATAGCGTCGATGGCCACTTTGATGGTGCCATCCGTGCCATTTTTGAAGCCGACCGGGCAAGATAAACCGGAAGAGAGTTCACGGTGCACCTGGGATTCGGTGGTACGCGCACCAATTGCGCCCCAGCTCATCAGATCCGCCATATATTGTGGCGTGATCATATCCAGGAACTCGCCTGCCGCAGGCAAACCGATGTCGTTGATGTCCACCAGCAGCTTACGCGCCAGACGTAGGCCATCGTTGATCTGGAAACTGCCATCCATAAACGGATCGTTGATCAGCCCTTTCCAACCCACGGTCGTGCGCGGTTTTTCGAAATAGACGCGCATCACCACTTCAAGCTCGCCTTTCAACTCGTCACGCAGCGTCAGCAGACGGCTCGCGTACTCTTTAGCGGCTTCGGTATCGTGGATCGAGCAGGGACCGATCACCACCAGCAGACGATCGTCCTGGCCGTGCAGAATACGGTGAATCGCCTGACGTGCCTGCGCAACAGTTTCAGCGGCTTTATCGGTAGCGGGGAATTTTTCGAGCAAAGCAACAGGCGGTAATAATTCTTTGATTTCTCTGATGCGTAAATCGTCGTTCTGATAATCCATACATAATTCCATTCAAATTTCTGGCCCTGCGTACGCCGGGCGCAACCCGTTAAATGTATCCCTTCAGGCTGCAGGTGTAAATTCCACGCTCGCGTAAATGCTTCTGTGAAATTTGCATTTACACACCCATGGACTAAGCTTTTTAAACGCAAGCACTGAGGAATGAGGTTCTTGCGATATTTAATTTTTAAGCGAAGCGTTAAAGATGGAATTTTATTCCGTCACGGTACGTTATTTTCGTCACTCAACACTCGTGGTGTTTGACGGCAACTCTCCATCGATTAAAGGAGCATAATGATGAATAAGTTTGCAATTATCTTTCTGACGGCAGCAATGACCCTGGGCAGCGGCGCGGCAATGGCTGCAGCAAATAACAATGGTGAGGCTAATGCCTCAGCTGAAGCGGGCGCAGCAGCTGGCGGTGCAAAACAGAATCTGCCACCGAATAATGTTGATAACAGTAAAATCAACAATGGCAGCATGAATTCCAATAGTGCTGCTACATCTGGCACTGATTCCAGCAATATGTCTGCTGACGAAGTCCACAAAAATACCATGTGCAAAGACGGCAAATGCCCAGATGTAAATAAGAAAGTCGAAACGAAACAAGGTGGTGGTGACGTGAATAAGAAAACGGACGGCACTACTCAATAAGTATTTGATGGTCACATTATGGGGAGCTATGGCTCTCCCTTTCTATTTCCGCTCACGCTTTTCCGCTATGCTGAAGCCATGAAATTCAGAGGAACTGTTTCATGGCTTCACTGCTGCTTATTGATGATCATCCTTTAGTTGAAGTCGCGCTGGAAGCGGCCTGTATCCACTCCCCTATCCCGGTAAAACTGCACGCCGCCGCGACCGAAGCTGAGGCGCGTCAGCTTTTACAGCAGCATCAATTTGATCTTATTGTGCTCGATATCGGCCTGCCGGACAGTGATGGCCTCGAACTGTTGCGCCGTCTGCGCGCCCGCGATCCGCACTGCCCGGTATTGATTTACTCCGCGCAGCAGAGTCGCCACACATTACTCAGCGCCGTTTCGCTCGGTGCGGCGGGCTATGTAGTGAAGAGTCAAAGCATGGCGCAGTTGCTCAGTGCGATTCTGGCCGTGCTTGGCGGACAGCAGGCGTTTCCACCGCTGCCTGAACGTATCGAACTGCCGCTCACCGAGAAAGAGCAGCAAATAGTCGCACTACTGGTGCGCGGCCTCTCGAATTTGCAGATTGGTGAACAGCTGCATATCAGCAATAAAACCGTCAGCACCCATAAGAAAAACATTCTGGAGAAAACCGGCGTGCAGTCAGTGGTGGAACTGGCTGAACTGTGGAAAGCCCAACAGTGAAAGCCATTCTCTGGCTGTGTCTGCTGCTGATTAGCTTTACAGTGCGAGCCGACCTACAGCCTGCCAGCAGCGTGATGCTCCCCGCCATGATGCCTGCACCGCATGTCGAGCCATGGCCGCAACCCACCTTGCGCGTTGCCGTGCCGGCGCAAAACAGCGCACCCTGGGCGATGCAAATTGGCAATCGTATCTGGGGCATTGATGCCGATTACCTCAGCGCGCTGAGCCAATTGACCGGCACACACTTTAGCCTGCAAAGTTACGCCGATCGCGCCCAGCAGTTGGCAGCACTTGAGCGCGGTGACGTCGATTTCGTGCTGAGCAACGAACATGCGCAGTTGCCGGAAAACATCCTGGTTAGCGACAGTTGGGTTAACAGCCCGATCCGCATCTACCGCAATCGTGATAATCAACGCGCGGTGATGTTCAACAGTGAAAACGCCCAGCTCACCATCGCGCAAGCGACACTGGCGCAACTGCCTGATGCCTTTGTACAAAACCATCGCTGGCACAGCCTGCCCGGCGATTTGCAGGCGCTGTATGTGCTGCTCAATCAGCAAAGTGACTATCTGGTGGCGGATGAAACCAGCGCCGGCTTTCTGCTCAATCAACTGCAGCAGGGGCAAATTTACCAGATCACCGCCGATCCCGGCGCCGGTGAACTGTCGCTACGGGCGCTGGCGCGCGATCCCACACTGATTCACTGGCTCAATACTCAGTTACGTCTGCTGCCCGCAGAGTTCAGTAACCGCGTGCAACAGCGCTGGAGCCCACCATTGCTACGCTATCAGGATACGCAAACGTTGATGCTCTCGGCTGCCGAGAAGCAGTGGCTGGCCGCACACAGTGAGATTCCTTATGCCGCAGAAGTGGATAACGCCCCCTGGAGCTATCGCGATGGCAACGGCAATGCGCGCGGTTTTGGCATTGATCTGCTTAATGCGTTAAGCCAAAGCACCGGATTGCGCTTTACGCCGCACTGGGTAAACAATCCACAACAGGCGCAGACGCTGATGCAACAACATCAGGTGATGCTCAATCTGTTACAGCCTTTGAATGGCGACGATGCCAGCAGCAACACACTGCCGGTATGGCGTGCAATTTGGGGGATCTACACGCTTAACACGCAACAGCCGATGAGTTGGCCCTCTCTGCAAAAGCAGCGTGTGGGCGTGCTGCGAGCCGATCGGGCCCAACGCTTGCTGCCTGAAGACATCACGCCCCAACTGTTCGATGACCGTGCGCAACTCTGGCAAGCCCTGAACAATGGTCAGATTGATGCGCTGGTGGATAATGTGCTGTCTGCACGCTGGCGCATGGCCAGCCACACGGATAATCGTGTCCATTTAGCCTTTGCCGCCAGCGATGTTGCCTGGCCACTGGCACCTCAGGTGAGCCAGGATCAGCCGCAACTCCAGGCGCTGCTGGACCATGCACTGCAGCAAATCCCACCGGATACGCTCAATCAGATGCGCATTAACTGGTCACAGCCCCCCCAGCCCGGCACCAGTATGGCGATGCGCAATGTGCCACTGATGATTTTGATGGCTGCCGGGATGATCATTGTGCTGCTGTTAGTGCTGCTGCTGCGCCGCTACCTGCAACAGCGGCGCGATCGCCTGCAGCGTGAACAGGCAGAGCGCGCTAACGCCGCCAAAAGTCAGTTCCTCGCCACCGCCAGCCACGAATTGCGCACGCCAATGCAGGCGATTCTGGGCCTGCTGGAGCTCGAACAGCAGCAGCATCCCAGCGAACGTTTGACACTGATGCACAGCAGTGCGCGCTCGCTGATGGCGCTGCTGAACGACCTGCAAGACCATGCGCGTATTGAGAATCAGAGTTTTCGCCTCGCACCGCATCCTCTCAATCTGGCAGATTGGCTGCAGCAACAGCAGCAGTTCTATCACCCTTTGATGCGTGAATCCGGTCCGATATTGTTGGTTGAGGCGCTCACGCCCTTGCCGACGCGCGTGATGCTGGATGGCGATCGCTTGCAGCAGGTGGTGAACAATCTGGTGGCCAACGCGCTGAAGTTCACGCGCCAGGGCGAAGTCCGGCTGTCGCTCGCCGTAACGGACCAGATTCAGTTCACGGTCGCCGACAGCGGCAGCGGCATTCCACTCAGCGAACAGGCTCAGCTGTTTGAACCCTGGTATCAGGCTCCGTCCGGCAAAAGCCATGCGGTGCAGGGCAGCGGGCTGGGTTTGTTTATCTGCCGCGAGATAGTGCAACGTATGGGCGGCCAGTTAACGCTGACTTCTGCACCGGAGCAAGGCACCAAGGTGGAGGTGATATTACCGCTCGACATTTGTGAGGATGCGCCCACCGAACGCCATGCTGCCTGGCCGCGCTATCCGCACCTGCGCGTGGCGATTGTCGATGACCATCCCACCAATCTGCTGGTATTGCAGCAGCAGCTGGCTCAATTCGCTATCACGGCGCAGGTGTTCGAAGAGGGGCGCAGCCTGTTGCGCGCCGATGCGCTTCAGCCGTTTGATGTGCTGTTGATTGACCAGATGATGCCGCGCCCGGATGGATTAACACTGCTGCGCATTTTACGTCGCCGCCAGCAGCGCCGCAGCAAGCCGGCACTGCGCGTGCTCTGCTCTGCCGATGTGCAACTGCTGAAGATCGCGTTGCAAGAGGACGAAGCGCTGTTGTTGAAACCGATTGAGCTCGATCATCTGGCAGCACTGCTGGCACGGACGGTGCGCGATCCTCTCCGTCAATTGCCTGACAGTTTATTGATTCTGGCACAGCACAATGAGGCCTTTATCCCGCGGATTTGCCAGACACTGCAACGCACATTGCAGCAGGATCGCGATGCGCTGCTGGCCGCCAGCCTCCAGCCTGACTGGCCCGCTGTCGAGCGTGCCGCCCATCGCATGAAAGGCAGCTGGCTGTTGCTGGGCATGGATGAGATTGCCGAATATTGTCAGCAGCTGACTGATCAGGCAAAACAGCAGCGTCTGGACGATGATGCGTTCAATTTACTGATATCATTAACGAACAGGTTACTCGAACAACTGGAAAGTTATGGCACACACTCATTCTCACGGCGCGCATAACGGCAATCGTACGCGTCTGGCGGCGGCGTTCGGCGTCACCGCGCTGTTTATGGTTGCCGAAGTGATTGGCGGCGTGGTGTCGGGTTCGCTGGCGCTGCTGGCAGATGCCGGACATATGCTCACTGACGCCGCCGCGCTGTTGATGGCTTTGCTGGCGGTGCAGTTTGCCCAGCGCAAACCCAGCGCCCGTCACACCTTTGGCTTGCTGCGCCTCACCACACTTGCCGCCTTTGTGAATGCTATCGCGCTGTTGGTGATTACCGTATTGATTGTCTGGGAAGCACTGCGCCGCTTCTATCAGCCACAACCTATCCAGGGTGGGTTGATGCTCGGCATCGCCATTGCCGGCCTGCTGGCCAATTTGCTCTCTTTCTGGCTGTTACATCGTGGCAGCGAAGAGAAAAATCTCAACGTGCGCGCGGCAGCACTGCATGTGTTGGGTGATCTGCTCGGCTCCGTCGGCGCGATTGCCGCTGCCATTATCATCATGCTAACCGGCTGGACGCCGATTGACCCGATTCTCTCGCTGCTGGTTTCACTGTTGGTGGTACGCAGCGCGTGGTCGTTGCTGCGGGAAAGTCTGCATGAGCTGCTGGAGGGCGCGCCGAGCGGCATTAACGTGGATAAACTGGCGCGCGAACTGACACGCAACATCGCGGAAGTGCGTAACGTGCATCATGTGCATGTATGGCAAGTGGGAGAGAAGCCGGTGCTGACATTACATGTGCAGGTGATCCCACCTTATGATCATGATGGGTTGCTGGTGCGTATTCATCAGTATTTGCATGAGCACTATCAGATTGCGCATGCCACTGTGCAGATGGAGTATCAGCCTTGTACCGGTCATGATTGCGAACTCTGCGCCGAACAGAGCTCGCATCATCACTCACATGAGCATCTCACGCTGGATGGCCACGCCCATCACCCTCATTGATTCGACAGCGCGCGCGACCCATGTTCGCGCGCGCTTTGCATCCACAAGCGTGAACCGTTAAGTGCAATCAACGTTAGAATCACGTACTCCAGTGACATGGCGTACACGCCCTGGCGGGCAAAGATCATCACGCTAATCACGTTGATCACCACCCACAGTAGCCAGTTCTCGACGTATTTTCGCGTCATCAGAATCATCGCCACAATCGACAACACCATCATACAGGAATCCCAGAACGGGAACGCATCCGGCTGCAGTTGTGGCATCGTCACGTTCAGGCCGAAACTTTGCATGATACCGACGGCGGTTTTGGTCAGAAACGCGAAGACCGGATCGATATACAGCGTCATCAGCGCAATGGCGATGACGCACGCCGCGCTCCAGCCGAGGGCTTTCGGCAACGGCAGCCAGCGAATCTTCAGTGCAGCTTCGTTGGCGGTGTTTTGTCGACTCCACGCGTACCAGCCGTAAACATTGGCGACAAAGAAGAACAGCTGCAGCAGTAAGCTGGCATACAGCTGAATCTGGAAGAAGATCACCGCAAACAAGGTGACGTTAATCAGCCCGAAGAAGTAGTTGATGATCTTCTCCAGGCTGGCAAGCCAGATGCACAGCAAGCCCGCAAGCGTGCCCACCGCTTCGATCCATGAGAGGTCGTAGCCCCCAACGCCGATAGGAATGTGAACCAAAATATTTTGTGTGCTGAAGAAGTCCATGATCTGCACCTGTATGAAAGCCGCCTCAGGCGTTCCCTTTCACCTTGAGTTTGAGTTGTGCTGCAAAGTCTAGCATGCGATTTAGCGGTATCAATGCGGCTTCACGCAGCGCGTCATCGACATGAATTTCATGCTCGCTACCGCCGTGCTCCAGCCCTTCCGCAATCGCTTTCAGGCCATTCATTGCCATCCACGGACAGTGCGCACAGCTGCGGCAGGTCGCGCCCTCACCTGCGGTTGGCGCTTCCAGCAACTCTTTATCCGGCACCGCCTGCTGCATCTTGTAGAAGATGCCGCGATCGGTCGCCACGATCATTTGCGGATGTGGCAGGTTTTTCGCCGCCTGAATCAACTGGCTGGTGGATCCCACTGCATCTGCCAGGTCGACGATCGCCTGCGGGGATTCCGGATGCACGAGGATCGCCGCTTCTGGATAGAGCGTCTTCATGCGCTGTAAGGCCTGGGTTTTGAACTCATCATGCACGATGCACGCGCCCTGCCAGCACAGTACGTCCGCTTTGGTCTGTTGGGTGACGTAACGGCCCAGATGACGATCCGGCGCCCAGATGATTTTTTCGCCCAGGCTGTCGAGATGCTCGATCAGTTCAACCGCAATGCTGGAGGTGACGACCCAGTCTGCGCGCGCTTTGACGGCGGCTGAAGTGTTGGCGTACACCACCACGGTGCGATCCGGATGTTCATCACAGAAGCGATTGAACTCGTCGATCGGACAGCCGAGATCCAGCGAACACTCTGCATGCAGTGTCGGCATCAACACCGTTTTTTCCGGGCTGAGAATTTTTGCGGTTTCCCCCATAAAACGCACGCCCGCCACCAGTAGCGTTTTCGCCGGATGGGTGCTGCCGAAACGCGCCATTTCCAGTGAGTCCGAGACACAGCCGCCGGTCTCTTCCGCCAGCGCCTGAATTTCAGGATCGGTATAATAGTGCGCGACCAACACCGCATCGCGCTCTTTTAATAAGCGTTTGATTTCAGAGATGTAATGGGATTTTTCATCCTGGCTGAGACGCGCCGGCTTCGGCGGAAAGGGATAAATCGCGCTTTCAGGATCGAACATCAGACTCATGACACGGCTCTCGTTTTCTCAATTTAACAAAATCGCCTTTTACAGCGATGATGCGGCATCAAAACCGCCATCGTGTTTTATATGCTAAACACGATAGCGGAAATGCGCGAGAGTGTCGTCTCTTTTTTATCCGGTTTACAAGCCACCTAACGATTTCTGCGGGTTTTCCAGTTCCAGCAAGAAAGCTTTCACCGCCAGACCGCCCGCGAAGCCGGTGAGCTTACCGTTGCTGCCAATCACCCGATGGCAGGGCGCCATGATCGACAGAGGATTTTTACCGTTAGCTGCGCCCACCGCGCGCATGGCTTTCGGGTTGCCGATCTGTTCCGCGATTTGCTGATAGCTACGGGTTTCACCAAACGGAATGGTGAGCAGCGCTTGCCAGACTTTTTTCTGGAAGTCAGTGCCGACCGTGTCGTAAGGCATGTCGAACTGCTGGCGCTCTCCGGCGAAATATTCGCGCAGCTGGCGCTCGGCCTCACACAGAATCGGATGCTGATCGTTACGGCTGATGGGTTTCAGCGGCACGCGTTGCGAGCCTTCGTTTTCCCACAGAATCGCTGATAACCCATTATCGGTCGCAATCAACGTCAGCTCACCCACTGGCGTTGGAATGATTTTGGCATGATACATAAGGCACCTCCGGCATAAATCAGTGTGTCATTATCGCACTTCTGCCGCGATAAACTGGCTGTTTTCGGTCATGAGCATAAACTGGTTAGCTGTCCGAAAGCAGCGAGTTTTGCTTTGCCACTTGCGCGACGATACCCAAAATAATGCAAGGTGCATAAAGTCGGCAAACGAGAGACTCTTCGAACAGCCGATTCAAACAGCGCTGGCCCGCAGGGGAACCTTCCTTAGGAAGTTCATCATCCCGATGCACTTTATCAAGTACGTGATTCGGATGAACGAGAGCAGCCAGTGCTTCTGCGCCTTAAAGCAGGAAAGGTATAGCCGGTTTATGAGCTGGAGACGATGATGTTTGACCCCGAGATTGCATACCAGGCGCTGACCTCGCGCGACAGTCGTTTCGACGGCGTGTTCTTTGTTGGCGTAACCTCAACCGGCATTTACTGTCGGCCCATTTGTCCGGTGAAAGCGCCGATGCAGAAGAACTGCCTGTTTTTTAACAGCGCCGAAGCCGCCGAGAAAGCGCATTTCAGACCGTGCCTGCGCTGTCGTCCTGAATTGGCACCGGGCTTCGCCCCGGTCGATAGCCATCACCGCATCGCCGATCGCTTGATTCGTCGTATTGAAGAGGGCTTGCTGGAGGAACAAGAAACGCTGGCCGATATTGCCAGCGAGTTTGACCTGAGTGAACGCCAGCTACGCCGCGTGATCCAGCAGGAGCTGGGCGTGTCACCGTTGGAGCTGCGCCAAACGCGGCGCATGCTGCTGGCCAAGCAACTCCTGACGGAGACTTCGTTGCCCGTCACCGAAATCGCCTACGCCAGCGGCTTTCGCAGTTTGCGCCGCTTTAACGATGTGTTTCAGGCTCGCTACCGTATGACGCCTTCGCGTCTGCGCAAGCAGAGTCAGCCGGAGAGCGTGACCACTGTGCAGGAGAGCGCGGAACTGCGTCTGAGTTATCGTCCCCCTTATGACTGGGATGCCATCCTGGATTTTCTTCAGCAGCGCGTGATGAAAGAGGCCGAGTGGGTTAGTGAAGGGGCTTATCACCGTACCGTGGCGCTGGGAAACTGTCGGGGCTGGGTGCGTGTCAGCCATTTGCCGGAAAAACAGGCGCTCAAGGTGCAGTTCACCACCACCTTAACGCCGGTTTTGCCTGCTCTGCTGCGTCGCCTGCGTGACCTGTTTGATTTGGATGCCCAGCCACAGCGCATCAGCGAGCAGCTAAGCCAGGATCCGTTGTTAGCTGAGAGTCTGGCACGTTATCCTGGGTTACGCGTTCCTGGGGCGTTTGACGGCTTTGAGTTGGGGGTGCGTGCAATTCTTGGCCAGCAGGTGACGGTGAAAGCGGCCACCACGCTGAGCAGTCGCGTGGCGCAGCGTTTCGGCGAGCCTTTAGCAACGCCCTGGCCTGAACTCTCCCGGCTGCCCCCGACGGCGGAATCGCTCGCTAGCGCAACCATTGATGATATCGCCAGTCTCGGCATTGTGAGCGCTCGCTCGCAGGCGATTCAGGCGCTGGCACAGGCATGCGCCTCCGGTGCGTTGCGTTTTAACGGCGCAGTGAATCCTGACGTGGTTCAGCAGCAGTTGCTGGCATTAAAGGGCGTTGGTCCATGGACGGCGAGTTATATTGCCATGCGCGCCCTGCGCTGGCCAGATGCGTTCCCTAAAGAGGATATTGCGATTCGTAATAATCTGGGTGGGGTAAGTGCCAAAGTGGCAGAGCAGTTATCGCAGGTTTGGCGCCCGTGGCGCAGCTATGCCGTGTTGCATATCTGGAAGAGTTTGACGCCTGATAAATCGGCTGACAAAAAGAAAAAGGCATGACTGTGCGTACGTTTTGGGAATGGGGCCATCTGTCGTGCATTCTAGCTGCTAGTAAACAACGACAGTGCGTTCCAGTCGGCAATAAGGGGCGGTTGCGTAAAGACGCCGTAAATACATCCCTGTAGGCTCTGGCGGCGCATCCCTGCGCCACAAGCTTTACTCCACCGCCCCTTATCACCGCCTTCATGTCACATTTGTGCGCTTTTTAGTAAGCAGCAACTAAGCCTCATAAGCCGGTCAAGGCGGGAGCGGAAGAGCGAAGCGTCCGAGCCATGTATAGGGCCATCGAGTGCACACTTAAGTCGTTAGTAAAACAACGACAGTGCGTTCCAGTCGGCAATAAGGGGCGGTTGCGTAAAGACGCCGTAAATACATCCCTGTAGGCTCTGGTGGCGCATCCCTGCGCCACAAGCTTTACTCCACCGCCCCTTATCACCGCCTTCATGCCATATCTGTGCAATTTTCATGAAGCAGCAACTAAGCCTCATAAGCCGGTCAAGGCGGGAGCGGAAGAGCGAAGCGTCCGAGCCATGGATGGCGAGGCCGATCCACAGGGATGTGAGACTCCTTCGCGATCCGTCCCGCCTTGACGGGCTGACGCTCAGACTCACAGCAATCCCAGCTAACTTCTTTGAGAAACGCAGAAAAGCAAAAAGGCGCCTTTAGGGCGCCTTTCTACATAGTGGTGGGTCGTGCAGGATTCGAACCTGCGACCAATTGATTAAAAGTCAACTGCTCTACCAACTGAGCTAACGACCCGCTCGAGGAGCGGCTTACAACTTTAAACTTGATGGTGGGTCGTGCAGGATTCGAACCTGCGACCAATTGATTAAAAGTCAACTGCTCTACCAACTGAGCTAACGACCCATCAAAGTTGTGAAGCTTCTGAAGAAAACATCTAACATACAGCAGGTTAAGATGGTGGGTCGTGCAGGATTCGAACCTGCGACCAATTGATTAAAAGTCAACTGCTCTACCAACTGAGCTAACGACCCATCTTCAGGCTGCCGGACGCTTTGTTAAACTGCCCGGGCAACGGCGGCATATATTACTGATTTAGCGGGAGGGCGCAACCCTTATTTATCACCAAATCACTCAATTGCTTACCTTTCATGCTGCAAGACCAGAAATCATACGAAATCCGGTCTCTGCTGCACAAATTACATCCCAGCCAGACGCTTTTGCGCCAGCTTGGCAGACTCGCTGGTCGGGAATTGTTTGATCACTTGTTGATAGACCGCTTTGGCTTTCGCCGTATCGTTCTTCTCTTGCATGATCACACCAACCTTAAACAGCGCTTCCGGGGCTTTCGGCGATTTCGCGTAATTTTTTACCACAGTGGCAAAATAGTAAGCGGCATCATCTTTCTTGCCCTTGTTGTAATACAACTGACCGAGCCAGTAATTGGCATTGGGCTGATAGGTGGAGTCGGGATATTTCTTCACCCACGCCTGCAGGGCCGTGATGGCCTGATCGAACTGCTTCTTCTCAAGAATCAGCGCGACTGCTGCGTTGTAATCGGTATTCGCATCGCCGGTTTGTGCAGGGGCAGCGGTACTTCCACTGGCATTGCTACCACCTGCATCAGCGTTTCCCGCTGCTGCACCAGCCGCTGCGGCATCACCGCCACCACTCGCCTGTGCACCCGCATTACCGCTGCTCAACGTGTCAATCTGCTGATAGAGCTGCTTCTGGCGCTCAATCACCTGATTCAGTTGATAGCTGTTCTGCTGGATTTGGCCGCGCAGCGAATCGATATCGCTTTGGTTGTCACTCATCTGCTGCTGCAACTGCTGCAGAAGCTGAGCCTGGGCATTGGAGATACGTTCAAGATTGGTGACACGGTCTTCGACCGAGCCTGAGCCAACGCTACTGATTGACGCCTGGGCATTAGCGGCCCAGGGGGCCGCTACGCCAACCAGTAACGACAGACTCAATAGATGAAGTCTGAAGTTACTCATCATGTGATGCTCTTAGTAAACCAGTACGGCACGACGGTTTTTAGCGTAAGCCGCTTCGTCATGACCCAGTACAGCTGGTTTTTCTTTACCGTAAGATACGATAGACATCTGGTCAGCAGAAACGCCTTTACCCTGCAGGTACATTTTAACGGCGCTAGCACGACGTTCGCCCAGGGCGATGTTGTATTCTGGAGTACCGCGCTCATCCGCATGACCTTCGATGGTCACTTTGTAAGACGGGTTGCCACGCAGGAATGCTGCGTGCTGATCCAGCATCTGAGCGTAGTCAGAAGCCACGTCATACTTATCCAGACCGAAGTAAACGATGTTGTTCTGCTGCAGCTGCTGCATCTGCAGACGCGCTTGCTCATCAGAAGACATGTTACCGTTCTGGCCAGCACCGTAAGCGCCGTTGTCTGCGCCCATACCAGTCTGGTCGTTGTTGTTGTTTTTGTGCGAGCTACATGCAGCTACCGCGATTACCGGCAGAGCCAGCATCAAACCCTTCAGCACTTTGTTCAGTTGCATTTCTTTATCCTATTATTTTGTTTGCTATACATTGTCATCCCCCGCTATGCAGGGGATTCATGCATTACAGATACGGCGACCAGGCAGGGAATTTGACCTGTCCATCAGTTGCCGGAAGACGCGCTTTGAAACGCCCATCTGTTGAAACCAACTGCAACACGGAACCCATCCCCTGAGTAGAGCTATAGATTACCATCGTGCCGTTAGGCGCCAGACTTGGCGTCTCATCCAGGAACGTGTCCGTTATTGTTTGAACGGCTCCCGTTACCAGATCCTGTTTGGCGACATGCTGAGCGCCACCGGCGCTGCTGATCATCACCATGGTTTTGCCGTCAGTTGACACATCCGCATCCTGGTTCTGAGAACCTTCCCAGGTAATACGTTGTGGCGCACCGCCGTTGATACCCACTTTATAAATCTGAGGCGCACCTGCCTGATCCGAGGTATAGGCCAGTGTCTGGCTATCCGGGAACCAGGTCGGTTCAGTGCTGTTGTAGCGACCGTCGGTCACCTGACGCGTCTGACCTGAGGCCAGATCCATCACGTACAAGTTCAGACTGCCAGTTTTAGACAGCGCGAACGCCAGTTTCGATCCATCCGGCGAGAATGCCGGAGCACCGTTGTGGCGCGGGTAAGAAGCAACCTGACGAATGGCACCGTTTGACAACGTTTGTACCACTAACGCCGACTTACCGCTTTCAAAGGTCACGTAGGCCACTTTGCTGCCGTCTGGAGACCAGGCCGGTGACATCAGTGGCTCTGGTGAACGGTGCACGGTGAACTGGTTGTAACCATCGTAGTCAGATACGCGCAATTCATACGGGAACTGGCCGCCGTTGGTTTGCACCACATACGCGATACGCGTGCGGAATGCGCCTTTGATACCGGTCAGCTTCTCAAACACTTCATCACTGGCGGTGTGGCCTGCATAACGCAACCATTGCTTGGTGACTTTGTAAGAGTTCTGCGCCAGCACCGTGCCCGGTGTACCGCCGGTGTCCACCAGCTGGTAAGCGATCTGGTAGCTACCGTCCGGGTTCGGCGTGACCTGACCCACGACAACCGCATCAATACCCAATGCGCTCCAGGCTGCAGGTTGCACTTCCTGCGCGCTGGTAGGCTGCTGCGGCAGACGTGAGCGATCCAGCGGGTTGAATTTACCGCTGTTGCGCAAGTCAGCCGCCACGATGCCGCCAATGTCTTCTGGCGCCGCGCCTGGGCCAGCCCATTTGAACGGCACCACACCAATTGGGCGTGCGGTGTTCACGCCCTGCGTAATTTCAATGCGCACTTCTGCGTGCAGCATGGCTGCCCACAGCAGTACAAAAAAACCTAAGGTTACACGAAGTGCCTGCTTCATCTTTTCTCCCTTATCTGAACCTGAGTCCACGATAATTCGCACAGTTCCTGAAAAACACGAGTGTTCATAAATTACGGCAAGCTAACCTTAGTTCAACCTGCCGTGGGTTACTGCATTATTCCGGTTTGAAACGCATTGGGGCGTTTTTAAACACTTCATACACTGCTTGCGATGGTGGCTTAGGAATACGAGCCTGCTTCGCTGCGGTGATTGCAGCCTGGCACAATGCCGGGTCGCCACCTTCTGCTGTCACGTCAATCAACAAGCCGTCTGGTGCCAGCTTAATACGCAGATTACACTCTTTACCCTTAAAGGTATCCGCATCATAGAAGCGACTTTGAATCGCGCCAACGACCTGGCCCATATAAGAGTTAATCTCTGCGCCTGACGCACCCGCTTTCTTCTGATTCCCCTGCCCTGCCGCACCGCCAGAAGCCGTGCCACTTTTCGGTGCATTCTTACCGGACGAGAGTCCACCTAACAGGTCATTAACGTCACTTTCATTCTTCGCAGCTTCAGAAGCGGCTTTCTTTTTAGCATCTGCGGCTGCTTTCGCTTTGGCGGCAGCATCAGCTTTCGCTTTCGCGGCAGCATCCGCTTTCGCTTTCGCGTCGGCAGCCGCTTTCTCTTTCGCTGCCTCAGCGGCTTTTTCTTTTGCTTCTGCGGCAGCTTGCTCTTTAGCCTCTTTGGCTTCCTGAGCGGCTTTCGCCTTAGCATCAGCTGCAGCCTGCGCTTTGGCCTCGGCGGCAGCTTGCGCTTTCGCTTCGGCGGCGGCTTTGGCTTGCTCTACCGCTTTCTCTTTCGCCGCTTCAGCAGCCGCTGCTTTGGCCTGTTCGTCCGCTTTCTTCTTCGCGTCCGCTGCTGCCTGCTTCGCCTCTTCTACCGCTTTAGCTTTGGCATCTGCCGCCGCTTTAGCCTGCGCATCTGCTTCGGCTTTGGCGTCAGCCTTGGCCTTTGCGGCAGCTGCTTCTGCAGCTTTCTGCTGATCCTGCGCCTGTTTCGCTGCTGCTTCAGCGGCTTTCTGCTGCTCAGCCTGCTGTTTCGCCTGCTCTTTGGCTTCCTGCTGCGCCTGCAAACGCTCTTTTTCCAGCTCTTTCAGACGCTGCTGCTCAGCAGCTTGCTTCTGCTGTAACTCTTCCGCCTGCTGCTGTGATTGTTTCTGGCGCTGCTGTTCAGCACGTTGGCTGTCGCGTTGCTGATTCTGCTGGCGATTGTACTGTTCAACCACCGCGCCGGAATCGACCATCACGGCATCAATGTCACTGCCGCCGCCACCGCCGCTGGATTCGATCTTTTCGTTAAACGAGCTCCAGATCAGCAGGGCGATCAGCACGATGTGCAGAATCACCGAAATGATTATCGCGCGTTTTAACTTGTCGTTCTGCTCGGTTACCTTCGACACTCTCGGATCCCAAAAACGGTTCGCTTTAAATCGGCTGTGTCATCAAACCGACAGATTTCACGCCTGCCTGATGTAACAGGTTCAACGCCTTGATGATTTCGTCGTAAGGCACGTCTTTCGCTCCACCAATCAGGAACACCGTCTTTGGATTGGCTTCAATGCGACGCTGTGCTTCACTCACCACCTGTTCCGGCGGCAGCTGCGTCATACGATCGTGATCAACCACCAGGCTGTATTGCCCGACGCCAGCCACTTCAACAATGACCGGAGGATTATCATCCGTTGAGACCGTTTTCGAGTCGGTCGCATCAGGCAGATCCACTTCCACGCTCTGCGTAATAATCGGCGCGGTTGCCATAAAGATGAGCAGCAACACCAACAGCACGTCCAGCAGTGGAACTATGTTGATTTCCGACTTAAGGTCGCGGCGCCCGCGACCACGGGTTCTGGCCATCGTTAACCTCGACTTACTTCGTGTTGTCGGTGGAGAAAGCCTGACGATGCAGGATAGCCGTGAACTCTTCCATAAAGTTGTCGTAGCCCTGCTCCAGCTTATTGACACGCTGGTTCAGACGGTTATACGCCATAACGGCAGGAATGGCCGCGAACAAACCGATTGCCGTGGCGATCAACGCTTCGGCAATACCCGGCGCAACCATCTGCAACGTCGCCTGCTTCACCGCGCCAAGCGCGATAAAGGCGTGCATAATCCCCCACACCGTTCCGAACAGACCGATATACGGGCTGATAGAACCGACGGTGCCAAGGAAAGGAATGTGGTTTTCCAGCGCTTCCAGCTCACGGTTCATGGAGATGCGCATCGCACGGCTAGCGCCCTCTACCACCGCTTCGGGTGCATGGTTGTTTGCACGATGCAAACGGGCGAACTCTTTGAAGCCCGAATAGAAAATTTGCTCAGAACCGCCCAGTTCATCGCGGCGCCCCTGGCTTTCCTGATACAGGCGCGATAATTCGATACCTGACCAGAACTTATCTTCAAAGGCTTCGGCTTCGCGACCCGCTGCATTCAGGATGCGCGTGCGCTGAATAATGATCGCCCATGAGGCAATAGAAAAGCCGATCAAAATCAACATGATAAGTTTGACCAGAAGGCTCGCCTTCAGGAACAAATCAAGAACATTCATGTCAGTCACTGCTTGAACTCCGCGACAATAGACTTGGGAAGCGCAATCGGCTTCATTAGATGTGGGTTGATGCAGGCAATCAGGACTTCTGCTTCATTCAGCACTTTGCCTTCTGCATTCACGATACGCTGCGAGAACGTCATGGTGGCGCGAGTCATGGCGGTCACTTCACTCTGGATATCCAGAAGATCGTCAAGACGTGCTGCGGCAACAAAGTCTATCGTCATGCGTCGTACCACAAACGCCACCTGCTCTTCTAACAGGGCTTGTTGATTGAAATGGTGCTGGCGCAACATCTCGGTACGTGCTCGTTCATAGAAAGCAAGATAACTGGCGTGGTAAACCACACCACCGGCGTCGGTGTCTTCGTAATAGACCCGAACCGGCCAGCGAAACAGCGTTGTACTCACTCTACATCCCGGTCTCATTTTAAACGTTGCTACTATACGCAAGTGAGATCGGCTTGGGAATGGTCCGCCAGAGCCAGGAGAAAATAATTATCACACGTTAACAACTGGAAGGAATTTCAGGATATTTCTTGACCAGGCACTGACATAAACTCACGTCAGCGCCCAAATAAAGCGGATAAAACAGCATCGGGGACTCAATGATAGAACCAATAGATTCCCAGAATCAGTACGATCATCGCGGGCAATGGTGAAAACACGGCTCGCCAGCGCGTTTGCAATGGACGGAAGCCCGTACCATGAATCACCCCAGTGCACACCGCCCAAATCATCAATAATCCATGCCAGATGGCTAAGTCGCTCGTGCGGGCGGCAAAGCGTGACGGTTGCCAGATAACACAGCCCGCCAGCCACAGCGCCAGTATCAGCGAAAGGGCCCGTAACGGGCCCTTGTCCATCAGACGATACAGCGTCTGAATCAGTGTGCGCATCAGTGTTGTTTATCCTTTGCGCCACTCTCTTCTGCTTGCTCAATCGCCAGCGCCGTGATCACGCCAAACGCACAGGCCAGCAAAGTGCCAAGAATCCAGGCAAAATACCACATGCTCAATCTCCTTAATCAGTACAGGGAGTGCGTATTGCTCTCAATGTGTTCTTTGGTGATACGGCCAAACATCTTGTAATAACACCACGCGGTATAGGCGAGGATAATCGGGACAAAGATGATGGCGGCGAAGGTCATCACTTTCAGCGTCAGCAGGCTTGAGGTGGCATCCCACATGGTCAGGCTAATGCCCGGCACGGTGCTGGAAGGCATAATGAACGGGAACATCGCGATGCCTGCGGTCATGATGACGCATGCCAGCGTCAATGAAGAAAAGACAAACGCCCAGGCGCCCTTCTCCATGCGCGAACAGAGCACGGTCAGCAGCGGCAGCACTACGCCAAGCAGCGGGAACAGCCACAGGATTGGCGTCTGCTCGAAGTTCACCATCCACGCACCGGCTTCACGCACCACTTCTTTGCCCAGCGGGTTGGATGCTGCGTGATGATCGATGACGCTTTTCAGCACATAGCCATCTATTCCGTATTTCACCCACACACCGGCTAATACGAAGCACACCATCATCACCAGCGCACTGATTTGCGCGGTGCCGCGCGCACGCAGATGCAGTTCGCCGTTGGTACGCATCTGCAGATAGGTCGCCCCTTGCGTCAGGATCATCGCGACGCTGATCACCCCCGCCAGCAAACCAAACGGGTTCAGCAACTGGAAGAAGTTACCGGTGTAGAACAGGCGCAGATACTCATCCGCATGGAAAGGTACCCCCTGCAACAGGTTGCCGAAGGCCACGCCAATCACCAGCGGTGGAACGAAGCTGCCGATGAAAATGCCCCAGTCCCAGGTGTTACGCCAGCGCATGTCCTCAATCTTCGAACGGTAGTCAAAACCTACCGGGCGGAAGAACAGCGAAGCCAGCACCAGAATCATCGCCACATAGAAGCCGGAAAACGCTGCGGCGTAAACCATTGGCCAGGCGGCAAACAGCGCGCCACCAGCGGTGATCAGCCACACCTGGTTGCCGTCCCAGTGCGGGGCGATGCTGTTTATCATGATGCGGCGTTCGGTATCGGTACGGCCGAGAATGCGAGTGAGCATACCCACGCCCATATCGAAACCGTCGGTGACCGCAAAGCCAATCAGCAGCACGCCAATCAGCAGCCACCAGACAAAGCGCAATACTTCATAATCAAACATGGTCGCTCTCCTTATCCACGCACGGGCTGAGCAGCCGCTTTCACGGTCTCATGATGGTAGCGACCTGTTTTCAGGCTGCTAGGACCCAGACGGGCGAACTTGAACATCAGATACATTTCCGCCACCAGGAAAAGGGTGTAAAGACCGCAAATCAAAATCATCGAGAACAGCAGATCGCCGACGGTCAGTGATGAGTTCGCCACCGCAGTCGGTAAGACTTCACCAATTGCCCACGGCTGACGACCATACTCAGCGACAAACCAACCTGACTCGATGGCAATCCACGGCAGCGGAATACCGTACAGCGCCGCTTTGAGCAACCAGCGGCTCTTGCCGATGCGGTTACGAATCACACTCAGGAATGAGAGCGCGATAATGCCGAGCAGCAGCACGCCACACAGCACCATGATGCGGAAGGCGAAATAGAGCGGAGCCACGCGTGGAATCGAATCCTGCGTGGCCTTTTGAATCTGCGCTTCGGTCGCATTGGCGACATCCGGGGTATAGCGCTTCAGCAGCAAGCCATAACCGAGATCCTGTTTGCTGGCTTCGAACTGGCTACGCACCGTCGGATCTTTGCTCCCCGCGCGCAGTTCATTCAGCAACGCGTAGGCTTTCATGCCGTTGCGGATGCGCACTTCATGTTGCGACAGCAGATCTTTCAGACCGGTGACCGGCGTATCCACCGATCGCGTCGCAATCAACCCGAGCAAATACGGGATTTGAATGGCGTACTTGTTCTCCTGCGAATCCTGATCGGGAATACCAAACAGCGTGAAGGCCGCAGGTGCAGGCTGCGTTTCCCACTCAGCTTCAATTGCTGCGAGTTTGGTTTTCTGTACGTCACCCATTTCATAACCGGATTCATCACCCAGCACGATCACGGACAGGATCGCCGCCATGCCGAAGCTAGCTGCAATACCGAATGAGCGCTTAGCGAAAGCCACATCACGGCCTTTCAGCAGATACCAGGCACTGATACCCAGCACGAACATCGCGCCAGCGGTGTACCCTGCCGCCACGGTGTGAACAAATTTCACCTGCGCAACCGGGTTGAGCACCAGCTCGGAGAAGCTCACCATCTCCATGCGCATGGTTTCGAAATTGAATTCAGAGGCGATCGGGTTTTGCATCCAGCCGTTTGCCACCAGAATCCACAGTGCGGACATGTTAGAACCGAGCGCCACCAGCCAGGTCACCGCCAGGTGCTGGACTTTGCCGAGGCGATCCCAACCGAAGAAGAACAGACCAACAAAGGTGGATTCAAGGAAGAACGCCATCAAGCCTTCAATGGCGAGCGGCGCACCAAAGATATCGCCGACGTAGTGGGAGTAATATGACCAGTTGGTCCCGAACTGAAACTCCATGGTGAGACCGGTTGCGACACCCAGCGCAAAGTTGATACCGAACAACTTGCCCCAGAACTTGGTCATATCTTTATAAATTTGCTTACCCGTCAGGACATATACGGTTTCCATGATCGCCAACAAAAACGCCATACCCAGCGTTAAAGGGACGAACAGGAAATGGTACATCGCCGTCAGGGCAAACTGTAAACGCGACAGCTCGACAATATCTAACATGATGACTCCTTGCTCCTCGCATGAATTTACTCTGCGGCTGACAACGGTAAACAACGAACATTGACGTGCAGAATAAGATCCAGGAACGACTGATTATTGATTCCAGTTTTATTACTGACAGAACAGAGAAATCTGTAGCCCGAAATGAGTGAGTAACAGTGTTGAAAATTTCCCGAAAAACCGATCGCTTCAATCTGTTTCGAGCGGGAGTGTGATGCAAGGAGGCGACAGAATTGCGCTAACAACGCCTGGCTCAAACTCCTGAAAATTCGCGGAAAAGACTGAATTGATGCAGCGCAATTTATACCGTTTGTCGTGCGTGATGCCAGCAGTAAAGTTTGTTATATCTCACGCTTTATTGATCTGGATTAAGACAATATTTTTTCAGATATGTAGTGTTAGCGTTGTTGTTAATTAGTTGTCATATACGCGTGATGCAATTAAGGAAATAATTACTTCTCCCGTATTTTTTTAACGTTAATACCGGATGCTAAGGTTTTATTTCTCATGTGAAATCACGCACATTTTCCTATCTTTACCTTACCAACTTAGTAAGCATAGCGGCAGATTTTATCTCCGTTAGGGTTTTTCCCTGCTTTTTGTGTGACTCTGCACAGGGTGTTGTTGCCACTGGCTTCCCCTGCTCTTTCAGGAATAAAAAAAGCCACCCGAAGGTGGCTTCATGCTCATCACAAGTGACGGCTTATTTGATTGGCAGAACCGCTTTAACGGCGTCGCCGATGTCAGCCAGGCTGCGTACAGTTTTCACACCGGCCGCTTCCAGCGCTGCGAATTTCTCGTCAGCGGTGCCTTTACCACCGGCAATGATGGCGCCTGCGTGGCCCATACGTTTGCCTTTCGGTGCAGTCACACCTGCGATGTAACCGACAACCGGCTTGGTCACGTGCTCTTTGATGAAGGCTGCAGCTTCTTCTTCAGCGCTACCACCGATCTCACCGATCATCACGATCACTTCGGTCTGTGGGTCATCCTGGAACATTTTCAGGATATCGATGAAGTTTGAACCTGGGATCGGGTCACCACCGATGCCCACGCAGGTTGACTGGCCGTAGCCGATGTCAGTGGTCTGCTTAACGGCTTCATAAGTCAGGGTGCCTGAACGGGATACGATACCGACACGGCCTGGCTGGTGAATGTGGCCCGGCATGATACCGATCTTACATTCGCCTGGGGTGATCACGCCTGGGCAGTTCGGGCCGATCATGCGCACGCCAGCTTCATCCAGTTTCACTTTCACAGTCAGCATATCCAGCGTTGGGATACCTTCGGTGATGGTGATGATCAGTTTGATGCCTGCGTCGATGGCTTCCAGGATACCGTCTTTGCAGAACGGAGCTGGAACGTAGATCACGGTGGCAGTTGCGCCCGTGGCTTCTACCGCTTCACGCACGGTGTTGAACACTGGCAGACCCAGATGCGTGGTGCCGCCTTTGCCTGGCGTGACACCGCCAACCAGCTGCGTACCATAGGCCAAAGCCTGCTCAGAGTGGAAAGTCCCCTGGCCACCGGTGAAACCCTGGCAAATGACTTTGGTGTTTTTGTCGATAAGAATGGACATTATTTACCCTCCGCGGCAGCAACAACACGCTGCGCAGCGTCTGTCAGGCTGGTTGCTGCAATGATGTTCAGACCGCTGTCGGCCAGTTTCTTCGCGCCCAGCTCGGCGTTGTTACCTTCCAGACGTACCACGACTGGCACGTTCACACCCACTTCTGCTACTGCACCGATGATGCCGTCTGCGATCAGGTCGCAACGCACGATGCCGCCGAAGATGTTAACGAATACCGCTTTAACGGCATCGTCAGACAGGATGATTTTGAAGGCTTCGGTTACGCGCTCTTTGGTCGCGCCGCCGCCGACATCGAGGAAGTTAGCAGGCTGGCCACCGTGGTGTTTCACGATGTCCATGGTACCCATTGCCAGACCAGCACCGTTCACCATACAGCCGATGTTGCCATCCAGCGCAACGTAGTTCAGTTCCCACTGTGTCGCGTGTGCTTCACGTGGATCTTCCTGGCTTGGATCGCGCATTTCACGCAGCTCAGGCTGACGGAACAGTGCGTTACCGTCTGCGCCCAGTTTGCCATCGAGGCAGATCAGATCGCCCTGCTTGGTGATCACCAGCGGGTTGATCTCAACCATTGCCAGATCGCGTTCCAGGAACATGGTCGCCAGACCCATGAAGATTTTGGTGAACTGGCTGACTTGCTTGCCGGACAGACCCAGTTTGAACGCCAGCTCACGGCCCTGATAAGGCTGAGGACCGGCCAGCGGATCCAGCGCCATTTTGTGGATCAGGTGCGGGGTTTCTTCCGCCACTTTTTCAATTTCCACGCCGCCTTCAGTTGAAGCCATGAAGATCACGCGACGGGTAGCACGGTCAACCACCGCACCCAGATACAGTTCCTGGTCGATGTCAGTCGCTGCTTCAACCAGAATCTGGTTTACCGGCTGACCATCAGCATCAGTTTGGTAGGTCACCAGACGCTTGCCCAACCAATGCTCAGCAAATGCACGGATATCTTCCTTGCTGTTCACCACTTTCACGCCACCCGCTTTACCGCGGCCACCGGCATGTACCTGACATTTTACTACCCACGGACCTGCGCCAATTTTAGAGGCGGCTTCTTCTGCTTCACGTGGGGTAGCGCAGGCGTAACCAGTTGGAGCTGGCATGCCATAGCGAGCAAACAACTGCTTCGCCTGGTATTCATGTAAGTTCATGATGTTCTATCCATTCAGATATGAGTTTGGGCGCACCGTTGTGCGATGCGCCCGGCGAAAATTAGACGTCCAGCAGCAGACGTGCCGGATCTTCCAGCATCTCTTTCACCGCGACCAGATAGCCAACGGATTCGCGGCCATCGATCAGACGGTGGTCGTAAGAGAGAGCCAGATACATCATTGGCAGGATGACAACCTGACCATTGACCGCCATCGGGCGCTCTTTGATCGCGTGCATGCCCAGAATCGCGCTCTGCGGTGGGTTGATGATCGGGGTAGACATCAGGGAACCGAACACGCCACCGTTGGTGATGGTGAAGTTACCGCCGGTCAGCTCGTCAACCGTCAGCTTACCGTCACGGCCTTTCACCGCCAGTTCTTTAATTTTCTTCTCGATGTCAGCCATGCTCAGCGCATCAACATCTTTCAGCACTGGGGTTACCAGGCCACGCGGCGTAGACACCGCGATGCTGACGTCGAAGTAGTTGTGGTAAACCACATCTTCGCCATCGATAGAAGCGTTCACTTCTGGATAGCGTTTCAGGGCTTCAACCACGGCTTTGATGTAGAAGGACATGAAGCCCAGACGCACACCGTGACGTTTCTCAAACGCGTCGCCGTACTGCTTACGCAGATCCATGATCGGCTTCATGTTGATTTCGTTGAAGGTGGTCAGCATCGCGGTGCTGTTTTTCGCTTCCAGCAGACGCTCAGCCACACGCTTACGCAGGCGCGTCATCGGTACGCGTTTTTCGCTGCGGTTAGCCACAGCAGCCTGTGGTGCCGCGGCCGCTGCTGCAGGCGCCGCTTTCGCGCCGTCGGCTTTCTTCGCAACATGCTTCTCAACATCTTCACGCGTCAGACGACCACCCACACCGGTGCCTTTGATCTGGCTGGCGTCGAGGTTGTTTTCAGCGATCAGGCGACGAACCGCTGGGCTCAGCGCATCGTTGCTCTCATCTTCCAGAGACGCGGTTTTACGCTGCTCTGGTGTCGCTTCTTTCGTTTCTACTTTCGCAGAGGTCTCTTTACCACCGCTGTTGCCTTCCACCAGGCGGCCTAACAGCTGGCGCGAGAGCACCGTTGCGCCTTCGTCTTCCAGAATCGCTTCCAGTACACCGTCTGCTGAAGCAGGCACTTCAAGCACAACTTTGTCCGTTTCAATCTCAACCAGTACTTCATCGCGACTGACCGCATCGCCGGGTTTTTTGTGCCAGGTTGCAACCGTTGCGTCCGCTACGGATTCAGGCAAATCGGGAACCAGAATTTCTACGCTACTCATTTTCTTTCCTTTTAATTAACCAAGGTTCAGCGCGTCGTTAACCAGGTCTTGCTGCTGTTGTTGATGTACGGACATGTAGCCCACGGCTGGTGAAGCAGAAGCCGGACGACCTGCGTAACGCAGTGACGCACCGAATGGAACCACTTCGCGGAAATGATGCTGACTGCAATACCATGCGCCCTGGTTCAGTGGCTCTTCCTGACACCAGACGAAATCCTGCACATGCGCATAATTTTTCAATACGTCCTGCACCACTTTGTGCGGGAACGGATAGAGCTGTTCGATACGCACGATGGCGACATCGGTCTGCTCATTCTTGCGACGCTGTTCCAGCAGATCGTAATAAACCTTACCGGAACACATCACCACACGTTTCACTTGCTTCGGATCCAGATCGTCAATCTCGCCAATCGCCGGTTGGAAGCTGCCATTGGCCAGTTCTTCCAGGCTGGAGACCGCCAGCGGATGGCGCAGCAGCGATTTCGGTGACATCACGATCAGCGGACGGCGCATACCGCGCAGCGCTTGACGGCGCAGCATGTGATAAACCTGTGCTGGCGTTGACGGCACGCACACCTGCATGTTCTGTTCAGCACAGAGTTGCAGATAGCGCTCCAGACGCGCAGAGGAGTGCTCTGGGCCCTGGCCTTCATAACCGTGTGGCAGCAGCATCACCAGGCCACACATACGGCCCCACTTCTGCTCGCCAGAGCTGATGAACTGGTCGATGACCACCTGAGCACCGTTGGCGAAATCGCCGAACTGCGCTTCCCAAATGGTCAGCACGCGCGGTTCTGCGGTGGCATAGCCATATTCAAAGGCCAGTACCGCTTCTTCGGACAGCACGGAATCCCAGACCTTGAACTGACCCTGGCCGTTATGGACATGGTGCAGCGGGGTGTAGGTTGAGCCGTTGGTTTGGTTGTGGATCACTGCATGGCGGTGGAAGAAGGTACCGCGGCCGGAGTCTTCACCTGACAGACGGACTGGAATGCCTTCATCAACCAGCGTGGCGTACGCCAGGTTTTCCGCGCCGCCCCAGTCAAATGGCTTGTTGCCTTCCGCCATCTCTTTACGGTCGTTGTAAATCTTCGCCACGCGCGACTGCACTTCTACCGCTTCCGGTACGCTGCTGATGCGGCGCGCCAGCTCTTGCAGGCGTTTGTACTCAACCGTGGCAGGATAGTTTTCATCCCACTCGTGGTTCAGGTACGGCGACCAGGTGAAGGAGTGCAGGCTCATCGGACGCCATTCTGGCACCACGCATTCGCCTTCATCCAACGCATCACGGTAGAGATTGACCAGTTCGGTCGCATCTTCTAACGTCGCCACACCTTCGCTTTCCAGCTGATCGGCGTAGATCTTACGTGGCGTTGGGTGTTTCTTGATTTTCTGGTACATCAGCGGCTGGGTTGCACTTGGCTCATCCGCTTCGTTATGGCCGTGACGGCGGTAGCACACCAGATCGATAAACACGTCGCGTTTGAAGGTGTTGCGATAATCCAGCGCCAGGCGAGTCACGAACGCCACCGCTTCTGGATCGTCCGCATTCACGTGGAAGATTGGCGCCAGAACCATTTTGCCGATGTCGGTGCAGTAAGGCGTTGAACGCGCATCTTTCGGGTTCGAGGTGGTGAAACCGACCTGATTATTAATCACGATGCGAACGGTACCGCCCACTTCGTAACCGCGCGCCGCAGACATGTTCAGGGTTTCCTGCACCACGCCCTGGCCGATCACCGCCGCATCACCGTGGATGGTGATCGGCAGAACTTTGTTGCTGCTTGGCTCAGCCAGACGATCCAGACGTGCACGCACCGAACCCATGACCACTGGGCTAACGATTTCGAGGTGTGACGGGTTGAACGCCAGCGCCAGGTGCACTAAACCACCTTCGGTTTCAACGTCAGACGAGAAGCCCATGTGGTATTTCACGTCGCCGGTGCCGAGGTGCTCTTTGTGTTTGCCTGAGAACTCGTCAAACAGATCCTGTGGCTTTTTACCCAGGACGTTGATCAGGACGTTGAGACGGCCACGGTGCGCCATCCCGAGAACCACTTCACGCGTACCGCTTTTGCCTGCATGGCGAATCATTTCGCGCAGCATCGGCACCAGTGCATCACCGCCTTCCAGTGAGAAGCGTTTTGCACCCGGGAATTTCGCGCCGAGGTATTTTTCCAGACCTTCAGCCGCAGTCAGCTCTTTCAGGAAACCTTTTTTCTCGTCGCTGCTGAATGACGCATGGCCGACCACCGATTCCAGACGCTGCTGAATCCAGCGCTTCTCATCGGTGTTGTTGATGTGCATGTACTCTGCACCAATCGAGCCACAATAGGTCTGCTGCAGCGCCGCGAACAGATCAGCCAGCTTCATGGTCTCTTTGCCAATCGCAAAGGAACCTACGTTAAAGCTTTCCTGAAAATCGGCGTCGGTGAGATCGTGATAAGAAGGTTCGAGATCCGCAACCCGATCCTGTTTCCACAGGCCGAGCGGATCGAGGTTAGCGTGCTGATGGCCGCGGAAGCGGAACGCATTGATCAGCTGCAGCACTTTAACCTGTTTGGAATTGGTGGCCGGATCGGTGACTGAGGATGTGTAGCGGGTCGCATCTTTTGCCAGGCGGCGGAAGTAATCACGCGTGGTGGAGTGAAACTGCTCAGGTTTCACGCCAGTGCCGGGCAGCTGTTGGAACAGCTCGCGCCACATTTCATCAACTGAGTCAGGATCGGTCAGGAAATCCTCATAGAGTTGCTCTATGTAGGATTGGTTCGCGCCGGCCAGCCAGGAGGAGTCCAGCCAGGGTTTCATCGCGCTGTTCTGCATTGTGATCCCTTAAGCATTAATCTGCTTTTTATGAGGTTTCATTTGTTGCCGCTTTCGCGGCTTGCCGTAGTGAGTTCAGCGATACGAACCTGTGCGCAACCGGCGCCTGGCCCGTAAGGGAACCTTTATAAGCGTGGTCAGTACCGCGCTTATAAAGGCTTCCGTAAACTGCCGGGAACCTAAGTTCCCGGACAGTGACTTCAGTGTGTTACGCCCCGCGTTGCAGCAGCATCGACTTAATATGGCCGATAGCGCGCGTCGGGTTTAGTCCTTTCGGGCACACGCTCACACAGTTCATGATGCTGTGACAGCGGAATACACTGAAAGCATCGTTCAGATTGTCCAGACGCGCATCGGTTTCGGTATCGCGGCTGTCGATCAGGAAACGGTAAGCGGCTAACAAACCTGCCGGACCGATGAACTTATCCGGGTTCCACCAGAACGATGGGCACGAGGTCGAGCAGCAAGCGCACAGAATACACTCGTACAATCCATCCAGGTGCTCACGGTCTGCCGGGGTCTGCAGATGCTCGCGTGCTGGCGGATTTTCCCCATTATTCAACAGGAAAGGCTTAATCTTCTCATACTGCCTATAGAATTGTCCCATATCAACGACGAGGTCGCGGATCACCGGCAAACCAGGCAGTGGACGGATAACAATTTTCTTGGTGCCATTACCCAGCGCGGAGATTGGCGTGATGCAGGCCAGACCGTTTTTGCCGTTCATGTTGAGGCCGTCTGAACCGCATACACCTTCGCGGCATGAGCGACGGAAGGCCAGCGTTGGGTCCTTCTCTTTCAGACGAATCAACGCGTCCAGCAACATCATGTCACGACCGTCTTCTGACTCCAGCGTGTATTCCTGCATACGCGGTTTGTCATCGACTTCCGGGTTGTAACGATAGATAGAAAATTCGAGTCTCATGATGATCTCCGCAATTAGTAGGTACGCGCTTTTGGCGGGAAGGCCGCACGCAGTTTCGGTTGCATGTTCACCTCACGGCGCGTCATGCTTTCCGTTTGCGGAACATAGAGGCTGTGACACAGCCAGTTTGCATCATCACGTTCCGGGTAGTCGAAGCGGCTGTGTGCGCCACGGCTTTCGGTACGGAAGTTTGCGGCGACCGCAGTGGCGTACGCGGTTTCCATCAGGTTATCCAGCTCAAGGCACTCGATACGCTGGGTGTTGAAATCTGGCGAACGATCATCAAGACGCGCTGACTTCAGGCGTTCACGAATCACTTTCAGCTCTTCCAGACCTTCACGCATCGCATCACCTTCGCGGAATACCGAGAAGTTGTTCTGCATGCAACGCTGCAGCGCTTTACGGATTTCAACCGGGTCTTCACCCGTGGTGTTGTTTTCCCAGCGGTTGAAGCGCGCCATGGCAGCATCGATGTTTTCCTGCGTAGCTTCGCGCAGTTCACCCTGCTCTTCCAGACACTCCAGCAGATGCACACCCGCCGCACGGCCAAATACCACCAGGTCGAGCAGCGAGTTACCACCGAGACGGTTAGCACCGTGTACTGATACGCAAGCAATTTCGCCTACTGCGAACAAGCCCGGAATCACTTCGTCTTCGCCCTGCTCATTCACGCGCAGCGCCTGACCGGTCACTTTGGTCGGCACGCCGCCCATCATGTAGTGGCAGGTTGGGATAACCGGAATCGGTTCTTTAATCGGATCGACGTGGGCAAAGGTACGCGACAGCTCAAGGATACCCGGCAGACGCGATTCCAAAACTTCTGCGCCCAGATGGTCGAGTTTCAGCTTGATGTGCGGGCCCCACGGACCATCGCAGCCACGACCTTCACGAATTTCCACCATCATGGAGCGTGCGACCACGTCACGGCCCGCCAGGTCTTTGGCGTTTGGCGCATAACGTTCCATGAAGCGTTCGCCGTGTTTATTCAGCAGGTAGCCACCTTCACCACGGCAGCCTTCAGTGACCAGCACACCCGCACCGGCGATACCGGTTGGGTGGAACTGCCACATTTCCATATCCTGCACCGGCACACCGGCACGCAGTGCCATACCTACGCCGTCACCGGTGTTGATATGAGCGTTAGTGGTGGACTGGTAAATACGGCCTGCACCGCCCGTTGCCAGAATGGTCGCTTTCGCTTTGAAGTAAACGGTTTCACCGGTTTCCATGCAGATAGCGGTACAGCCGACAATCGCACCGTCTTCGTTTTTCACCAGATCCAGCGCATACCATTCGGAGAAGATGGTGGTTTTGTTTTTCAGGTTCTGCTGATACAGGGTATGCAACAGTGCGTGGCCAGTACGGTCGGCTGCCGCAGCGGTACGCGCCGCCTGCTCACCACCAAAGTTCTTCGACTGACCACCAAACGGACGCTGATACACGCGGCCGTCATCAAGGCGAGAGAAAGGCAGACCCATGTGTTCCAGTTCCAGAATCGCTTCCGGACCGACGTGACACATGTATTCGATCGCGTCCTGGTCACCGATATAGTCGGAACCTTTAACGGTATCGTACATGTGCCATTCCCAGTTATCTTCATGGGTGTTACCCAGCGCAACGGTAATACCGCCCTGCGCCGATACGGTATGAGAACGGGTTGGGAAAACTTTGGATAACAGGGCACAAGTCTGGCCCGATTGGGAGATTTGCAGAGCCGCGCGCATTCCCGCGCCACCCGCGCCGATCACCACGGCATCAAATTCTCTGACTGGCAAACTCATTTACACACCCCACACAACAACGATTCCATAAATGGCATACGACAACAGCGCGACCACAATCACAAACTGCAGCAGCAAGCGGGTTGCCACTGGTTTAACGTAGTCGGTCAGGACCTGCCACATGCCAATCCAGCCGTGGATCAGAATCGAGAACAGCGTCAGTATCGTAAACACTTTAGTGAAGGCAGAGGCGAAGAAGCCGTGCCAGGCGTCATACGTCAGGGTGCCGGTCATCACCACAAAACCGAGAAGGTAGATGATGTAGAGCGTCATTAAGATTGCAGCAGCACGCAGTAACAGCCAGTCATGAATACCGTTGCGTCCTAATGCAGAAGCATTGCTTACCATACGAGGACTCCAGCCAAAATTGAGAGCACGACAGTGATACCAAAAGCCGCCTGCGCGGAACGGGTTCCCACCTGCAGGGTTTCTTCCATAAAGCCAAAATCAGCCAGCATGTGACGAATGCCGCCCACGACGTGATACGCCAGCGCAGTCAGGATGCCCCACATAATGAATTTGGCGAAGAAGCTATCCATGATGGATGCCGCTTGCTGGAAGCCTTCAGGAGAAGAGAGAGAGAGACCCAGTAACCAGAGCAGTATTCCGAGAGCGACAAAGGTGATCACGCCGGAGACGCGGTGGAGAATGGACGATATTGCAGTAACGGGAAACCGGATCGTCGAGAGATCCAAGTTAACAGGTCTTTGTTTTTTCACGGTTTTGCCCACACAGCTCTTTTTTATTTTGCTTCCTCCGGACCTGAGTCGCATCAGAGCACAGCGCGTGTTCAGACTGCAACCGCCACCAAAAAAGCAACATCCAGTGTTAAGTGAAGCGAAAAAAACGCTGGGTGGCTCCTGGTGTCAGGGTATTCCGGAGACCTGGCGGCAGTATAGGAGGATCACATTCTGATTACAATTCCCCTACAATCTCTTTGGTCACATTTAGGCTGAACAGTGATCCGACTCACGAATTTCACAATTCATACATTTTTAATTATCTGATTTGACAAAAGATCAACATTTCAGTTACAAACAAACGCATTAAAGCCCTATGATGCACAAAAGTTATGGGGATACACTTTCCCCTAAGCTCAAGTTATGTAACATTGCCTTTACGAGCAACACAAAGCATCAGGTTATTGGTTACCAAGAAGTTATGTCGTGACAGGATCTTTAACATCCGCGCTGTTCAGCATGTCATGCCCGAACGCCACCGACTGGCCCTAATACATCTCCCTGTAACCCTGCACGACAAACGTTACCGCAGAGTGATACTGTGAAGATTGTGGTTTTATACAACATGAAGGCTATTCTGGTGTCTAAGATCCTTACCTACTAAGGCGCTATGGAGACGAAAAATGACAGATAAAAAAGTGACGCTAACCCTACAAGATAATGCTTCCGTTGAACTGGATGTGATGCAAGGTACGCTGGGACAAGACGTTGTTGATGTCCGTACACTTGGCAATCATGGCCTGTTCACTTTCGATCCCGGTTTCACCTCTACTGCGTCATGCGAATCTAAAATCACTTTTATTGATGGTGATGAAGGCATTCTGTTACATCGCGGCTTCCCGATTTCCGAACTGGCAACCCACTCCAACTACCTCGAAGTGTGTTACATCCTGCTGAATGGCGAAGCCCCGACCCAAGCCCAGTTTGAAGAGTTCCGCACCACCGTTACCCGCCACACCATGATCCACGAGCAAATAACCCGACTGTTCCATGGCTTCCGCCGCGATTCGCATCCGATGGCGGTCATGTGTGGTGTCACTGGCGCTCTGGCGGCGTTCTATCACGACTCCTTAGACGTCAACATTGAGCGTCACCGTGAAATCGCTGCCTTCCGCCTGCTGTCCAAAATGCCGACCATGGCAGCGATGTGCTACAAATATTCGATTGGCCAGCCGTTCGTTTATCCGCGTAACGACCTGTCCTACGCAGGCAACTTCCTGCATATGATGTTCGCTACTCCGTGCGAAGAGTACAAAGTGAATCCAGTGCTGGAACGCGCCATGGACCGTATTCTGATTCTGCATGCTGACCATGAGCAGAATGCCTCTACCTCAACCGTGCGTACCGCCGGTTCTTCTGGTGCAAACCCATTTGCCTGTATCGCTGCGGGTATCGCTTCGCTGTGGGGACCGGCACACGGTGGCGCCAACGAAGCTACCCTGCGTATGCTGGAAGAGATCAGCACCGTTGAGCACATCCCGGAATTCGTACGTCGCGCGAAAGACAAAAACGATTCGTTCCGCCTGATGGGCTTCGGTCACCGTGTTTACAAAAACTATGACCCGCGCGCCACTGTGATGCGTGAAACCTGTCACGAAGTGCTGAATGAACTGGGTATGAAAGATGACCTGCTGGAAGTGGCGATGGAGTTGGAACATATCGCCCTGAACGACCCGTACTTCATCGAGCGTAAACTCTATCCAAACGTTGATTTCTACTCTGGCATTATTCTGAAAGCGATGGGCATTCCTTCGTCTATGTTCACCGTGATCTTCGCGATGGCGCGTACCGTAGGCTGGATTGCACACTGGAAAGAGATGCACGACGAAGGCATGAAGATTGCACGTCCACGTCAGCTGTACACCGGTTACACCGAGCGTCCATTTACCTCGGCGCTGAAAAAGTAATCCACAGCTAAATGAGTGTGAAAGAAAGGCTGCCATTTCATTGAGATGGCAGCTTTTTTATTGATCGTATTTTGTTTCACACACCCTTGCGCGTCAAAACTGACATCCCGGGCACCAGTAAAATGGTCGCGACGATAGCGTACCCTTCTCAATCAGCGTGCCGCAGCGCCGACATGTCTTGCCCTGGCGATGAAACACCTCAAAGCGAAACGCCGCATCGGCATGGTATTTCTTCATACTGCCGCGCATCTGATACGACAAACGGGGCACCGCCAGCATCGCCTCACTTAATGCATTGAGCTGTACCTCAGTGAGATCCTGCGCCCGATGCGACGCCAGCAATCCGGCATGCCATAAAATCTCCACGCGCAAATAATTACCCAATCCCGCCAGAAAGGCCTGATCGAGTAACAGTCCGCTGAACTGACGGCGACGAAAACGCGGCGATAATAGCCGCTCACGCACCTCTTCCACCGATAATGCGGCATCCAGTACATCGGGACCAACACGCTGTAAAAAAGGGTGCGCGCCAAGGGTATCCGCATTGAGCAGTTCGATATCCGATGCGCTGTACAGCAGGATGGTCTGTTCGGCGTTTGACAGCCGCACGCGCAACTGCCGCGAAGTGTTGGGTTCAGTACCGGTCGATACAACCCGCCATACCCCATACAGTTGGTTATGGCTGTAAAGGATTAAGCCATTGGAGAAGTGCGTTAGCAGCGCTTTGCCACGTGTTTCAAAAGCCGTAATGGTTTCACCCATTAATGCCGGTTCATAGGTTTTCAGCTCAGGAAAGGCAAACCACACATCAGTGAGTGGCTTGCCTTCCATCGCAGCCGCCAGTTGATCCGCCGCACGGCGGATCTCCGGTCCTTCAGGCATAACTTCTCCTGTTAATGCGTCGCTCCACCGACCACGCGGATGTCATTTTCAGTGCTCAACATCACCTGCAACGAGGTTTCCAGCGCCAGGATCACGCTGGCCGTCGCCATACTGGCGACGCCGGGATGATTCACCGCCTGCTCCGGCATATAGGGGATATGAATAAAGCCACCGCGTGCCTGGCTGTTGGTGGTCTTCAGCCAGTGCAGCAGGCTGTACATCACGTTGTTACAGGTGAAGGTTCCTGCGGTTTGGGATACCGAGGCCGGCACACCAACCTCACGCAGGGCTGCGACCATCGCCTTGATCGGTAATGTAGAGAAATAGGCTGCAGGGCCATCCGCAACGATCGGTTGATCAATGGGCTGCTGATTATCGTTGTCGGGAATACGCGCATCATCCACGTTGATCGCCACACGTTCGACGGTGATATCAACACGCCCACCGGCCTGGCCCACGCACAATACGCGGTCAGGTTGGATCTCATCCAGCGCTTGCGTTAGCACCTTTCCGCAGGTGGCAAACACCACGGGTAGCTGGCGCACCACAATTCGGGCTCCGGCAATCACTTTACCGTCAAAACTGCGCACCGCTTCCCATGAAGGGTTAATGGTTTCGCCACCGAACGGCTCAAACGCCGTCATCAATACCGTTTTCATTGCGACCTCACAAGAACATCAGGAAGTAGAGCAGGAATACGTTTACCACCAACAGTAGCACACCGGTTGGCACCTGGGCCTTGATCACCCCGTTTCGATCCGGCAACTCCAGTAAACGCGCGGGTACG
This sequence comes from Pantoea sp. BL1, assembly GCF_000963985.1. NCBI lineage: Bacteria > Pseudomonadati > Pseudomonadota > Gammaproteobacteria > Enterobacterales > Erwiniaceae > Pantoea > Pantoea sp. BL1. The sequence continues at coordinate 64,250 of NZ_JZRH01000033.1, read as the reverse complement.
ATGTTGAAGTTCGCCGCCATCGGCGTCATCAAGGTGCCGCAATAGCCAGAGAACATGCCAATTGCCGCCATTACCGCCGGATTGCCGCCGTGTTGCAGCACCAGAATAGGAATCCCAATGCCAGCCGTCACTATCGGGAAGGCAGCAAACGCATTACCCATCACCATGGTCAGCAGTGCCATGCCAATCGCGTAGACCGCGACCGCAATCAGACGATTGTCCACTGCCAGATACTGTTCAGTCAGATGTGAAATCGCGGTGCCGACGCCCGCGCTGGTGAACAACAGACCAAGCGTGGCAAGGATTTGCGGCAGAATAAATGCCCAACCCACCGCATCCAGCAGTCGGCGGGTTTCCTGCATCGACTGCAGCGGTTTTTCATGGGTGATTTGCAGCGCGATGATCCAGCCCAGCACACAGCCGACCATCATCGAGAACAGGGTCACCAGCGTTGAATGATTACCCGGGCCAAACACGGCATCTTGCAAGCCAGGGATGTTGTTAAACGCCAGCACGCCGATCACGGTGACCACCGGAATCGCCAGCGCGGGCAAAAACAGCTTATTACGCAAACGCTGCGCACTTTCGCGCTTCTGCTGATCGCTGCGCTGATGATAGCTGCCGAGACGCACGCCACCAAAACCAGCTATCAACGCCATCAGCACCACGGCAACGCCCACGCCAATGTGCAGCATGCGTTTACCGGCGACAGCATCGCCCGCCCACTGCCCCATCAGTTGATAGGCACCCTCACCAATCAGGAACATCAGGCCATACAGCGCCCAGAATAAACCGGTCGTAAAGCGTCTTGGATTAGCCGCATCGCGCCAGGAGAGAACGGCGACCACCAGCAGGATCACCCCTGCCAGCCACATCAGATATTGTTGCTGAAACATTATTTCCCGCCTTTGGCGTGCAACGCCTGCTGATTGATAGCACCCAATTCACGCGCCAGTTGGCGGTCAAGGCGCACCAGTCGCGCCGAATGGATCAGGAAGGCGCAGAGTGCGGTTGGAATACCCCACAAGGCGATATGCAGCGGCTCGGTGCTGATGCCTGCCGACTCCTGCATAAAGTTGTGCATGAAGATAATCGCGCCGAATGCGACAAAGATATCTTCACCAAAGAACAGCCCGATGTTATCGGTGGCTGCCGACATGGCGCGCAAGCGATGGCGCACTTCATCGGGCACTTCACCATAGCGGTTTTCTGTGGCGCCTTCTGCCATCGGTGCCAGCAGTGGACGCACCATTTGCGGATGACCTCCGAGGCTGGTTAAACCCAGTGCGGCGGTGATTTCACGCACGAACAGATAGACAATCAGCAAACGGCCCGCCGTCGCCGTTTTGATCTGCGCGATCCAGCTTTGTGCGCGCTCCTTCAAACCGTGGCGCTCCAGCAAACCGATCACGGCCAGCGGCAGCAGCAAAATCAGCGGCAGGTTGCGGGTATTCAGGAAGCCGGAACCGAGTTTCTCCAGAATATCGGCCAGCGGCAGATGCGCAGCCAGGCCGGTAACAAAACCGGCAACAATCACCACCAGCACAGGGTTAAAGCGCAACACAAACCCCAATACGATGGTGGCGATGCCGAGTAACGGCCAGAGATTGACCACGTTATCCATTTATTTCCCCTTCATCTGAAAATAAAAAGCCCGACAGCGTGCCGGGCGAGTTGTTATTTTTAAGCACTGGTGACAGCAATTTGATGAGTAGCAAACGCGGCACGCAACGTGCGTGCAAATTGCAGCGCATGTGCGCCATCACCATGTAAGCAGACGGTCTCGGCATTCACTTTCACCCATTCCCCGCTGATACTCTGCACCTGACGCTGCTGCACCATGGTGAGCGTTTGCGCCAGCGCCTGCTCGGCGACTTCAATCATCGCCCCTGGCTGGCTACGCGGCACCAGCGCACCGGTTGCCTGATAGCCACGATCGGCAAACACCTCTTCTCGCGTGCGCAGACCATAATGCGCAGCCGCTTTAATCGAAGCACTACCTGCCAGGCCGACCAGTATCAATGCGGGATCCACCGCCTTCACCGCGCGGGCAATGGCGTCGGCGAGCGTGGCATCCGCTGCCGCCTGGTTGTAAAGCATGCCGTGTGGCTTCACATGCACTAAACGCTCACCTTCACTTTCGGCGATGCTCTTCAATGCACCAATCTGATAGATCATCTGCGCATACACCGTTTCCGGCGGCAGCTGCATTGCGGTGCGACCAAAGTTCTCGCGATCCGGAAAGCTGGGGTGGGCGCCGATCGCCACACCTGAGGCTTTGGCCCAGCGCACCGATTGCAGCATGGTTTGCGCATCACCGGCGTGGAATCCACAGGCGATATTGGCCGAACTCACCAGCGTCAGCAGCTCCTGATCGCTGGCGCTGCCTTCACCGAGGTCAGCATTAAGATCAATCTTCATGTGCAAGCCCCCAGGCTATTTGGTCGAAGGAGCGCTGTTGATGCTGCTTCGCCAGCAGCGCTTCTTCCAGAGTGCAATGGATAAAGTGAATCGGTTCGCCGAGTCGAATCTGCGCCAGTTGATACAGGTCAGCTTCGATAACACAGGCGATACGCGGATAACCGCCGGTGGTTTGCGCATCGGCCATCAGCACAATCGGTTGGCCATTAGGCGGCACCTGCACTACGCCAGGGACTAACCCGTGCGACAACAAATCACGCGTGGCTTTACGCTGCAGTTGACGGCCCTGCATGCGGTAACCCATACGATTACTCTGCGGACTCAGCTTCCACGGGCTGCGCCAGAAACCTTCCTGCGCTTCGCGCGTGAACTCGTTGTACTCCGGGCCCGGTAAGGCGCGAATGCGGTTGCCCCACAGCAGTTGACGTACGCCCGCTTTGCCCTTGAACGTTCGTGAGGGTTTGCCCAACGGTAGCTGATCGCCATCCTGCAACTTACGGCCCTGGAAACCACCAAAAGCAGCTTTGAGATCGGTACTGTGCGAGCCGAGCATCTCATCAGTGGCGAAACCACCATTGACTGCCAGATAGCTACGCATACCGCGCACCGGCATCGCCAGTGACAACACCTGGCCTTTTTTCACCGGTAAGCGCCAGCCAGTCCACACCGGTTTGCCATCCAGATCGGCATTACAGCCCGCCCCAGTGAGTGCAAACCAACCGTCACGTTTAAATTCCGCTTTAAACTGGCCAAGCACAATCTCTAATACCGCGCTCTCCTCCGGATTGCCCACCAGCATATTGGCGGTACGCATCGAAGGTTGATCCAGCGCTCCGCTGACGCTGATGCCATATTGCCGCCAGCCGCTGCGGCCCTGATCCTGAATCGAGGTCATTAATCCGGCGCGTAGAATGTTTAACATACGCCCTCCTGTTGCGGCACAAAGCGCACGCTGTCACCCGGCCGCAGCAGTGTCGGCGGATGCTGTAACGGATCGAAAAGGCTGACCGGGGTATGACCGATCAGTTGCCAGCCGCCTGGTGCTGCCAGGGGATAAATGCCGGTCTGACTGCCACCGATGCCTACCGAGCCGCTGGGCACGATGACACGCGGTTCAGCACGGCGCGGCGTGTGCAAACGCTCATCCAACCCGCCCAGATAGGGAAAACCCGGCTGGAAGCCGATAAAATAGACCACGTAATCAACACTGCTGTGCAGTTCGACGACCTGTTTTGGCGACAGGCTGGCACCCTCAGCCACCACTTGCAGATCGGGGCCACCCGCGCCCCCGTACACCACCGGAATCTCTACCCGACGTGATTCAGGAATCTGTTCCTCACTCTCTTCCCACCAGCGCTGTAGACGCTCAATGGCATCCAGCGCATTCAATTGCGGATCGCGCAGTAGCAACGTCAGGTTATTCATTCCCGGAATCGCTTCCTGAACCTGATCATTGTGCTGCAGGCGTTGGCACAGTCCCCAGATGCGCTGCTGGCTGGCGAGTGAAACGGGCGGTTCCAGCTCCAGCACGACGGCTCGCTCACCCAGTAGATAACAACGTGCTCGTTGCAAAACCCACCTCCCGGTCATGATTAACGCGGACAAAAAATGTCCACAAATCGCTTTGCTTATAATGAAAGTCAATAAGTTATGCGAAAGTGACAGAGATGTGTCAACAGATTTGCGTCCTCAACATGGGTTAAGGACGCTAAGAGGAGAAATCAGGCAGGATTGTCGATATCAATAAAGGTCACGTCGAGGCCGTAGCTTTGCGCCAGCCATTCGCCCAGCGCCTTGATACCGGCACGCTCGGTAGCATGATGTCCGGCGGCGAAAAAGTGCAGGCCTTGTTCGCGTGCGCTGTGAATGGTTTGCTCTGAGACTTCACCGGTGATGAAGGCATCCACGCCAAAAGCGGCCGCGCTATCAATAAAGCCCTGTCCACCGCCACTGCACCAGGCGACACGTTTGATCAGTGCCGGGGCGTTATCACCACAGTGCAACGGTTTACGGCCTAAACGTTCGGCGATTTTCGCGGCCAGCGCTTCGCCGCTCAACGGTTCAGCCAGCTCGCCCCATGGCACTAGCGGCTGAATTTCCCCTTTCACGTCAATATCAAACAATTTTGCCAGCTGTGCATTGTTGCCGAGTTGCGGATGGGCATCGAGCGGCAGGTGCCAGCCATACAGGTTGATATCATTGACCAGCAACGTGCGCAGGCGCTGGCGTTTCATTCCTTTAATCAGCGGCGATTCGCTCTTCCAGAAATAGCCGTGATGGACCAGGATAGCATCGGCATTACGCTTTACCGCTTCATCTAATAGCGCCTGACACGCGGTGACGCCCGTAATGACGGTTTTCACTTCCGCACGGCCCTCCACCTGCAAACCATTGGGCGCATAGTCGCTGAAGGCGCTGGTGTTCAGCTGCTGATTAACGATATGTTCTAACTCAACATGATTCATTTAGTACGGCTCCCTGATCGCCTCAGGCCGCGCTGCGCGCGCGCTCAAAGGCGTCTAATGTCTTTTTACGTGCGTCCTTATGTTCCACGATTGGCGCGGGATAATCGAGTTTCTTGTTGTTTTTCTTCGCCCACACCTGCGGCTGATGAATGTCACTCTCCGGCACATCTTTCAACTCTGGTAGCCACTGGCGGATAAATTCGCCTTTTTCGTCAAAGCGTTCCCCCTGAGTCGTAGGATTAAATATGCGAAAGTACGGTGCCGCGTCGGTGCCCGTTGAGGCCGCCCACTGCCAGCCACCGTTGTTGGCCGCCAGATCGCCATCAATCAGTTGTTGCATGAAGTAGCGCTCCCCCTCATGCCAGTCGATCAGCAGGTCTTTTACCAAAAAGCTGGCAACAATCATGCGCAGGCGATTGTGCATCCAGCCCAGCGTGTTGAGTTGGCGCATTGCCGCATCAACAATGGGATACCCCGTTTTGCCCTGCTGCCAGGCCGTGAGATGTGCATCGTTTTTTTGCCACTGTACGTTATGCGTCCACTCCACAAACGGCTGGTGCTTACACAACGCCGGAAATGCCACCATCAGATGGCGATAAAACTCGCGCCAGATGAGTTCATTGAGCCAGGTAAAGGCTTTGCCTTCGTTCAACGCATCAGGATGCTCTTTCAATATACGATGTAAGCACTGGCGCGGAGACAGTACTCCTATGGCCAAGTAGGGCGAGAGGCGGCTGGTGCCATCTAATGCCGGTAAATCACGCACGTCGGGATAGTGCTGCACGGATTGTTTGCCGAAATGGCGCAACTGCTTTAACGCGGCCTCTTCCCCAGCCGGAAACAGCGATGTATCGAACGCTTCCAGTGGATAATCAAATGCTGGGATTTTCTGACCCGCACTGACCGGCGCATCCTGGCGCGCTTTCGGTGCATGATGGCACTCCGGTAATCCCTGATGCAGTCGACGGACAAAGGCGCGGCTGAACGGTGTGAAGACTTTAAACATGGTGTGATTGCCGGTCTGCACGCTGCCGGGAGGCAATAACAGGCTGTCATCAAAGCCCTGACAAATTACGCCCTGGGCATCGAGACGCTTTTCGGCGGCCGCATCACGTTCGCGCTCGTTAATTTCATACTGATAGTTGTAATACAACTCATCCACCTGATGCTGGTCGCAAAACGCACTCAGGTAATCCACTGAAGCAGCAAAGTCATCGCACTGATGGTAATGCAAAGGAATACCGCGCTCGGCCAGTGAATCCTGCAACGAACACAGATTCTGATGAATAAAAGCCGCCTGCCTCGGTGCCATATGGTGATGCTGCCACTGTTTGGGCGTGGCAATAAATAGCGCCAGCACCCTCGCATGGCTGTCGCGGCAGGCAGCAGCCAGCGCAGTGTTGTCATTGATGCGCAGATCGTTACGCAACCAGACTAAGTGGGTGGTCATAATGCTCCGGGATTATTGTCCGTAGCGCAGACGCAGCGCTTCCGGGTAAGGATCAAAGTAACGTTGCTGCGCCAGCCACGGATGCGGATATTCCGCCATGTAGTGTTTCAGCATGGTGATAGGAACCAACAGTGGCTGGACGCCAGTGCGATAACGATCGATGAGCTGCGCCAGTTCCTGGCGCTGCGGTGACGATAACTGCGGGCGGAAGTAGCCCTGTACATGCATCAACACATTGGTGTGATTACGGCGCGAAGCCTGATGGGACATCAAATGCATCAGGCGAATTCGGTATTCAAAGGCGTAATCATCCAGCGAATCCCACTGCTCCATTGCCGCCACAAAACGTCCCATCTCGCGATACTCATCCTGCGCGTGCGACAGCAGCAGCAACTTGTATCGACTGTGGAAGGCGATCAGCTTGTGGCGGGTTAAACCGCTGCGCCACATCTCATTGAACTCATGCAACGCATACACGCGCCCCATAAAGTTTTCGCGAATGGCATCATCGTGTAAGCGGCCATCTTCCTCCAGCGGCAGCCAGGGCATTTCCTGCTGCAGGAATGAAGTGAAAACACCGGTGCCGGCTTTGCGATTATCATTGGTATCAGGTTGATAGACGCGCACGCGCTCGAGGCCACAGCTGGGTGATTTTGCACAGAGAATGTAGCCACACAGATGATGCAGTGATTTCACCCGTTCGGCTGACCACCGCTGCATCTCATCCGTGACCTCCTGGCCGCCATCTTTACTGAAACAAAGATGAATTTGCTCATCTTTCTCTTTGACTAAACGCAGGGCAGGACGCGGTGTGGGCAAGCCAATCGCCATTTCCGGGCAAACCGGTTCAAAGCGGATAAAGGGTGTCAGTTCTTCGGTTGCAAAAGCGAAACGCTTGTGGCCACCGTCAAAACGGACCTTATCCCCGAGCAGGCAAGCGCTGATACCGACAGGAATTTTTTCGCTCATACTTGTACAACCTCCAAAATCTTGTAGAGGTTTAAGTGTAGCTGAAACGGAGAGGGATAACAGCGGTTAAGCGGGGAATACAGACAAAGTTGAGAATAAAAAAACCCGGCGCTTTTTTGAAGCTGCCGGGTTCTTAATGAATCGTTAAAACGCTTACCAGTGGATGCTGCCTACTGCTTCGGTCTGCGCCAGCCAGACGGGTTTGGTGCTGGTCTTACACCAGACGCGGTGCAGATAGCTGTAGAAACGGGCACGATCCTGGCGGAACAGCATGACAGGTAAGGCAAGTATGCCGACCAATACCGCCAGAAAACGGCGCAACACGATTTTATAAAGTGGATAAGCCTGATACATGATTGCCTCCTGGGGTAAATTTTGCGTTGAAATGTGATCTGCCTCAGATATTACGCTTAGTTGTGTAATTTTACTACTCATCCGACCACTAATTTTGGTCTTTTTTTGTGCTTTTCGGCGCTGCATGAAAGTAAGTTACATAATTGTAAACATAGAGATATTGCGAGGTTACAAACATCATGACGGACGCGGTGTCCGATTCTTGATAAAGTGCCGTGTTAACTTTACCTGTGGCAGGAGTCAGCGTGACGACCATCTTGATTGTTGAAGATGAAAAAGAGATTCGCCGTTTCGTGCGCCTGGCGCTGGAAAGCGAAGGCCTGAAGATTGTGGAAGCGGAGCAATTACAACGCGGACTGATTGAAGCGGCTACGCGAAAGCCGGATTTGGTGATCCTCGATCTCGGACTGCCGGATGGTGACGGCAACGACTTTATCCGCGAAGTACGCCAGTGGAGCAGTATGCCAGTGATCGTCCTGTCTGCACGCAGTGATGAGCAGGACAAAATCGATGCGCTGGATGCCGGTGCCGATGACTATCTGACTAAGCCGTTTGGTATTGGTGAGCTATTGGCCCGCGTGCGCGTGGCATTACGTCGGCATCAACGCAGCCAGCCAGAGCCAGTGGTGAAATTCGGTGAAGTGAGTGTCGATCTGGCCGCACGCCGCGTGTTACGTAACGATCAGGAAATTCACCTGACACCTACCGAGTTTCGCCTGCTGAGTTTATTGCTGAACAACGCCGGGAAGGTGCTGACGCAACGTCAGTTGTTGAATCAGGTGTGGGGGCCGAATGCGGTGGAGCACAGCCATTATCTGCGCATTTATATGGGGCATCTGCGTCAGAAGCTGGAAAGCAATCCGACCCAACCCAGCCATTTGCTGACCGAAACCGGTATTGGTTACCGCTTTATGCCATAAAAAAACGACCCACGTTGTCACGTGGGTCGTTTCAGGAATCGCGTGAAAAGGCGCACATTAATCAGCGCGCCTCAACGGTTCTGTTACGCGTTTTTCAGCACTTCGCTAACAATCTCTACCGCTTCTTTCTCGATCTGCTGGCGATGCTCAGCGCCAAGGAAGCTTTCACAGTAGATTTTGTAAGCGTCTTCAGTGCCTGAAGGGCGCGCAGCAAACCAGCCGTTTTCGGTCATCACCTTCAGACCACCGATTGACGCGCCGTTACCCGGTGCTGCGGTCAGACGTGCAGTAATCGGATCGCCCGCCAGCGTGTCAGCACTCACCATTTCCGGTGACAGCTTAGACAGTGCCGCTTTTTGCGCTGAGGTCGCCGGCGCCTGCAGACGGTTATAGCTTGGCGCACCAAAGCGTTCTGCCAGTTCGTCATAGTGCTGCTGCGGGTTTTTGCCGGTCACCGCAGTGATTTCGGCTGCCAGCAGGCACAGGATGATACCGTCTTTATCGGTTGACCAGGCGGAACCGTCGAAGCGCAGGAAGGAAGCACCCGCGCTCTCTTCTCCGCCGAAACCGAAGCTGCCATCAAACAGGCCATCAACAAACCATTTGAAACCAACCGGCACTTCAACCAGCTTGCGACCAATATCATTGACCACACGGTCGATCATTGCGCTGGAGACCAGGGTTTTACCCACGGCAACATCTTTGCCCCACTGCGGACGATGCTGGAACAGGTAATTAATCGCCACGGCCAAATAGTGGTTCGGGTTCATCAGGCCTGCAGGCGTGACGATGCCGTGACGGTCGTAATCCGGGTCATTACCGAACGCCAGATCGAACTTATCTTTATACGCCAGCAGACCCGCCATTGCGCACTCAGATGAGCAATCCATACGCACCACGCCATCTTTATCCAGATGCATGAAGCGGAAGGTCTGATCGACAGCATCATTAACGATGGTCAGATCCAGCTTATAGTGCTCAGCAATACGCTGCCAGTAAGCGATACCGGAGCCACCTAATGGATCAACGCCGATTTTCAGGCCCGCTTTCTGGATTGCCGGGAAGTCAATGACCTCAGCCAGACCTTCAACATACGGCTGAATCAGATCCTGCTCAACGATATGGCCGCTTGCCCAAGCCTGATCCAGCGGCAGACGTTTTACGTCTTTCAGTTCGCCTTTGATCAGCTGGTTAGCGCGATCTTCCACCACTTTGGTGACGTTGGTATCAGCCGGACCGCCGTTTGGCGGGTTGTACTTGATGCCACCATCTTCTGGCGGGTTGTGTGAAGGCGTGATGACGATACCGTCCGCCTGCGCGCCACCGCGTTTGTTGTGTTCCAGAATGGCGTTGGAGATCGCCGGCGTTGGCGTGTAGCCATTGTCCTGCTGCACGATCACATCCACACCGTTCGCCGCCAGCACTTCCAGCACTGACAGAATGGCCGGTTCAGACAATGCGTGGGTATCTTTACCCACATAGCACGGGCCGGTGATGCCATTCTTTTTGCGCTCTTCCGCGATCGCCTGCGCAATCGCCAGAATGTGCACTTCATTGAAGCTTTGGCGTCCCGCGCTGCCGCGGTGGCCAGAAGTGCCAAATTTCACCGCATGGTCCGGGTTCGCCGCATCTGGCTTCAGGACGTAATACTGCGAGGTTAATTGTGCAACGTTAATCAAATCGCTCTGCTGGGCAGGCTGCCCGGCACGGGGGTGATTGGCCATTGGCGCTTCTCCCTGACGCTTCAGTTTAAATGGTGCCGCGAACTTTCTCTGTCAGTTCCTGAGGGAACTGCATCGCCAACATGATGTGTTCCACCATGCTGCATTTGCGGCCTGTATTGGTATTGGTGATCACCCAGTACGGTGTGCCAGGAACGTGCTTCGGCTTAGTATGGGTGCCATTTTGCAGCAGCGTGTGCTCGTCACCCGCAAAATAGACGCGAGTGCGGCCCTGCAGCGAGGCAGTGGCATCAGCAAAGGCTGCTGGATCAAGACGATAAAGCGTTGACAGTACCAGCATAAAGCGATTAACCGCCTTATTCTGCTCGGCATACTCATCAGAGAGCAGCAGTTCACGCACAGCGCGAACGCGATCCTGAGGACGCGCTTCGCTGCGCACTGGCTGCGCTTCCTTCACCGAAGCCGAAGCAGCAGCGACAGGTGCAGTCGGTGCAGTTTGGCCCGCGGTGAATTTCAGCATGCGGCGCAAAATATCGGAGGCGCTTTCACCAATGTGCTGCGTGTGGCTGGCAATATAACGGTAGAGTTCTTCGTCAACTTCAATCGTTTTCATCTTATTCCGTACAATTCTGGCAAATGACAGAACCACGCATTATTGCAACGGCCTTAGCAAAATCGAGCTGTGCAAAACGTGAGCGGGCTCTAACATAAGGATTATAAAGTTAAATCCGTGGCAGCCGATAGCGCTGGCGTTGTTTCAGGGCAAAAGTCGGAATATGCCCTAATGCCTGGCCGGCTGGCTCCTGGACAGGTGAATCCATGATACCCTAAGCCAAGGTCACAACCGTAAGAACTTTAGCCATGATTTTGAACGCCCGTCTGCAAACTGAACAATCTACCCCTGAAGCCCCTCCTATTCTGTTAATTCATGGCCTTTTTGGTAGCCTGGATAACCTTGGCGTGCTGGCGCGCGGTGTCCGGGATGCACGCCCCACGTTGCAAGTGGACGTGCGCAACCATGGTTTGTCTGAACGCAGTGAGGTGATGGATTATCACGCCATGGCGCAAGACATCGTGGAGACGCTGGATGCACATAAGATTGAACGTGCTGGCGTAATAGGCCATTCAATGGGCGGTAAAATTGCCATGGCGCTCAGTGCCGTGGCCCCCGAACGTATTGAGAAAATGGTGTTGATCGACATTGCGCCGGTGGATTATCAAACCCGCCGCCACGATGAAATCTTCGCCGGTATCCGCGCCGTGACAGCGGCGGGTGTGTCCCGTCGCAGTGAAGCGGCCGAGGTAATGCGCCAGCATGTCGCTGAAGAGGGGGTGATTCAGTTTATCCTCAAGTCCTTTGTGGAGGGCGAGTGGCGCTTTAACGTGCCGGTGCTGTGGGACAACTACACCACAATTTCTGGCTGGGAGGAGGTTCCGGCCTGGCCACATCCCGCATTGTTTATTCGCGGTGGCGATTCCCCTTATCTGGACAATCAGCATCGTGATGCACTGCTGCGTCAGTTCCCTCACGCCCATGCGCACGTGATCAGCGGCGCCGGTCATTGGGTACATGCTGAAAAACCTGATGCGGTTTTGCGCGCAGTTCGTCGCTTTTTTAACCTGTAAAAGCAAAAGCTTGCCGTATGCGGTTTAGGGTTGGCGTCGCGGATGGTGCTGGAGTATGATGTCGCGCTAAAAATTTGCCGCGGATGATTTTTTCGCCGTGGTCGGGCCGATAATGTATAAATCGCGCAGCGCCTTTCCGCCGTTCGCGCCCACTCAGTTTCACAAATCATGGCAAAAGAACAGACAGACCGTACCACGCTTGATCTTTTTGCAGACGAGCGGCGTCCCGGTCGCCCCAAAACCAGCCTGCTGACACGTGACGAACAGTTGCGTATCAACAAACGTAACCAGCTCAAGCGCGATAAAGTGCGAGGGCTGCGTCGTGTTGAGCTGAAAATGTCCAGCGAAGCGGTTGATGCCCTGAACACGCTGGCCGAGCAACAAAACATCAGCCGCAGCGAATTGATTGAACAAATGCTGCTGGCGCAACTCAAACTGTCTTAGCGCGCTGACCGCACGCAGGAACACAAAGTTCAGGCTTTACTCGTTCCGCCCTTTTCAACGGTCTGCTATCATTCGCTAACATGTGCAGTCAATTGACTTACTTTCACAATCAGGCTTTAAGAGGTTACTTAACCCATGGCAATCGTAGGCATTTTCTTCGGCAGCGATACCGGCAACACTGAAAACATTGCAAAAATGATCCAGAAACAACTGGGTAAAGATGTCGCCGAAGTGCATGACATTGCTAAGAGCACCAAAGAAGATCTCGCAGCGTTCGACATCCTGCTGCTGGGCATCCCTACCTGGTATTACGGCGAAGCACAGTGTGACTGGGATGACTTCTTCCCTACGCTGGAAGAGATCGACTTTAATGGCAAACTGGTGGCGCTGTTTGGCTGTGGCGACCAGGAAGATTATGCAGAGTATTTCTGTGATGCGATGGGCACGATTCGCGACATCATTGAGCCCAACGGCGCGGTGATCGTGGGCCACTGGCCAACCGAGGGTTATCATTTTGAAGCCTCAAAAGGTCTGGCCGATGACAAACACTTCCTCGGCCTGGCGATTGACGAAGATCGTCAACCTGAGCTGACCAACGAACGCGTTGACGCCTGGGTGAAACAGATTTTTGATGAGCTGCAGTTGAAAGAGATCATCGAAGCCTGATGCTTCGCCTCCCCAATGTGAGCGCTTGCTCACGTTGGGGCAAAGGAAATTCCTATAAAAATAATAGCTACGGTTTTTTAACTTTTCCCCGCAAATCTGTAGAATACCCGCAATGGTCATCCGCTTATTCCTCTGATTGTTGACTGAGGCTGAGTGAAATGGAAACCCAAACCACACCGTTCCGCGCTGGCGTAGGCGATGTTTATCCTTACGACTTTTGTTGATTTGCGCGCTACCCTGGTTTTCATTTCACTGCTTGAGTTCTATAATGAGACGCAAATGAGAATACGCGTGACCTAAACATTCAAGGCCCCTGCGCCGTAAGTGACATGCAAAGTAACAGGACAATATCCGAATGACTGACAACAACTCCGCATTGAAGAAGGCTGGCCTGAAAGTCACTCTCCCAAGATTGAAAATTTTGGAAGTGCTTCAGGGACCGGGCCCCGAGTCCCATCACGTCAGTGCGGAAGATTTGTACAAGCGCCTGATCGATATGGGCGAAGAGATTGGCCTGGCAACGGTATATCGCGTTCTTAACCAGTTTGATGACGCGGGTATCGTCACCCGTCATAACTTCGAAGGCGGTAAATCCGTATTCGAACTGACTCAGCAGCATCACCATGACCACTTGATCTGCCTGGATTGTGGCAAAGTGATCGAATTCAGCGATGAATCAATCGAAACGCGTCAGCGTGAGATTGCTACTCGCCACGGCATCAAACTCAGCAACCACAGCCTGTACTTGTACGGTCACTGTGCACTGGGAGACTGCCGCGAAGACGATACGCTCCACGATAAGTAATTGAGTGTGCTATGCAATATAAAAAAACCGGTGCTGGTCACCGGTTTTTTTATGCCTGTTATCAAGCGATAAAGGTTTCGTGGAGGTAGCGCCAGCGAGGAATGGTGGTGCTGCAATCCAGCACAGCCAAAGAGATGCGCGTTTGATTGGTGCCGTTCAACATCTGCAGTTCACGATACTGAATCGTCACTTCCTGGCTCTGTTGAGAAATGATGGCATGTTCACTGGTGGCAATGCGCAGCCCTTCCCGCTGACCGTGCAGTTTGCGAAACAGCACTTCGGTCTCATTCAGATCCAGCTGCTTACCCAGCGGCGTCACCATTTTGAAATCCGGGTGAAAGTGTGACAAAAGCAGTTCCATGCTGTCATCACTGCCTTCTACCTGGTTAAAAACACGTTCAATAAGCTGATGTAAAACCACCACACTATGCTTAGCTTCCAGGGCGAGACTTGTCATTTTTTTTCCTTTGATAACCCGCAGAGCTCTATTTAGAGCGCATAGCCTACCTGAAATACAATTTTTCACACTCGCAAATGGGTTAATTTTGCTAAAGTCAGAATTGTCGCAAAATAGACAACAAGCACAGCTTGCCGCCTTCAGCATAATTGATTGCCCATGGCGAAATACAGGCAATAAAAAAGGGCGATTGCTCGCCCTTTCATGATCATATTGTGCTATCGGCGAAAGATATTACTCGCCAATCTTCGCGAAAGTATCACGCAGTCCAACCGTGCGGTTAAACACCAATTTACCCGGCTGTGAGTAGACGCTATCGGCACAGAAATAGCCTTCACGTTCAAACTGATAAGCTGAGGTAGTGGCCGCTTCACGCAAACCTGACTCCACGAAGCCCTGTTTGATCTCCAGCGAGTTCGGGTTAATGGTGGTGAGGAAATCCTCAGCCGCCGCTGGGTTTGGCACGCTGAACAGACGGTCGTAAAGACGGAACTCAGCTGGCAGTCCATGAATGGCGGAAACCCAGTGGATCACACCTTTCACTTTGCGACCATCCGCCGGATCCTTGCTCAGAGTATCGACATCACAAGTGGCATAGATGCAGGTAATGTTACCCTCTTCGTCTTTCGCCACACGCTCAGCACGAATCACATAAGCATTGCGCAGACGCACTTCTTTGCCCAGAACCAAACGTTTGTACTGTTTGTTGGCTTCTTCACGGAAGTCAGCGCGATCGATCCACACTTCACGGCTGAACGACACTTCACGCGTGCCCATCTCCGGCTTGTTTGGATGATTAGGCATGGTCAGCGTTTCTTCGTGGCCGGCGGGCAGGTTTTCGATCACCACTTTCAACGGGTCGAGTACCGCCATCGCGCGTGGTGCGTTCTCATTGAGATCGTCACGAATACAGGATTCCAGCGACGCCATCTCAACGATGTTGTCCTGTTTAGTCACGCCGATGCGGCGGCAGAATTCACGAATCGAGGCCGCGCTGTAACCACGACGGCGCAAACCTGAAACAGTCAGCATGCGGGGATCGTCCCAGCCTTCCACCACTTTCTCGGTGACCAGCTGCGTCAGCTTACGCTTCGACATCACCGCGTACTCCAGATTCAGACGCGAGAATTCGTACTGACGCGGATGCTGCGGAATGGTGATGTTGTCCAGCACCCAATCGTAGAGGCGACGGTTGTCCTGGAACTCCAGCGTACACAATGAGTGGGTAATGCCTTCGATCGCATCCGAAATGCAGTGCGTGAAGTCGTACATCGGGTAGATGCACCACTTGCTGCCGGTCTGATGGTGATCGGCAAACTTAATGCGGTACAGCACCGGATCGCGCATCACAATGAAGCTGGATGCCATGTCGATTTTGGCACGCAGACACGCTTTACCTTCCTCGAAACCGCCATCACGCATCTTCTGGAACAGCGCGAGGTTCTCTTCCACGCTGCGGTCGCGGTACGGGCTGTTTTTACCCGGCGCAGTCAGAGTGCCGCGATATTCACGGATCTCTTCCGCTGACAACTCATCAACGTAAGCCAGACCTTTATTGATCAGCTCAACGGCGTAGTTAAACAGTTGGTCGAAATAGTCTGAGGAGTATCGAATGTTGCCGCTCCACTCAAAGCCCAGCCATTGCACGTCACGCTTGATGGATTCAACGAACTCCAGGTCTTCTTTCACCGGGTTAGTATCGTCAAAACGCAGGTTGCACTGTCCTTGATAATCTTGGGCGATACCAAAGTTCAGGCAGATAGATTTCGCATGGCCAATATGCAGATAACCATTGGGCTCAGGCGGGAAACGGGTATGCACACTGCTGTGCTTACCGCTCGCCAAGTCTTCGTCGATGATCTGACGAATAAAGTTCGTTGGGCGGGCTTCAGCCTCACTCATCTCAAAATCCTCAAAACAATAGCGGGTGATTTGTACCACGAAGTAACGGAGTATGATCCACAAAGCGCAGGAGGGAAACAACCGTTTGTTGGTCGTTTTAAAACAAAAAAGGCAGGAATTGCTTCCTGCCTTCTGGCTAAATCACAAGGACTTAGTTTTTCACTTCATACAACGGTGTCACACCTGCAACCACTGAACCGCTTGCCAGCAGATTCAGTCCGGCGAAATCATCGCTGTTGCTGACCACCACCGGGCTGATCATTGAGCGCGCGTTGGCGTTGAGGAAGTCCAGATCCATCTCCAGAATCGGCTGACCGGCAGTGACGGTTGCCCCCTCTTCCACCAGACGTGTGAAGCCTTTTCCTTCCAGCGCCACGGTGTCCAGGCCCATGTGTACCACGATCTCAACGCCGTTAGCGGCTTCCAGACAGAACGCATGGTTGGTGTTGAAGATTTTCACCACGGTACCGGCAATCGGTGCCACCACGGTTTTGTCCGTTGGCTTGATTGCCAGACCATCGCCCACCGCTTTGCTGGCGAACGCCTCATCCGGCACCGCGTCCAGCGCGACAATCTCACCGGTCACCGGTGCCACCAGCGTAGCAATCACCGCTTTTTCAGTGTTCAGCACGGCCTGGGGTTTAGTCGCGACCGGCGCAGCGGCGGCAGGAGCGGAAGCCGCAGCAACCGGGCCTTTGCTCAATACCGTTTTCATTGCGGAGGCGATGCTTTCAGCCTGAGTGCCGACAATCACCTGCACGCTCTGTTTGTTCAAACGAATCACACCGGATGCACCCAAACGTTTCGCCACGCCTTCATTCACCTGGGCTGAGTCTTTGACGTTCAGACGCAGACGAGTAATGCAGGCATCGATGTTGGTCAGGTTGTCTGAACCGCCGATGGCAGCAATGTAACGGCGTGCCAGTGATTCAGTCTGGCTTTCACCCTTACCGCTATGGTCGACGTTAACGTCATAACCATCAGTTTCATCACCCGCAGACAATTCGCGGCCCGGGGTCATCAGGTTGAATTTCTGAATAGTGAAACGGAACACCACATAGTAGATGGCGAAGAACACCAGACCTTGTGGGATCAGCATCCACCAATTCACCGCCAGCGGGTTACGCGTTGACAGCACCATATCCACCAAACCGGCACTGAAGCCGAAGCCTGCAATCCAGTGCATGCTCGCAGCAATAAATACCGAGATACCGGTCAATACGGCATGGATCACATACAACACCGGCGCCACGAACATGAAGGAGAATTCCAGCGGTTCAGTGATACCCGTGAAGAAGGCCGCGAAGGCCGCAGCCAGCATGATACCGCCGACTTTCGCGCGGTTTTCTGGACGTGCGCAGTGGAAGATAGCCAATGCTGCACCCGGTAAGCCAAACATCATGATCGGGAAGAAGCCCGCCTGATAGCGACCGGTGATGCCCGGGATACCCGTACCATTCGCGATAGATTGTGCACCGCCAAGGAACTTAGGAATATCGTTAATGCCTGCTACGTCAAACCAGAATACGGAGTTCAGTGCGTGATGCAGACCGACCGGAATCAGCAAACGGTTAAAGAAGGCGTACACGCCTGCGCCCACCGAGCCCATTTTCTGAATGTGCTCACCGAAGTTCACCAGGCCGCCGAAGATGATTGGCCAGATGTACATCAGGATAAACGCCACAACGATCATCAGGAATGAGACAAGGATCGGCACCAAACGGCGCCCGCTGAAGAACGACAGCGCTTTGGGCAGCTCAACATGGCTGAAGCGGTTATACACTTCAGCAGAGAGAATACCGACCAGAATACCCACGAACTGGTTGTTGATCTTGCCGAAGGCAGCAGGCACCTGATCGACCGGGATCTTCTGAATCATCGCCACCGCAGCAGGTGAGCAGAGTGTCGTCACCACCAGGAAGCCCACGAAGCCGGTTAACGCGGCCGCACCATCTTTATCTTTGGACATACCGTAAGCCACACCGATGGCAAACAGCACTGACATATTTTCGATAATGGCAGAACCGGACTTGATCAGCAGAGCGGCCAGCGCATTGCCTGCACCCCAGCTGTTTGGATCAATCCAATATCCTACCCCCATCAAGATTGCCGCTGCCGGCAGTGTCGCTACCGGCACCATAAGCGCGCGGCCGACCTTTTGCAGATATCCTAAAATACTCACCTTTTTCTCCCCCTATGAGACTGGCGTTTGCCGTAGCGTGGGTTGATTTTATTATCCCTACGCCCGGTACCTTGATGACATCTTTCACCACGAGGCGCAGTGTAAAGATAAATTAATTCGCCTCGCAAATTAAAACCACAGCAACTGTGACTTTAATCACCATAATGGACGTTTATTACTGCGAAATGCTAGCCACCACCACAAACTTATTTTATGATGAAAAATATCAAGTCGCACTTTTCCCTGCTGGTTGCGCTTAAACAGATTACGCTTAATGGCAGCAACCTAAACCAGCATCGGCGACAACATTTTCCTAATCTTAATTGAGGTGAAGACATGAGACTGATCCCTTTGGCCACACCGACCCAGGTGGGTAAATGGGCTGCACGCCACATTGTTAACCGCATTAATGCGTTTAAGCCTAGCGCAGAACGTCCCTTCGTGCTGGGCTTGCCAACCGGTGGTACGCCACTGGAAGCTTACAAGCACCTGATTGATATGCACAAAGCGGGCCAGGTTAGTTTCAAGCACGTGGTGACGTTCAATATGGACGAATACGTGGGCCTGCCAAAAGAGCATCCGGAAAGCTACCACAGCTTCATGTACCGCAACTTTTTCGATCACGTTGATATCCAACCAGAAAATATCAATCTTCTGAATGGCAATGCGCCAGATATTGACGCAGAATGTCGCCAGTACGAAGAGAAGATTCGCTCTTACGGTAAAATTAATCTGTTCATGGGCGGCGTGGGCAACGACGGACACATTGCCTTTAATGAGCCGGCTTCTTCACTCTCTTCCCGCACCCGCATTAAAACCCTGACGCACGATACCCGCATCGCCAACTCGCGTTTCTTTAACGGCGATGTCGATCAGGTGCCAAAATACGCTCTGACCGTGGGTGTGGGTACGCTGCTGGATGCTGAAGAAGTGATGATTCTGGTGACGGGCCATCTGAAAGCGCAGGCGTTGCAGGCCGCTGTAGAAGGTAACGTTAATCATATGTGGACCATCAGCTGTCTGCAGCTGCATGCGAAATCTGTGGTGGTGTGTGACGAACCGGCCACCATGGAACTGAAAGTGAAAACCGTGAAATATTTCCGCGAAATGGAAGCGGAAAATATGAAAGGTGTGTGAGAACACGTTGTGAAAAACCTGCTGCCTTAAGGTGGCAGGCTTAGCCGGGAGAGAAAAACGATGTACGCATTAGTGAACGGCCGGATTTTTACCGGTCATGAAATTCTGGACAATCATGCAGTGGTGATTGCAGATGGCCTGATTGAGCGCGTGTGCCCACGAGATGCGCTTGATGCAACGATGGCACAGCAGGATGTGGCTGGTGCGTTTATCGCTCCCGGATTTATTGATTTGCAGTTAAACGGCTGCGGCGGCGTGCAGTTTAACGATGATATCGATGCGCTGAGCGTGGAAACGCTGGAAATCATGCAGCGTGCCAACGAAAAATCAGGCTGCACCAGTTATCTGCCAACGCTGATCACCAGCACTAATGCGCTGATGAAGCGTGCCATCGAAACCATGCGTGCCTATCTGGCAAAACATCCGAATCAGGCGTTAGGCCTGCATCTGGAAGGCCCATGGTTGAACAAAGCCAAAAAAGGCACCCACAATCCAGATTTGATTCGTCTGCCCGATGCGGAGATGGTCGATTTCCTCTGCGCTAACGCGGATGTAATTACCAAAGTGACGCTGGCACCAGAAAACGCCGGTGCCGAGGTGATTGGCAAGCTGCGCAATGCCGGCATTATTGTTTCTGCGGGCCATTCAAACGCCACTTATGAAGAAGCCAAAGCGGGCTTTAGTGCGGGTGTCTCTTTTGCCACTCACCTTTATAATGCCATGCCGACCTTCGCCGGTCGTGAGCCTGGACTGATCGGTGCGCTGTTTGATTCACCTGATGTATACTGCGGCATTATTGCGGATGGTTTACATGTCCACTACGCTAACGTGCGCAATGCAAAGCGTATCAAAGGTGACAAGCTCGTGCTGGTAACGGATGCAACCGCACCTGCCGGCGCGTCGATTGATAAATTCATTTTTGCAGGCAAAACAATATACTATCGCGACGGCCTTTGCGTTGACGAAAACGGTACCTTAAGCGGTTCTGCGCTCACCATGATTGAAGCGGTGCAAAACAGCGTAGAACATTGTGGTATCGCGCTGGATGAAGCATTGCGTATGGCAACGCTCTACCCGGCCCAGGCAATGGGTGTGGAAAAACAGCTGGGTTCAGTGACAGCAGGAAAAGTCGCTAATCTCACTGTCTTTACCCGCGATTATCAAATCATTAAGACGTTAGTCAATGGAGACGACGTCCTCAGCGAGTAAGTACTGAATGACCACTGGCGGCCAGACTCAAATAGGAAATGTCGATCTTGTCAAACAACTCAATAGCGCAGCCGTTTATCGGCTAATTGATCAACAAGGGCCGATATCGCGCATACAGATCGCCGATCTCAGCCAGCTTGCGCCCGCCAGCGTCACGAAAATTACCCGCCAGCTTATTGAGCGCGGCCTGATCAAAGAGGTAGAGCAACAAGCCTCTACCGGCGGTCGCCGCGCCATTTCCATCATTACCGAAACTCGCCATTTTCATACCATCGGCGTTCGCTTAGGACGCAATGATGCCACGCTGACATTATTCGATCTGAGTGGCAAATCGCTGGCGCAGGAAGATTATCCCCTGCCTGAGCGCACCCAGGAAACGCTGGAGAATGCGCTGTTCAATGCCATCACGGCATTTATGGCGGCGCATCAACGCAAGATTCATGAATTAATCGCGATCGCGGTGATTCTGCCGGGCCTGGTAGACCCGATTAACGGCATTATTCGCTATATGCCGCACATTGCTGTCAGCCACTGGCCGCTGGTATCCAGCTTACAGAAACGTTTTAACGTCACCAGCTTTGTCGGTCACGATATCCGTAGCCTGGCGCTGGCGGAGCACTATTTCGGTGCAAGTCGCGACTGTGCAGACTCCATTCTGGTGCGTTTACACCGCGGTACCGGCGCGGGCATCATCGCTAACGGCCATATTTTCCTCGGCAGCAACGGCAACGTGGGGGAAATTGGCCATATCCAGGTTGACCCATTGGGCGAGCGCTGCCACTGCGGCAACTTTGGCTGCCTGGAAACTATTGCCGCCAATGGCGCGATTGAAAATCGCGTGCGCCATCTGCTCAACCAGGGCTATCCCAGCACGCTGACGCTGGATAACTGCCTGATGCCGCAAATTTGCCGTGCCGCTAACCAGGGCGATGCGCTGGCCTGCGAAGTGATTGAGTATGTAGGGCGTTACCTCGGGAAAGCGATTGCGATTGCCATTAACCTGTTCAACCCACAAAAGGTGGTATTGGCGGGGGAAATCACCGACGCAGACAAAGTGCTGTTCCCGGCGATTGAAGGCTGCATTAATACCCAGGCGCTGAATGCCTTCCGCAAAAACCTGCCGGTGGTTCGTTCCGAACTGGATCACCGTTCCGCTATTGGCGCCTTTGCCCTGGCGAAACGTGCGATGCTGAATGGTATTTTGCTGCAGCACCTGCTGGAAGAATAATTGAAGCCTGCCGTCTGGCGGGCCCGACCGGAAACTAATATGACCATCAAAAGCGTAATCTGTGACATCGACGGCGTGTTGATGCACGACAATACCGCCGTGAAAGGCGCGAATGAGTTTCTGCAGCGCATCCTTGAAAAAGAGATGCCGCTGGTGGTGCTGACCAACTATCCGTCGCAAACCGCTCAGGATCTGGCAAACCGTTTTGCCAATGCAGGTGTCGAGGTACCGGATTCGGTGTTCTATACCTCGGCGATGGCGACCGCCGATTTCCTGCGCCGTCAGGAAGGCAAAAAAGCCTACGTGATTGGCGAAGGCGCGCTGATTCACGAACTGTATAAAGCCGGATTTACCATCACCGATGTGAATCCCGATTTTGTGATCGTCGGCGAGACGCGCTCCTTTAACTGGGAAATGATGCACAAAGCGGCTTTCTTTGTGGCCAATGGCGCACGCTTTATCGCCACCAACCCGGATACCCATGCACGCGGTTTTGTGCCAGCCTGCGGTGCACTCTGCGCCGGTATCGAAACCATCTCTGGTCGCAAACCGTTTTATGTCGGCAAACCGAGCCCGTATATCATGCGCGCTGCGCTTAATAAGATGCATGCCCACTCGGAAGAGACGGTGATTGTCGGCGATAACCTGCGCACCGATATTCTGGCCGGATTCCAGGCGGGACTGGAAACCATTCTGGTGCTCTCCGGGGTTTCGACGCTGAGCGACATTGATGCGATGCCTTTCCGCCCTGACTGGATTTACCCTTCAGTGGCCGATATCGACCTGTTCTAAACCTGCTCTTATCGCGTTTACTTATCGCCCTGCCCGCACGCCCTGTGAGCAGGGCGTTTGTTTTTGCATCCCTTTATCATGATTCAGTGCAAGGTTAATTGCGCAGGAAATCATCCAAAACGCCAATTCATTAGACACCATCTAATTTAATAGACATTAAATTAGATAAAATTCAATTTTAAAGCCATCACAACAATCTTTTTATCAAAAGATCGCAATTTCACTTGCGTTAACACCACCAGATAGCGCATTTTCTTATACATCACGCAGTCAAGGCTGCCGGACAAACGTAGAAATAACATCGCCGCAAGGTGAGATCAGGAGTCAGTTATGTGTTCGATTTTTGGTGTGCTGGATCTGAAAACCGATCCTGTTGAATTGCGCAAGAAAGCGCTGGAGTGTTCCCGTCTGATGCGTCACCGTGGCCCGGATTGGTCTGGTGTCTATGCCGATGACAACGCCATTCTGGTGCATGAGCGCCTGTCGATTGTTGACGTTAACAACGGTGCACAGCCGCTGTACAACGCTGACCACACCCACGTACTGGCCGTGAACGGCGAGATCTACAACCATCAGGCTTTGCGTGCTGAACTGAGCGATCGTTATGCGTTCCAGACCGGTTCTGACTGCGAAGTGATCCTCGCGCTGTACCAGGAAAAAGGTCTCGATTTCCTGGATGATCTGCAAGGTATGTTCGCCTTTACTCTGTGGGACAGCGTGAAGCAGCAGTATCTGATTGGCCGTGACCACATCGGGATTATCCCACTGTACATGGGCAACGATGAGCACGGTAACCTGTTTGTCGCCTCAGAAATGAAAGCGCTGGTGCCGGTTTGCCGCACCATTAAAGAATTCCCGCCGGGAAGCTTCCTGTGCAGCAGCGATGGCGAAATCCGTCGTTACTGGCAGCGCGACTGGATGGATTTCTCTGCCGTTGCCGAGAACACCACTGACGCTGCGGGTCTGAAGCATGCGCTGGAAGAGTCAGTGAAAAGCCACCTCATGTCTGACGTGCCTTATGGCGTGCTGCTGTCTGGCGGCCTCGACTCCTCCATCATTTCTGCCGTGACCAAGCGCTTTGCGGCAAAACGTGTGGAAGATGAAGACAAAAGTGATGCCTGGTGGCCACAGCTGCACTCTTTTGCTGTCGGTCTGGAAGGCTCACCTGATCTGAAAGCGGCCAAATCTGTGGCGGAACATCTGGGCACCGTGCACCACGAGATTCACTTTACCGTGCAGGAAGGTCTGGATGCGATTCGCGATGTGATTTACCACATCGAAACCTATGACGTCACCACCATTCGCGCCTCAACGCCGATGTATTTGATGTCGCGTAAAATCAAGGCAATGGGCATCAAAATGGTGCTGTCTGGTGAAGGCGCGGACGAAGTGTTTGGCGGCTACCTGTATTTCCACAAAGCACCGAACGCTCAGGAATTCCACGAAGAGAACGTGCGTAAATTGCTGGCGCTGCACATGTTTGACTGTGCGCGTGCCAACAAAGCGATGTCTGCATGGGGCGTTGAAGCGCGCGTGCCGTTCCTCGACAAGAAATTCCTCGACGTGGCGATGCGTATCAACCCGGAAGACAAAATGTGTGGCAGCAACGGCAAGATGGAGAAACACATTCTGCGTGAGTGCTTCTCTTCTTACCTGCCGGAGAGCGTCGCATGGCGTCAGAAAGAGCAGTTCTCTGATGGTGTAGGCTACAGCTGGATCGATAGCCTGAAAGAGGTGGCGGCGAAGCAGATTACCGATCAGCAACTGTCTACCGCGCACTTCCGTTTCCCGTACAACACGCCAAACTCGAAAGAAGCGTATTTGTACCGCGAAATCTTTGAAGAGCTGTTCCCGATCGCCAGCGCGGCAGAGTGTGTACCGGGCGGTCCATCTGTTGCCTGTTCATCTGCCAAAGCGATTGAGTGGGATGAAGCCTTCAAAAACATGGATGACCCATCTGGTCGTGCTGTAGGCGTGCATCAGTCGGCCTACAAATAAGCTTGTGAATGAGTAGGATAAGGGGTCTGTAAAGGACCCTTTTTGTTTTCATCGTCGATGTTACGATAGAAAACTGCTGAATAAATCGCCACCCTGGTTACAAGCCAGTCAAACAGGCGTTTTAAGGCAAAAAACGGCAAAAAACTTGTTGACGCTACAAAGCTCAATACGCATAATGCGCCCCGCAACGCCGATGAAGGTTAGCGAAAAAAGATGGCTACGTAGCTCAGCTGGTTAGAGCACATCACTCATAATGATGGGGTCACAGGTTCAAATCCCGTCGTAGCCACCATCTTTTCGCGGGAGTGGCGAAATTGGTAGACGCACCAGATTTAGGTTCTGGCGCCGCAAGGTGTGCGAGTTCAAGTCTCGCCTCCCGCACCATTTCAGTCTTCGGCAGCCGGATGGGGTATCGCCAAGCGGTAAGGCACTGGTTTTTGATACCAGCATTCCCAGGTTCGAATCCTGGTACCCCAGCCAATCCGATATTTACTCGTGGATGCGAGTCGACAGATGGGATATCGCCAAGCGGTAAGGCACCGGTTTTTGATACCGGCATTCCCTGGTTCGAATCCAGGTATCCCAGCCATTATCGGAAGCAGTAAGCAGTAAACTCAGGCTACGTAGCTCAGCTGGTTAGAGCACATCACTCATAATGATGGGGTCACAGGTTCAAATCCCGTCGTAGCCACCAAATTTTTGGGGTGTCGCCAAGCGGTAAGGCTCTGGTTTCTGATACCAGCATTCCGGGGTTCGAATCCCTGCACCCCAGCCATATTCAAGAAAATTTGTAACGCCATTAATTGGGGTGTCGCCAAGCGGTAAGGCTCTGGTTTCTGATACCAGCATTCCGGGGTTCGAATCCCTGCACCCCAGCCAATTAAAGACAATTTGAAAACGCATTATTGGGGTGTCGCCAAGCGGTAAGGCTCTGGTTTCTGATACCAGCATTCCGGGGTTCGAATCCCTGCACCCCAGCCAAATTGCACAATAAAGCCCGCTTTTGCGGGCTTTATTGTTTTCTGCTTCCGGTTAACACAAAGAGCGCCTTGCGACGCTCTGACACCTATAGGCCCAACGCGTACTTCAGCGCCTTACGTTTCAGCGCTCCGGCATTCTCCGCTGCAATCAATCCCAGATTACGCACAAAACGCAATGGGGCCAGCGTGTTGCTAAAGGCAAAATAGAACAGATCCATCCCGCCCTGCATCAGCAAATTATCTTTATAACGTTGACGATGATAACGCTGTAACACCGCGTCCGATGACCACAACTGTGCCTGGCTGCGCGCTTCCACCAACGTATTGATTAATGCATCAACGTCACGATAGCCGAGGTTGACGCCCTGTCCCGCGAGGGGATTGATGGTGTGTGCCGCATCACCCACCAGCGCTAATCCTGGCAAGACATAGCGGGTAGCGTGGCGACGAACCAAAGGGAATGAGGCAGCTTTCTTGACCTGAACCCGCCCAACGCGTGCCGGAAAATGGGCGTGAATCTCTTTTTCAAGCTGTGACAATGGCAACGCCTGTAGCTGGCGAATACGCGCCGGTGCGTCATACCACACCAGAGAAGCATGGCGATCAAACAGCGGCAGAAAAGCACGTGGCCCCTCGGGCGTAAATTGCTGCCAGGTCGAATCCCCCGCATCATGCTCACATTCGACGCTAATCAGCATGCAGGACTGCGCGTATTGCCAGCCACGCACCCCAATTCCCGCCAGCTGGCGCACGCGCGAGTTGGCGCCATCCGCGCCAACCACCAGCCGCGTATCCAGCGTGGTGCCATTATCCAGCTGAACCTGCCAGCCGCCGCGATGCGATTGAAGTTGTTGCAGGCTGGCGGGGCAGATCAGCGTGATCCCCTCTTCCTGCATCTTTTCCCACAGCGCACGTTGCAGCACGCTGTTTTCCACCATATATCCCAGCTCAGGCAAGCCCAGCGAGGCGGCATCAAAGGTCACATGTGCACTTTGCCACTCCCAGGTTTCGAGCTTGCGATAAGGCGCACAGCGCATCGCCTGCACGCGTTCCCACACATTCAATTGACGCAACAGTGCTACCGACGAGGCTCCAATCGCGGAAATGCGGACATCGGGCGGGCTTGCGGCATCAAACGCTGCGGGTTCGGCACGTTCAATCACCGCCACACGAAATTGCTGCTGTGCCAGTCCACAAGCCAGCGCGGCACCGACCATACCGCCGCCCACCACCACCACATCAAAATGTGAATCCTGCATTGACTCTAATCCTTCTGCTTGCCGTGATAGCTCACGTCATCACGTTGATAGATAAAGTGTACCGGAAATTTGCTGCACAATCTCAGGCCCTGCTGTGCTGGTCACAACAGCAGCAAAGCATTACAATACGCGCCCTGCACTTCCCTGCTCTGAATCAATGGCTAGTTCGATGACCAAAAAACTGCATATTAAAACCTGGGGCTGTCAGATGAATGAGTACGATTCATCAAAGATGGCCGATCTGCTGAACAGCACGCACGGTTACACCCTGACCGAGGATGCTGAAGAGGCGGATGTGCTGCTGCTCAACACCTGCTCGATCCGTGAGAAGGCGCAGGAGAAGGTTTTCGCCCTGTTAGGACGCTGGAAGAAATTGAAAGCGATAAATCCTGACGTGATTATTGGCGTCGGCGGCTGTGTCGCTTCGCAGGAAGGTGAACGCCTGCGTGAACGCGCCAATTGCGTGGATATTGTGTTTGGTCCACAGACGCTGCATCGCTTGCCAGAGATGCTGAATCAGGTGCGCGGGACGAAAAGCCCGGTGATTGACATCAGCTTCCCGGAAATCGAGAAATTTGACCGTCTGCCGGAACCGCGTGCAGAAGGCCCGACGGCCTTTGTCTCCATTATGGAAGGCTGTAACAAATACTGTACTTTCTGCGTGGTGCCTTACACCCGAGGCGAGGAAGTGAGCCGTCCCTGTGACGATATTCTGTTGGAAATCGCGCAACTGGCTGCGCAGGGCGTGCGAGAAGTGAATTTACTGGGCCAAAACGTCAACGCCTATCGCGGCACGACCTTTGATGACCAGCTCTGCAGCTTCGCAGAACTCTTGCGTCTGGTGGCGGCCATTGATGGCATCGACCGCATCCGCTTTACCACCAGCCATCCGATTGAATTCACTGATGACATTATTGATGTCTACCGTGACACGCCAGAGCTGGCGAGCTTCCTGCACTTACCCGTTCAGAGCGGTGCCGACCGTATCCTGACGCTGATGAAGCGTGCGCACACCGCGCTGGAATATAAAGCCATCGTCCGCAAGCTGCAGAAAGCACGTCCTGATATTCAGATGAGTTCAGATTTCATTATTGGTTTCCCTGGCGAAACGCAGCAGGATTTTGAGCAGACCATGAAACTGGTGGGCGACGTGAATTTCGATGTCAGCTTCAGCTTTATCTACTCGGCCCGTCCGGGTACGCCTGCCGCTGATTTGCCTGACGATGTTTCGGAAGAAGAGAAAAAGCAGCGCCTGTATATTCTGCAGGATCGCCTCAATCAGCAGGCGATGGCGTGGAGTCGTCGCATGCTCGGCACTACGCAGCGTGTGCTGATTGAAGGTATCTCACGTAAAAATGTCATGGAACTCACCGGGCGCACCGACAACAACCGCGTGGTGAACTTCGAAGCGCCTGTTGAAATGATCGGTAAGTTTGTCGACGTAGAAATTGTCGATGTTCATGCCAACTCGCTGCGCGGCAAACTGATCCGCACCGAAGATGAAATGGCATTGCGTGTCAGCCAAAGCCCCGATGCCGTCATAGCCCGTACGCGCCGTGAAAATGACATCGGTGTCGGTCTCTACCAACCTTGATATCCCACGCTTTGCGCGGCAGTGCACAAGATGCTGCCGCCCGTTTCATCCCGTGCCCCTTGCATTCCACCTGCAACGCCCAAATATCGCTTTTGCAACTTGCAGCCGGGCCTTGCCCCATAAATAATTCCGTATATACCCTAAATCATTCAAGGTTCAGGAAGGCGGCAAGGGAATGAATCCCCTGGAGCTTACTCCGGTAAGTGACTGGGGTGAATGAGTGCAGCCAACGCACCTGCACCTTGAAATATGACGGGTATAGATGCTTATGTCTGTAATGAAGCATTGGATACACCTTCTTCAACTGGCCCTGAGTGACCCAAAGGATTCATTTGAATATCGAAACTCGTGAAATCGCCCTTGAACCGGCTGATAACCGCCGACTGATGAGCCTGTGCGGTCCGTTTGATGACAATGTGAAGCAGCTGGAAAAACGCCTCGGTGTCGAGATCAACCGTCGGGACAACCATTTCAAACTGGTGGGCCGATCGCTCAGCGTCGACGCGGCCATCAACATTCTGCGTGACCTGTACGTGAGCACCGCACCTGTGCGTGGCCAAATCCCGGATATTGAACCGGACCAGGTGCATCTGGCGATCAAAGAGAGCCGTGTACTGGAGCAAACCGCCGAAAGCGTGCCGGAGTTTGGTAAGGCGATACACATCAAAACCAAGCGTGGTGTGATTAAACCTCGTACGCCAAACCAGGCACAGTACGTGGCGAATATCCTCGACCATGACATCACCTTCGGTGTGGGTCCAGCCGGTACCGGTAAAACCTATCTGGCGGTGGCCGCTGCTGTTGATGCCCTCGAACGTCAGGAAATTCGCCGTATTCTGTTGACGCGTCCTGCGGTAGAGGCCGGTGAGAAACTGGGCTTCCTGCCGGGAGACCTGAGCCAGAAAGTCGATCCTTATCTGCGTCCGCTCTACGATGCCTTGTTTGAAATGCTCGGCTTTGAGCGCGTGGAAAAGCTGATGGAGCGCAATGTGATTGAAGTGGCACCGCTGGCTTATATGCGCGGCCGTACACTCAATGACGCCTTTGTGATTCTCGATGAGAGTCAGAACACCACCATCGAGCAGATGAAGATGTTCCTGACACGTATCGGTTTCAACTCCAAAGCGGTGATCACCGGTGACGTCACACAGATTGACCTGCCGCGCAGCACCAAATCCGGCCTGCGTCATGCCATTGAGGTTTTGGCGGAAGTCGATGAAATCAGTTTTAACTTTTTCCACAGCGAAGACGTGGTGCGTCATCCGGTTGTCGCACGCATCGTGAATGCTTATGAAGCGTGGGAAGAAGCCGATCAGAAACGCCGTGACAAACTGGCAGAAGAGCGCAAGCGTGAAGCGCTGGCGTCTCAACTTGCCGCCCCATCCAGCCCGCAGGAGCCTTCATGAGCGCGGTGATTTTAGATTTACAGTTGGCCTGTGCCGATGAAAATGGCCTGCCAGCCGAACCTGCTTTCCAGCGCTGGCTCGAAGCCGCCGTTACGCCTTTCCAGCCGGAAAGCGAAGTTACCATCCGTCTGGTGGATGAAGCGGAGAGTCATGAGCTTAATCTGACTTATCGCGGTAAGGATAAGCCGACCAACGTGCTCTCTTTCCCGTTTGAAGCGCCACCCGGGATTGAGTTGCCACTGCTGGGCGACCTGATTATTTGCCGTCAGGTTGTTGAGCAAGAAGCGGAAGAACAAGGCAAAACCGTTGAAGCCCACTGGGCTCATATGGTGGTCCACGGTACGCTACATCTGCTGGGCTATGACCATATTGAAGACGAAGAAGCCGAAGAAATGGAGGCGCTGGAGACCGAGATAATGCTTGCTCTTGGTTATCCTGACCCGTACATTTCGGAGAAAGAAGACGCCTGATCCCCTTAGGTTCAGGTTATTGCGCTGCTGGCGCGGATGCCAGCAGTTCCTTTCCCTCACCAGAGAGAACGAAATAAAAACGCCATGAGCGACGACCATTCTCAAAACAGCGACGCACCCAGTAGTAAAAAGGGATTTTTCTCCCTGTTAATTAACCAACTTTTTCACGGTGAACCTAAAAACCGTGATGAGCTACTGGGACTGATCCGCGATTCTGAGCAAAAAGAGCTGATCGATCAGGACACCCGCGACATGCTCGAAGGGGTTCTGGATATTGCCGAACAGCGTGTGCGTGACATCATGATCCCGCGCTCCCAGATGATCACCCTTAAACGCAATCAAAGCCTTGAAGAGTGTCTCGCGGTCATTATTGATTCCGCTCACTCACGCTTCCCGGTGATCAGCGAAGATAAAGACCACGTCGAAGGCATTTTGATGGCCAAAGACCTGCTGCCGTTTATGAGCAGCGCGTCTGAACCTTTCAGCATTGAGAAAGTGCTGCGCACCGCCGTTGTCGTGCCTGAAAGTAAGCGTGTCGACCGCATGCTGAAAGAGTTCCGTTCCCAGCGCTATCATATGGCGATCGTCATTGACGAATTCGGTGGCGTTTCCGGGCTGGTCACGATTGAAGATATCCTCGAATTGATTGTCGGTGAAATTGAAGATGAATATGACGATGAAGAAGATCGTGATATCCGTCAGTTAAACCGCCATACCTATACCGTACGTGCGCTTGCGCCTATCGAGGATTTTAACGAGGTATTTGGTACCAGCTTCAGTGATGATGAAGTGGATACCATTGGCGGTCTGGTGATGCAGGGATTCGGCCACCTTCCCGCGCGCGGTGAGAGCATCGACATTGATGGTTACCAATTCAAAGTCGCGATGGCCGACAGCCGCCGTATCATCCAGGTGCATGTGAAAATTCCGGAAGACTCTCCACAACCGCAACTGGAAGACGAATAATTTTATGGCTTTAGCCTCTCTTTACTCGCAGCAGCGGGTTCGCCTGCTGCTGGCTTTGATTACGGGTGCCGTTGGCACCCTTTCCTTTTCTCCCTACGATTTTTGGCCTGCCGCATTAGTTTCCCTGGCGGGTCTGCAGTTGCTGCTACTGGATCGCCGCAGCCCACAAGCCGCCGCGATTGGCTTCGTCTGGGGCTTTGGTCTGTTCGGCAGTGGCATTAATTGGGTTTACGTCAGCATCGCCACCTTCGGCGGTATGCCCGGCCCGGTTAACGTCTTCCTGGTGATATTGCTGGCCGCTTATCTCGCCCTCTATCCGATGCTGTTTGCGGCGGTACTTAATCGCCTGTGGCCCCGCGCGACCTTGTGGCGTCTGGTGTTAGCTGCACCGGCGTTGTGGCAAATCAGCGAATTTCTGCGTGGCTGGATTCTGACCGGATTCCCGTGGCTGCAGTTCGGCTATAGCCAGATCGACGGTCCGCTCAAAGGCCTTGCGCCGCTGGCAGGCGTCGAAACCATCACTTTCCTGTTAATGATGATCGCCGGTTTGCTGGTGCATGCGCTTTATCATCGCACGGTGAAGAGCCTGGTGGCCGCCGCAGTATTGTTGCTGCTGCCATGGCCACTGCGCATGTTGCAATGGTATCAGCCGTTGCCGGAACGCAGCGTGGATGTGGCGATGGTGCAAGGCAACATTCCACAGTCGATGAAGTGGGATCCGCAGCAGTTGCTGAATACGTTGCGTGTGTACACCTCTTACAGCCAGCCTTTTATGGGCAAAGCGCCCATCATTATCTGGCCAGAATCGGCGATTACCGACCTGGAAAGCAATCAGCAGCCGTTCCTCAAAGCGCTGGACGCAGAATTGCGCGAGCGCGGCAGCGCGTTAATTACCGGGATTGTCGATTCACGCGTTGAAGGGGATAACCGCTACCACGATTACAACTCCGTGATTGTGCTGGGCGGCGAGCAACCTTACAGCTACCAAAGCCATAACCGTTATCAGAAAAACCATCTGGTGCCGTTCGGGGAGTTTGTGCCGCTTGAAGACTTGCTGCGTCCGCTGGCGCCGTTCTTCGATCTGCCAATGTCGTCGTTCAGCCGTGGCGCCTATGTGCAGCCGCAGTTGAAGGTGGCGGGTTATGACCTCACCAGCGCCATCTGCTACGAGATTGTGTTGGGCGAGCAGGTACGCGCTAACTTCCGCCCTAATACCAATTTCCTGCTGACGGTCTCTAACGATGCCTGGTTCGGTCACTCCATCGGCCCATGGCAGCACTTCCAGATGGCGCGTATGCGTGCACTGGAATTGGGCCGTCCGCTGTTGCGATCCACCAATAACGGTGTCACAGCGGTGGTGAATGCCAACGGCGAGGTTGAAAAAGAGATCCCGCAGTTCACGCGTGACGTGCTGGAAGCCAGAGTCACACCCACCACCGGTGAAACCCCTTATGCCAAAGCAGGCATCTGGCCGGTATGGATTCTGACGTTGATCGGCATCGTCCTGGCGATTATTCGTCGCCGCCACTGACACTACGATCACATTCTGACAGGCGAAGTGCTCACTTCGCCTTTTTTTTGCGCTGTTTTCCGCTCCCATCGGCTACGCTTTACCAGATTCTCTGCTGGCTTTTTCGCGCATTTCACCGTGCTGGCACGATCATTGCTAATTATTTCAGTGATTTTATCAACATCAGCGTTTTGTCAGCGTAATGCCATGTTCACGCACTATTATTTGGCACTGACACGCACCGAAACGGCGCAATGGCTTTTCATTGCCTCTTAATGGTGCGGAGCGGCTCGCAAAAAACAAACTTTTTTGTTTCATTGCGTTAACAATTCGCTATGTTAATCACTATCCTGCGCGCAGTTGCGCTAAGGGATAACTAAAAAAGCAGCACGAAATACACACAACATCACAATCTGCGCAGTTTATGTTCTGCGCGACATCCATTCAAAGGAGTAGGAACATGCAGACACGCAAAGTGGCATTATCTCTTCTGCTGTTGGGAGCAGCAGCGGGAGCGGCCCAGGCGGAAGATCTCACCGGCACCCTGAAAAAAATTAATGATAGCGGCGTGATCGTCGTTGGGCATCGTGAGTCATCAGTTCCCTTTTCTTACTACGACAACCAGCAAAAAGTGGTTGGCTATTCACAAGACTACTCAAACGCCATCGTAGCGGCGATCAAAGCCAAACTGAACAAGCCTGATCTTCAGGTAAAAATGCTGCCGATCACCTCTCAGAACCGTATCCCACTGCTGCAGAACGGTACTTACGATTTTGAATGTGGTTCTACCACCAACAACCTGGAGCGTCAGCAGCAAGCCGCCTTCTCCGATACCGTATTTATCATCGGTACGCGTCTGCTGGTGAAAAAAGGTGGCGACATCAAAGATTTCGCGGACCTGAAAGGCAAAACCGTTGTCGTGACCTCTGGTACCACTTCTGAAGTTCTGCTGCACAAGCTGAACGATGAGAAGAAAATGGACATGCGCATCATCAGCGCCAAAGACCATGGCGATTCTTTCCGTACGCTGGAAACCGGTCGTGCCGTGGCCTTTATGATGGATGATGCCCTGCTGGCGGGTGAACGTGCCAAAGCGAAGAAACCAGATAACTGGGAAATTACCGGCACTCCACAGTCAAAAGAAGCTTACGGCTGCATGCTGCGTAAAGAAGACCCGCAGTTCAAACAGCTGATGGATGAAACCATCGCGAAAGCGCAGACCTCGGGTGAAGCCGCTAAGTGGTTCGACACCTGGTTCAAACAGCCGATTCCACCGAAGAATCTGAACATGAACTTTGAGCTGTCATCCGACATGCAGGCACTGTTCAAAGCACCAAACGACAAAGCACTCTGAATTAACAATGAAAACAAGGGCAGTTAGGCTGCCCTCTCGATTGCTGAACACGCGGTGCGGACAGACAGACTGCAACAGGTCGTTCCCCTGAAGCAGGACGCAAGACACCGCTCAACAATCTTATGGGTAGCCTCGCTACCCTTTTTTTACCGGAGCTCGTTATGGGTATCGATTGGAACTGGGGCATCTTTTTACAACAGGCCCCGTTCGGCAATACGACCTACCTCGGCTGGCTGTGGTCCGGATTTCAGGTTACCGTTGCGGTTTCCTGCTGCGCCTGGATTATCGCCTTCCTGGTAGGTTCCTTCTTTGGCATTCTGCGTACCGTGCCCAATCGACTGCTGTCGACCATTGGTACCTGCTACGTGGAACTGTTTCGTAATATCCCGCTGATCGTCCAGTTCTTCTTCTGGTATCTGGTGGCGCCAGAACTGGTTGGCGAAAAACTGGGGATGTGGTTTAAAGCAGAACTGGACCCCAATATTCAGTTCTTTGTTTCCTCAACCATTTGCCTCGGCTTGTTCACTGCTGCCCGTGTTTGCGAACAGGTCCGTGCCGCGATTCAATCACTGCCACGCGGTCAGAAAAACGCAGGGTTGGCGATGGGACTGACGCTGCCGCAAACTTATCGCTACGTGCTGCTGCCTAATGCCTATCGCGTGATTGTGCCGCCGATGACCTCGGAAATGCTGAACCTGGTGAAAAACTCGGCCATCGCTTCGACCATTGGTCTGGTGGATATGGCGGCGCAGGCCGGTAAGTTGCTCGACTACTCGGCGCACGCCTATGAATCCTTCACCGCCATTACCCTGGCTTACGTGGGTATTAACCTGGTGATCATGCTGATTATGAGTTTGGTAGAACGTAAAATTCGCCTGCCCGGCAATCTGGGAGGCAAATAATGTACGATTTTGACTGGAGTTCGATTCCTCCCAGCCTGCCCTATTTGTGGAATGGCTTGATCATCACCTTCAAGATTACCGCCGTCGCCGTGGTGTTCGGCATTATCTGGGGCACGATTCTGGCCGTGATGCGTCTGTCGCCGTTCGCGCCGATTCGCTGGTTCGCTAAGCTGTACGTCAACCTGTTCCGCTCCGTGCCGCTGGTGATGGTGCTGCTGTGGTTCTATCTGGTGGTGCCTGCATTACTGCAACAGGTATTGGGACTTTCCCCCAAAACTGACATTCGCCTGATTTCCGCCATGATCGCTTTTGCCCTGTTTGAAGCGGCCTACTATTCGGAAATCATCCGTGCGGGTATCCAGAGCATCTCACGCGGACAGTCGAATGCTGCGCTGGCGTTGGGTATGACGCACTGGCAATCAATGAAATTGATCATCCTGCCGCAGGCGTTCCGCGCCATGGTGCCACTGCTGCTGACGCAGGGCATTGTGTTGTTCCAGGATACGTCGCTGGTGTATGTGTTAAGCCTGGCTGACTTCTTCCGTACCGCCTCGACGATTGGCGAACGTGACGGTACCCAGGTTGAAATGGTTCTGTTTGCCGGTCTGGTCTATTTTGTGATCAGCCTGAGCGCTTCGCTGTTGGTTAGCTATCTGAAAAGAAAGAGGACGGTTTAAATGATTAGCCTGAAAAATGTTTCTAAGTGGTATGGTCACTTTCAGGTGCTGACCAACTGCTCCACCGAAGTGAAAAAAGGTGAAGTGGTGGTGGTCTGTGGACCGTCCGGCTCAGGTAAGTCAACCTTGATTAAAACGGTGAATGGTCTGGAACCGGTGCAGGAAGGCAGCATTCAGGTTAACGGTACCGAAGTGAACAACAAGAAAACCAACCTGGCGCAACTGCGCAGCAAGGTCGGTATGGTGTTCCAGCACTTCGAACTGTTCCCGCACCTCAGCATTGTCGATAACCTGGTGCTGGCGCAGGTCAAGGTGTTAAAGCGTGATAAAGCCGCTGCGCGTGAGAAGGGTCTCAAGCTGCTGACGCGTGTTGGTCTGGCTGCGCATGCGGAGAAGTTCCCTGGACAGCTCTCGGGCGGCCAGCAACAGCGTGTGGCGATTGCCCGTGCGCTATGTATGGACCCCATCGCGATGCTGTTTGACGAACCGACATCTGCACTCGACCCAGAGATGATCAACGAAGTGCTGGACGTCATGGTGGAGTTGGCGAACGAAGGCATGACCATGATGGTAGTGACGCACGAGATGGGCTTTGCGCGCAAAGTGGCCAATCGCGTGATCTTTATGGATGAAGGGAAAATTGTCGAAGACACTAACAAAGATGACTTCTTTAATAACCCGCAGTCCGACCGCGCAAAAGACTTCCTCGCGAAGATCCTGCATTAATTAGCGCCATCCATCGCGCCGCTGCATGGCTGTGATTTCCCATCACGCACGCAGCGGCGCGATTCATCTTAAGGTTTTCTGCTCATTAAGGTTCAAAAGGCTGACGCTGGAAATGATCGTGCCCACACTCCGGGCAGCGCGTTAAGCTCTCCGGTGTATAGATCGCCCGGGTAAAACCGCACTTCTCACACACCAGGTTGCCCAATCCCACCACTTCACCGCTTTGATAAACACCGTGATGTCGTAGATCCTGAAACACCTCGCGCCACTCTAACTGGCTTTTGTCCGTGATATCCGCCAGTTCTTTCCACACGCTCTCGCGAATCACGCGCAAAAATACGGAGTCACCGAGCACATCTGAAGATTCCTGATAGCTGAGCGCGAACTCGTTTAGATCGCGCCTGACTGCCCGCATCACCTCATTCACTTCAGAAGAGGTCAGCGTCTTTTTCGCTAATAAATCCTGCCGTGCCTCAGCAACCAGGGCATCAACATCACGCTCGCCCTGCTCCAGCCGCTGGGTTAATGCCGCTATCGTTGCACGATACTCCTGCGCCACGTTATTCATTTTGTTCTCCTTTCCGCGGGAATAGCTGATAGTAAGTTTAGCTGTTCTGTCATATTTGCCGTGACGAAAGCGGAGTAAATCGCAAAAGGGTGAAAGCGGCGGCGCATTGAGTAGAAATCCGCTCTGCCGGGGCGTGAAATGTTGTTGAGGAAGAGCCTTATGGGTATGCTATGCGGATCTAAATGTATGCGAACCCGTCATACTTCAAGTCGCAGGTGCGTTGGCTGCACGTGTTCACGCCGTCGCTTACTTCGTCAAGCGCGAGTGTATTCACACCTTTGCCGCCTTCCTGTGACGCGAACTATTCAGGGTTAACGATTTTCATAAAGGACCACAGGCAGCCATGCAAGAGCAATACCGCCCGGAAGAGATAGAATCCCGCGTCCAACAGCACTGGGACGAATACGAAACCTTTAAAGTGACCGAGCAGGAAGGCAAAGAGAAATACTACTGCCTTTCTATGCTGCCCTATCCTTCTGGCCGCCTACACATGGGCCACGTGCGTAACTACACCATCGGCGATGTGATTGCGCGCTATCAGCGCATGCTGGGTAAAAATGTCCTGCAGCCGATTGGCTGGGATGCATTCGGTCTGCCAGCCGAAGGCGCTGCGGTAAAAAACAACACCGCGCCCGCACCATGGACTTATGACAACATCGAATACATGAAGAACCAGCTTAAACTGCTGGGCTTTGGCTATGACTGGAGCCGTGAGTTGGCGACCTGCCAGCCAGAGTACTATCGCTGGGAACAGTGGTTCTTCACCAAGCTGTATGAAAAAGGCATGGTCTACAAAAAGACCTCAGCGGTGAACTGGTGCCCGCATGACCAAACCGTGCTGGCTAACGAACAGGTTATTGACGGCTGCTGCTGGCGCTGTGACACCAAAGTTGAACGCAAAGAGATTCCTCAGTGGTTCGTGAAAATCACCGCTTACGCGGAAGAGCTGCTCAACGATCTGGATAAGCTGGAAGACTGGCCTGAAACGGTCAAGACCATGCAGCGTAACTGGATTGGTCGTTCTGAAGGCGTGGAAATCACTTTCGATGTGGCGTACAGCGAAGAGAAATTAACGGTTTACACCACACGTCCGGACACCTTCCTCGGTGCGACCTACGTTGCGGTGGCAGCCGGTCACCCACTGGCGCGCCAGGCTGCGGCCAGCAACCCTGCGTTGTCTGATTTTATCGCCGAGTGCAGCACCACAAAAGTGGCTGAAGCGGATATGGCGACGATGGAGAAGAAAGGCATGGCCACCGGCCTGTTTGCTATCCATCCGCTGACGGGCGAAGAGATCCCGGTCTGGGTTGCTAACTTTGTCCTGATGGAATACGGCACCGGCGCAGTCATGGCAGTTCCAGGGCATGACCAGCGTGACTGGGAGTTCGCCACCAAGTACAACCTGAACATCAAGCCAGTGATCCTGAATCTGGATGGTTCAACGCCTGATCTGAGCGAAGCGGCGATGACCGATAAAGGCGCACTGTTCAACTCGGGTGAGTTCAACGGTCTGGATCATCAGGCAGGCTTCAACGCCATTGCTGATGCATTGGCGGCGAAAGGCGTTGGCGTGCGTAAAGTCAACTATCGTCTGCGCGACTGGGGTGTGTCCCGTCAGCGTTACTGGGGTGCGCCAATCCCAATGGTGACACTGGAGGACGGCACGGTGATGCCAACGCCAGAAGATCAGCTGCCAGTGATTCTGCCAGAAGATGTGGTGATGGACGGTATCACCAGCCCGATCAAAGCCGATCCTGAGTGGGCGAAAACCACGGTTAACGGCCAGCCAGCGCTGCGCGAAACCGATACCTTTGACACCTTTATGGAGTCATCCTGGTACTACGCGCGTTACACCTGTGCCAACTACAACGAAGGCATGCTGGATCCTGCCGCCGCGAACTACTGGCTGCCAGTGGATCAGTATGTCGGTGGTATCGAACACGCCATCATGCACCTGATGTACTTCCGCTTCTACCACAAGCTGCTGCGTGACGCGGGCCTGGTGAACTCTGATGAGCCAGCCAAACGTCTGCTGTGTCAGGGCATGGTACTGGCCGATGCGTTCTATTACACCGGCGCGAGCGGCGAGCGTAACTGGGTTTCTCCGGTTGATGTTAGCGTCGAGCGCGATGAAAAAGGTCGTATTGTTAAGGCTGTCGACAACGCAGGCCGCGAAGTGGTTTATGCCGGCATGAGCAAGATGTCCAAGTCCAAAAACAACGGCATCGATCCACAGCTGATGGTTGAACGTTACGGTGCCGATACCGTGCGTCTGTTCATGATGTTTGCTTCACCAGCAGAAATGACGCTGGAATGGCAGGAATCTGGTGTCGAAGGTGCGAACCGCTTCCTGAAGCGCGTGTGGAAACTGGCCTACGAACACGTGGCGAAGGGTGCCACCGTGGCACTGGACCTCAATGCACTGAACGACGATCAGAAAGCGCTGCGTCGCGATCTGCACAAAACCATCGCCAAGGTGGCCGATGACGTGGGTCGTCGCCAGACGTTCAACACCGCTATCGCTGCCATCATGGAGTTGATGAACAAGCTGACTCGTGCCCCGCAGGAGAGCGAGCAAGATCGCGCATTGATGCAGGAAGCGCTGGTGGCGGTCGTTCGTCTGCTCTATCCGTTCACGCCGCACGCCAGCTATGTTCTGTGGCAGGCGCTGGGTGGAGAAGGTAACGTAGATGAAGCCAGCTGGCCGGTTGCGGATGAATCCGCGATGGTAGAAGATTCACTGCTGGTCGTTGTACAGGTGAATGGCAAAGTGCGCGGCAAGATTACCGTTGCGCCGGATGCTACGCAGGAGCAGGTTCAGGCGCGTGCTGCGCAGGAGCACATTGTGGCGAAATATCTGGAAGGCGTCACACTTCGTAAAGTGATTTATGTCCCTGGCAAACTGCTTAACCTGGTCGTAGGTTAAGTTCAGGAGGAACTGTGCGACAACTGATTATCAGGCTGTTTGTCCTGCTTGCGGTGATGATCACCGCAGGCTGTGGTTTTCACCCGCGCGGCACCACCATGGTGCCAAACGAGATGAAAACGCTGATCGTCCAGAGTGGCGACCCTTATGGTCCACTGGCGCGCACCGTGCGCCAGCAGCTGCGTATCAATGATGTCACCATTG
The DNA here is from genome assembly GCF_000963985.1 of Pantoea sp. BL1. Classification (NCBI taxonomy): domain Bacteria; kingdom Pseudomonadati; phylum Pseudomonadota; class Gammaproteobacteria; order Enterobacterales; family Erwiniaceae; genus Pantoea; species Pantoea sp. BL1. The sequence continues at coordinate 24,001 of NZ_JZRH01000033.1, read as the reverse complement.
TTGATGACAGCAAACAGGCCAGTGCCAAATACCCGACTCTGCGCTTAGGCGCAGAGGTCCAGGGACGTGATACCGCGTCAGTGTTTATCAGCGGCACCACTGCTGAGTATTCACTGGTAATGACAGTGACCGCGCAGGTTCTGATCCCGGGCAAAGGCATCTACCCGATCAGCACCACCGTGTACCGCTCTTTCTTCGACAACCCGAATGCCGCACTGGCGAAGGATGCCGAGCAAGACATGATCGTGCAGGAGATGCGTCAGCGTGCCGCCGAGCAACTGGTGCGTAAACTGTTAACGGTTCATGCCGCGCAGGAAAGCAACAAAGACACGTTGCCACAGCCGGAGATCATCGCACCAGGTGAGAATTCACCAGAAGTGTCCTCTTCGTCAGCAACCAGTCTGCAATGATCAGGATTTATCCTGAACAACTGAGCGCGCAGCTTCGTGATGGGCTGCGCGCCTGTTATTTTCTGACCGGCAATGAACCGCTGCTGATTCAGGAAAGTGCCGACGCCATTCGTGCGGCCTCCTCTTCTCAAGGCTTTGAAGAACACTTCACTGTCACTCTTGATGCGCAAACCGACTGGGATGCGATCTTTGCCAGCTGTCAGGCACTCAGCCTGTTCACACAACGCCAGACCTTAACGCTGCAACTGCCAGAAAACGGTGCCAATGCAGCGATGGCCGAGCAACTGATCAAACTCGCCAGCCTGCTGCACAGCGATATCCTGCTGCTGCTGCGCATGGCAAAACTGACCAAAGCGCAGGAAAACAGCGCCTGGTTTAAAGCGCTGAGCGCCCATGCCGTGCTGGTTCCCTGCCAGACACCCGAACAAGCGCAGCTGCCGCGCTGGGTCGCGAGCCGCGCCAAAGCCATGAAGCTGAGTGTTGATGACGCGGCGATTCAACTGCTGTGCTACTGCTATGAAGGCAACCTGCTGGCCCTGGCGCAGGCGCTGGAGCGCCTGTCACTGCTGTGGCCGGATGGCAAGCTCACTCTGCCCCGGGTAGAGGACGCGGTGAATGACGCTGCGCACTTTACCCCTTTCCACTGGGTGGATGCCCTGCTGGCGGGAAAAAGCAAACGTGCCCTGCATATTCTGCATCAGCTGGAAAAAGAGGATGCTGAAGGGGTGATTTTGCTGCGTTCTCTGCAACGTGATCTATTGACGCTGCTGCATTTGCAACGCAATCAGGGTAAACAGGGTCTGCGAGCGCTGATGGATCAACAACGCATCTGGCAGAACCGCCGCGCGCTGTTTACCGATGCGCTGCAACGCCTTGATGCACGTCGTCTGCAACGCGCGGTGCATCTGCTCGCCGAACTGGAGCTGACCATGAAGCAGGATTACGGTCAGAACCTTTGGCCGCAGCTCGAGACATTGTCGCTGCTGCTATGCCACCGCGATTTTCCCCTAAGCTTTACTGATGTCTAAACTCTACGCGCTGTTCGGCGGCACCTTCGACCCAATCCACTTTGGACATCTGCGCCCGGTGGAAGCACTGGCGCAGCAGGTGGGGCTGAAAAAGGTCACGCTGCTGCCCAACAACGTGCCACCACATCGGCCACAGCCTGAAGCCAGTGCCCGGCAGCGCGTGGAAATGCTGCGCTGCGCGATTGCAACCCGCCCCCTGTTTGATATTGATACGCGCGAGCTGGAACGGGATACGCCGTCATGGACGGTCGCAACGCTTGAAGCACTCCGTGCGGAACGCGGAGCAGAACAGCCCCTCGGGTTTATCATCGGACAAGATTCTCTGCTAACGTTAGCCAAATGGCATCGCTGGCAGGATCTCCTCTCTCTGTGCCATCTGTTGGTGTGCCAGCGACCGGGCTATGCGACACAGATGGAAACTCCTGAGATGCAGCAGTGGCTGGATGCGCATCGTGCACAGCAGGCAGAACAGTTGCATCATGCACCGGCAGGCCTTATCTGGCTGGCTGATACGCCGCTGTTCGACATCTCCGCCACGGAAATACGCCAGCGTCGTCACCTGGGTCAATCTTGCACCGATCTGCTGCCCGACGCGGTTATCGACTACATCGATCGCGCTGGCTTATATCGCGGTTGATCGTTGCGTGCTATACTGCGCCGCTTCATTTTAGGCTATGTTTTCCGGGCATTCAGCCTTCTCGTAATCACCTGTTTTTAAGGGGAACCTTTTGCAAGGTAAAGCACTCCAAGATTTCGTTATTGATAAGATTGACGATATTAAAGGCCAGGACATCATTGCTGTGGATGTTCAGGGCAAATCGAGCATCACCGATTGCATGATCATCTGCACCGGCACGTCGACGCGTCATGTGGTTTCGATCGCCGATCATGTGGTTCAGGAATCCCGTGCCGCGGGTTTAAAACCGCTGGGCGTGGATGGTAAAGCTGCCGCTGATTGGGTCGTCGTTGATCTTGGCGAAGTGATCGTACACGTGATGCAGGAAGAGAGCCGCCAGCTGTATGAGCTGGAAAAGCTCTGGAGCTAAGCCTTGAAACTGCAGCTTGTGGCCGTCGGCACCAAAATGCCTGACTGGGTTCAGACCGGTTTCATGGAGTATCTGCGCCGCTTCCCCAAGGATATGCCGTTTGAACTGACCGAAGTGCCTGCGGGTAAACGCGGCAAGAACGCGGACATCAAGCGCATCCTGGAAAAAGAGGGTGAAGCGATGTTAGCGGCCGTCGGCAAAGGCAACCGCATCGTCACGCTGGATATTCCAGGGCAGCCGTGGGAAACCCCACAGCTGGCGCAACAGCTTGAGCGCTGGAAACAAGATGGCCGCGATGTCAGCTTGTTGATTGGCGGTCCGGAAGGACTGGCGCCGGCCTGTAAAGCCGCTGCCGAGCAAAGCTGGTCGCTGTCCACGTTGACGTTGCCTCACCCGCTGGTGCGTGTGCTGGTAGCCGAAAGCCTGTATCGTGCCTGGAGCATCACCACGAATCATCCTTATCACCGTGAATAAACGCCTGACAACCTCCAGACAATAAACGCAGCGGATGAAATTACAGAGCAACGCCTTTCGCGATTACACTGCAGAACAGAAACTCTTTGTCCGCCGGGCTTTGGTGGCTTTTGTTGGCATTTTCCTGCTCTCCAGCGTGCTGGTGGTCAACCTCTATCATCTGCAAATTCTGCGTTTTGACGATTACAGCACCCGTTCCAATGAGAACCGCATCAAGCTGGTGCCCGTCGCGCCCAGCCGCGGCATCATCTTTGATCGCAACGGCGTCCCGCTGGCGCTGAACCGCACCATTTACCAGGCTGAACTGGTGCCCGAAAAAGTCGATGACCTGAAGCAGACGCTGCAGGATCTGCGCCCGGTGCTGGATCTGACGGACGACGATCTCGACGCCTTTGAAAAAGAGCGTAAGCGCTCACGTCGTTTCACCTCTATTCCGATTAAAATCGCACTCAACGAAGTGCAGGTGGCGCGCTTTGCCGTCAATCAGTACCGCTTCCCCGGTGTGGAAGTGAAAGGTTATCAGCGCCGCTATTATCCCTACGGTCAGACGCTGACGCATGTGGTGGGCTACGTCTCTAAAATTAACGATCGTGACGTTAAACGCCTTGATGATGAAGGTAAATGGCCTAACTATGCCGCGACGCATGATATCGGCAAGCTCGGTATCGAAAACTATTACGAAGATGTGCTGCATGGCAAAACCGGCTATGAAGAGGTTGAAGTTAACAACCGTGGCCGGGTGATCCGTCAGCTGCATGAGCAATCTCCACAGGCCGGCCGTGATATCTATCTGACCGTTGACCTGAAATTGCAACAGTATATCGAAACCCTGTTGACCGGTAGCCGTGCCGCCGTTGTGGTCAGCGATCCACGCACTGGTGAAATTCTGGCGCTGGTGTCCACACCCAGCTATGACCCCAATCTGTTTGTTGATGGCATCTCCAGCAAGGATTACAAAGCCCTGTTGAGCGATGAGAACCGTCCGCTGTATAACCGCGCGTTACAAGCATCCTACCCGCCAGCTTCAACGGTGAAACCTTATGTTGCCGTCTCTGCGCTGAGTGCAGGGGTGATTAACCGCAATACCAGCCTGTTTGACCCCGGCTGGTGGCAATTGCCCGGTTCGGAAAAGCGCTACCGCGACTGGAAAAAATGGGGACACGGCCGCCTGAATGTCACCAAATCGCTGGAAGAATCTGCCGATACCTTCTTCTATCAGGTCGCCTACGATATGGGCATCGATCGCCTGTCAGAGTGGATGACCAAATTTGGCTATGGCCATCGCACCGGTATTGATTTGCCGCAGGAAAGTCCCGGCAACATGCCAACACGTGAGTGGAAGCTGAAGCGCTTTAAGAAGCCCTGGTATCAGGGTGACACCATTCCGGTGGGCATTGGTCAGGGTTACTGGACTGCAACGCCGGTGCAGATGAACAAAGCCATGATGATTCTGATCAATGACGGCATCATCAAAGTGCCGCATTTATTGCGCGCCACCCGTGAAGGCCAAACCATGGTGCCGTACCGTCAGCCGCCGGATGCGCCGATTGGCGATATCCACTCGGGATACTGGGAAATTGCCAAAGATGGCATGTACGGCGTGGCCAACCGCGCGAACGGGACGGCGCACAAGAGTTTTGCCGATGCACCTTACAAAATCGCTGCGAAATCCGGTACTGCGCAGGTATTCGGTCTGAAAGAGAACGAAACCTATAACGCGCATAAAATTGCTGAACGCTTGCGTGACCATAAGTTAATGACGGCATTCGCGCCTTACGATAAACCGCGCGTTGCCGTGACCATGATTCTGGAGAACGGCGGTGCCGGCCCGGCAGTGGGTACGGTGATGCGTCAGATTCTCGACCACATAATGTTAGGCGACAACAATACCGTGCTGCCTGAAGCCGCACCGACGCCGCCTGGCTACGAAGGTGAATAAAGATGTCCATGAACGATAGCCCGCAGAAAAGATCGATCTGGACGCGTATCCATATCGATCCCCTGTTTATGCTGATCATCCTTGCGCTACTGGCTTACAGCGCCATCGTCATCTGGAGCGCCAGCGGTCAGGATCCCGGCATGATGGAGCGTAAACTCGGTCAGATTGCCATGGGCGTGATCATCATGCTGGTCATGGCGCAGGTGCCGCCGCGCGTGTATGAAAGTTGGGCGCCCTATCTCTACATTGTCTGCGTGATATTACTGGTGGCGGTGGATGCCTTTGGCCATATCAGTAAAGGGGCTCAGCGCTGGCTCGATCTCGGCTTTGTGCGTTTCCAGCCCTCCGAGATAGCCAAGATTGCGGTTCCGCTGATGGTGGCGCGATTTATTAACCGCGATGTCTGTCCACCCACGCTGAAAAACACCGGTATCGCGCTGGTGCTGATCTTCATGCCGACGCTGCTGGTAGCGGCGCAGCCTGACCTCGGTACCTCGATTCTGATCGCCGCATCCGGCCTGTTTGTGCTGTTCCTGTCGGGCATGAGCTGGAAGCTGATCGCCGTGGCGGTGCTACTGGTGGCGGCCTTTATTCCGGTGCTGTGGTTCTTCCTGATGCATGATTATCAGCGCGACCGCGTGATGATGCTGCTCGATCCTGAGAGTGACCCGCTCGGCGCCGGTTATCACATTATTCAGTCCAAGATTGCGATTGGATCCGGGGGTTTACGTGGCAAAGGCTGGCTGCATGGCACTCAGTCACAACTGGAGTTTTTGCCCGAGCGCCACACCGACTTTATCTTTGCGGTACTGGCAGAGGAACTCGGCCTGGTCGGCGTATTAGTGTTACTGGTACTGTATCTGCTGCTGATTTTGCGCGGCCTGATTGTTGCGGCGCGCGCGCAAACCACGTTCGGTCGCGTGATGGCCGGCGGTTTGATGTTGATTTTATTCGTCTATGTTTTCGTTAACATTGGTATGGTAAGTGGTATCTTACCCGTGGTCGGTGTTCCGCTGCCGCTGGTGAGCTACGGCGGGTCGGCGTTGATTGTATTAATGGCCGGATTTGGCATCGTGATGTCGATCCATACTCATCGAAAAATGTTATCTAAAAGCGTTTAAGAGGCTGCACATGCGTAAGGATTGGCTTGGGGTTGCACTGGCATCATTGGTACTGGCTGCCTGTTCGGCACCGGAACAGCAGAGTAATACTGCGCCACCGCAGCCGGCCTATAATGGCCCGGTGGTGGAAATCCCAGGCGTTGAACCGCGCTATGAACCCATCAATCCTTCTACCAGCCAGGATTACAGCGTTAATGGCAAAAATTATCGCGTGATCAAAGATCCTTCGAACTACAGCGAAGTCGGACTGGCCACCTGGTACGGTGCAGAAGCGCAAGGTAATCGCACAGCGATCGGCGAAGCTTACGACCCGGATGCCTTAACTGCAGCACATCCCACACTGCCATTGCCAAGTTATGTGCGCGTCACTAACCTCGCTAATGGCCGCCAGATTGTGGTGCGTGTTAATGACCGTGGCCCGTATACGCCCGGCCGCATCATTGACCTGTCTCGTGCGGCAGGCGACCGTTTGAATATCTCCAATAATTCGCGTGTGCGTGTGGATTACATCAAAGTCGCCCCGGATGGTTCCGTTTCTGGCCCGGGTACTATTGGCACAACCGTGGCGAAGCAGAGCTACGCCCTGCCCGCCCGTCCGGATCTTAACGGCGGCATGGTGATGATGGGTGGCAGCGCCAATACGACGCCAGCGCCTGCGCCGCAGGATGTTCGCGCAGTCGATAACAGTACCCTGCAGAGCAACGGTGGCCTGGGTGCCCCGGTACAAAGCAGCGGCTTCCTCGGCGCACCTCAGCCTTTAGCCAACGGCGTACTGGAAGGCAGTGAACCGGCCGCCACGCCTGCGCAATCAACGTCCGCTGCACCGGCTGCGGCATCGGTTTCTGCTCCAGCCAGCACTGCACCCGTGAACCAGAGTACGCGTACCGCCGGTGGATATGTGGTACAGGTCGGGGCAGTCAATGATGCAGCGCGCGCCCGTCAATTGGCGACCAGCCTGGGTAAACGTTTTGGCGTCCCCGGCAATGTGGAAGCCAATGGCAACGTTTATCGTATTCAACTCGGCGGGTACAGCAGCCGGGCGGAAGCCGCTGCGTTACAACAGCGACTGACCACTGAAGCACAGATGAGCTCATTTATTACCACTGCCCGCCCGTAATGTTACGGGCAGTTACCTTTACTGCTGAAACTGATTTGCAAAGCAAGATGTCGCTCGATCGGGCGTTTGCTATAGTAAGGCACTTTTTTCACTCTTAGCCCACGGATGTTGTAGTCCTTAACATGAATACGCTGAAACCCTCTCGTTTTCTGAAACGCCTGACAGTGGGATCACTGGTCGCCCTTTCTCTCAGCCATACCGCCTTTGCGGACGATGTTAACCTTAAGACGATGATCCCGGGCGTCCCGGAAATCGATGCTGAAGCTTATGTGCTGATCGATGCCAACTCCGGCAAAGTCCTGGCAGAAAAGAACGCCGATGCGCGCCGCGATCCCGCCAGTCTGACCAAAATGATGACCAGCTATGTGATTGGTCAGGCGGTCAAAGCAGGCAAAATCCATAACGATGATATCGTCACCGTTGGTAAAGACGCATGGGCCACCGGTAATCCGGTGTTCAAAGGCTCGTCACTGATGTTCCTGAAGCCAGGCGATCGCGTACCGGTTTCTCAACTGACGCGCGGCATCGTGTTGCAGTCAGGGAATGATGCCTGTGTGGCGATGGCTGATTACGTTGCCGGCAGCCAGGATGCGTTTGTTAGCCTGATGAATAACTACGTTGGCGCGTTGGGCCTGAAAAACACCCACTTCCAGACCGTGCACGGCCTGGATGCAGAAGGCCAGTACAGCTCAGCGCGTGATATGGCGCTGATCGGCCAGGCATTGATTCGTGATGTGCCGGACGAATACTCGGTCTACCGTGAAAAAGAGTTCACCTTCAACAATATCAAACAGATGAACCGTAATGGTCTGCTGTGGGATACCAGCCTGAACGTGGACGGCATCAAAACCGGTCACACCGATGCGGCAGGTTACAACCTGGTGGCTTCTGCCACTGAAGGCCAGATGCGTCTGATCTCTGCGGTTATGGGCGGTCACACCTATAAAGGTCGCGAAACCGAAAGCAAAAAGCTGCTGACCTGGGGCTTCCGTTTCTTTGAGACCGTGGCACCACTGAAAGCAGGCAAAGAGTTTGCTTCTGAGCCGGTCTGGTTTGGTAACAGCGATCGTGTCCAGTTGGGCGTTGAAAAAGATGCCTACCTGACCATTCCACGTGGCCGTATGAAAGACCTGAAAGCCAGCTATGTGCTGACCAATACCGAACTGCATGCGCCGCTGCAGAAAAATCAGGTTGTAGGCAGCATCAACTTCCAGCTTGATGGCAAAACCATTGAACAGCGTCCACTGGTGGTCCTGAACGAAGTGCAGGAAGGCGGTTTCTTCAGCCGTATCATTGATTACATCAAACTGATGTTCCATCACTGGTTTGGCTAAGACGCTTGAAAAATCGTCTGTCTGATACCATATAATTAGAAACCCCCGTTTCAAACGTATAGGGGAGGCTGGAAAGCCTCCCTTATCGATTTTTATGCATCACCTGTTGTAGGGGCGGCCTGCGGGCTTCTCTTCTCAATTTTAAGCACCGGAGCCAACATGAAAACCAAACTGAATGAACTGCTCGAATTCCCTACCCCCTTCACCTATAAAGTAATGGGTCTGGCGCAACCGGAGCTGGTTGATCAAGTGGTTGAAGTGGTACAGCGCCACGCCCCCGGCGACTATACCCCGGCGGTGAAACCCAGCAGCAAAGGTAACTACCATTCGGTTTCTATCACCATCACCGCAACGCATATCGAACAGGTAGAAACCCTGTATGAAGAACTGGGTAACATCGATATCGTGCGCATGGTACTGTAATACCCGCGCTGGCAAAGGCGGCTTTGCCAGCGTTATACTCAGCCCTCCACTCTTTACCGGACCTCCGCTTTGTCAGCTAACACGCTTCTTGTTCGTCAACTGGGCCAGCGCGACTGGCAACCTGTCTCCGATGCGATGCATCAGTTTACCGATCAACGTGACAGCAGCACCGCCGATGAAATCTGGCTGGTGGAACACCATCCGGTGTTTACCCAGGGCCAGGCAGGCAAAGCCGAACATCTGCTGATGCCGGGAGATATTCCGGTAGTGCAGAGCGATCGTGGCGGTCAGGTGACGTATCACGGGCCTGGGCAACAGGTGATGTACGTGCTGATTGATATTAAACGTCACAAAATCGGTGTCCGGGATCTGGTCACTGCGCTGGAGGAAACCGTGATCGCCACCCTGGCGGATTATGGTATCGCTGCGCGTGCGCGTGCCGACGCACCCGGCGTCTATATCGGCGATGACAAAGTGTGCTCGTTAGGCCTTCGTATTCGTAAAGGGTGCTCTTTCCATGGTCTGGCGTTGAATGTGGCGATGGACCTGGCGCCTTTCCTGCGCATCAATCCCTGCGGTTATGCCGGTATGCGTATGACGCAGTTAAGTGAAAAACAGCCGGGCGTCACAACCGCCGATGTACAACCCCGTTTGGTACAACATTTCGCCCGTTTGACTGGTTTCACCCAACTGGAATGGCAAAATGATGCAGCGGTCTGACCTTGACTGTCTGTGCTCATTTACAAAATTGTAACTTTAGCGCTCGCATATCGGCTGCTTATGCGCAGACGAAATGATATAATTTTTGCCATATTTTCAAATAAAGTTGAAAGCCTGGTTCTCAGTTTGAGTGAGGAAGCTTTCAAATCGCAATCCCGACCGGAACCTGCAGATTTATGAGTAAACCAATTCAGATGGAACGTGGCGTCAAGTATCGCGATGCCGACAAAATGGCGCTGATTCCGGTGAAAACCGTGATGGTCGAGCGTGAAGAGATTCTGCGTAAGCCGGAGTGGATGAAGATCAAACTCCCTGCGGATTCCAGCCGCATTCAGGGTATCAAAGCCGCCATGCGCAAAAATGGTCTGCACTCGGTGTGTGAAGAGGCCTCCTGCCCTAACCTCGCTGAATGTTTTAACCACGGCACCGCCACCTTTATGATCCTCGGCGCGATTTGTACACGTCGTTGCCCGTTCTGCGACGTCGCCCACGGCCGTCCAAATATGCCTGACGCCAACGAACCGCTGAAACTGGCACAAACCATTGCCGATATGGCGCTGCGTTATGTGGTGATCACCTCGGTTGACCGCGACGATCTGCGCGACGGCGGGGCTCAGCACTTTGCAGATTGCATCACTGCGATTCGCGAAAAAAGCCCTACCATCAAAATTGAAACTCTGGTGCCTGACTTCCGTGGTCGTATGGATCGTGCGCTGGAAATCCTCACCGCCACGCCGCCAGATGTGTTCAACCACAATATGGAAAACGTGCCGCGCGTTTACCGTCAGGTGCGTCCAGGTGCCAACTATGACTGGTCACTGAAGCTGCTGGAGCGTTTTAAAGAAGCGCATCCGGATGTGCCGACCAAATCTGGCCTGATGGTCGGATTGGGCGAAACCAATGCGGAAATCGTTGAAGTCATGCGTGATCTGCGTCGTCATGGCGTCACCATGCTCACACTCGGCCAGTATTTGCAGCCAAGCCGCCATCACCTGCCGGTACAGCGTTATGTTAGCCCGGCAGAGTTTGATGAGATGAAAGAAGAAGCCATGGCAATGGGCTTTACTCACGCGGCCTGTGGCCCGTTCGTTCGTTCTTCTTATCACGCAGATATGCAGGCTAAAGGGCTGGAAGTGAAATAATCGGTGCTGCGGGTGTGATGCCCGCACTCAGGCTGTTTTAACCTGCGCCCAAAAACAAAAACCAGACTGGAAGCAGTCTGGTTTTTTTATCAACGTCATAAATATTTACACTTATTGACGTTAAAAGTCGGATTACTCTTTGTGGCTCACGCGTTCAGCCGGCGCTTCTTCAGCGGTGCTCTTGGTTGCGGTGGATTCATCGTCTTTCATGGCTTTCTTGAAGCCTTTAATGGCGGAACCCAGATCACCACCCAGTGAACGTAACTTGTTGGTACCAAACAGCAGTACAATAAGTGCACCGATGATCAGCAGTTTGGCAATGCTGAAACCTTCCATACTTTACCTTTCAACCTTAGCGAAAAACAGACATGACTATTAACGCGCAGTTTATCAGCTGTCACAACTGGAATCTGTAACAGATTACGATCAACATCCGCGCAACATTAAATAAAGCGGCTCAAAAATGCCTGCGTTCGCGGGTGCTGTGGATTACCGATCACCTGCTCCGGTGTTCCCTGCTCTACCACTACGCCGCCATCCATAAATACCACCCGGTCCGCCGCCTCACGTGCAAAGCCAATCTCATGTGTCACCACGATCATGGTCAGACCGCGATCGGCCAGCGTGCGCATCGTCGCCAACACCTCCCCCACGAGTTCGGGGTCCAGCGCGGAAGTTGGCTCATCAAACAGCATCAACGCTGGTTTGATGGCTAAAGCGCGAGCAATCGCCACGCGCTGCTGCTGGCCGCCGGAAAGGTGACGTGGCCACGCATCGGCTTTGTCACTCAATCCCACCGTCGTCAGCAGTTCGCGCGCATGCTGCAACGCTTCCTGCCGAGGAAACTTATGCACACCAATGGGCGCTTCAATGATGTTTTGCAGCACGGTCATGTGTGGATAAAGGTTGAATTGCTGAAACACCATGCCGATCTTCTGACGCTGGTGAGCAATCCGCCGTGCCGACAGGCGATGCAGAATCCCACGCTTCAATTCGTAGCCAATCTGCTCTTCACCCACCATGATCGAGCCGGCGTTCATATCTTCCAGATGGTTAATACAACGCAGGAAGGTCGATTTGCCCGAGCCCGATGTCCCGAGAATCACCACCACTTCACCGGGAAACACATCCAGATCGATCCCTTTCAATACTTCATTATCGCCATAACTCTTCTGGACATTGCGCGCAGATACCAGCGGCTGAATCTCACTCATACATCCTCCTTCAGCTGATGTGTGGCTGCTACAGCCGTGTCTGCCCGGCGCTTGTTCACCACAGTACGTTTGGTGCCGCGTGCGTAGTAGCGTTCGATAGCGGACTGCCCAATATTCAGGATCGAAGTGATGAGCAGATACCAAATTACGGCGACCATCAGCATCGGGATAATTTCAAAGGTGCGGTTATAGACGGCCTGCACCGAGTAAAGCAGATCGCCCATGGCTATCACGCTCACCAGCGAGGTCGCTTTAATCATACTGATCAGCTGATTACCGGTCGGCGGAATGATGGATCGCATCGCCTGCGGAATGATAATGCGGCGCAGCGCACGGCTGCGGCTCATGCCAAACGCCTGCGTGGTTTCCACCTGCCCTTGATCAACCGATAACAGCCCGGCGCGGATAATCTCGGCCATGTACGCCGCTTCATTCAACGCCAGACCAGCAAACGCAGCAGTCAGCGGTGTAATCAGATCGTTGGTATTCCAGCTGGCGAAGGTGATGTCCGTCCAGGGTACTGTAATCGAAAGGGTTGGAAACAGCGTCGACAGGTTGTACCAAAAGATCAGCTGCACCAGCAGTGGCGTCCCCCGGAAAAACCAGATGTAGAGCGACGAGATGCCGCTCAGCAGTTTGTTTTCCGAAAGACGCCATACCGCCAGCAACAGGCCCAGCAGCGTACCGAGGATCATAGAGACCACCGTCAGCCCGAGCGTCACCTGCAGCCCTTTCATCACTGAGCCTTCAGTAAACCACTGTAACACCACTTTCCATTCAAAATTGGGATTGGTCGCCACCAGCCAGAGAAAGTTGGCTGCGATCACCAGTACCACAATCCATGAGATCCAGCGTCCATAAGTGGGCGCACTGCGGGCGAAAGCGACATCGCGCTGTTGCACGTTGGCCTTATCCCTGGCTCGCGTATTGTGGGTGACCGGATTCATTTTGCTGTCCCCTGCGCCAGATTACGACCCGGCTGCTGCAAGATATTGCCGTCGAGTTTCCACTTTTTCATGATCGCCGCGTAGGTGCCGTTCGCGAACAGCTCTTTGTAAGCATCCAGCACCACGTTGCCCAGATCAGAACCTTTTGGTACGACCGTGCCCTGGAAAATGTCGCCAAAGCCGTTTTTCTGTCCTTTACCGGAAAGCTCCAGCTGGCCATTGGCCTGCTCGATAAAGTAGGTCAGCGGCGCCTGAGAAGAGAAGAATGCATCAGAACGCTTAGAGCGCACCGCCAGAATTGATGAAGGCTGATCGGTAAAGGATTGCACCACCACCGCAGGCTTGCCCGCTGCAACGCAGGCATCCGACTGCTTACGAATCACCTGCTCAGCTGAACCGGCTGCCATCACGGCGATACGCTTGCCGCAGGTGTCTTCCAGACCGTTAATTTTCGCTGGATTGCCCTTCTGCACGCCGAACACCACGAACTCCTGCACAAAATCGATGAAGTCAACTTTCTGCTGACGATCGGGATAGTCGCCAATCGGCCCAATCGCCATCTGATAACGGCCCGAGTTAATGCCAGCTAAAACGCCCGACAAACCGCTGACCGTGGCATGTTCAATTTTCACACCCAGCAATTGAGCCAAAGCATTCGTCAGGTCAGCAGAGGCGCCGTCCATCGAATGTGGACCGTTCACGATCTCATAAGGAGGAAACGATCCGTTGTTTACCGAAATCATTTTTCCGGCGCTTTTAATCTCTGCTGGCAGGCGGTCATGCAGCGCCTGATCAACTTTCTGCGTTGGGATAGTTTCCGCTGCCTGCACCGCGCTGACCGTCAGCCCCAGCGCCAACGTTATTGCTGTTGTAAGTTTATTCATGAGCCAGTTCCCCAAAATCTATCAAAGTGGTTTCAGTTCAGGACGAGCAAAACGGCGGTTTTCCAGCACCGGCAGTACGCTACGTGCGTAGGCAATACGTTGTGGGTCGAGGTCGGCGAAGACCAGTGCCGCCGACTCTGGCGCTTTGGCAATCGCGACGCCGAGGGGATCGATGACCAGACTGTTGCCGATATTGCGCGGGCCACATTCGCCCACCGCCACCATGTAACAGGTGTTCTCCAGTGCGCGTGCAGTACACAGCAGTTCCCAGTGCATCTCTTTCAGCGGGCCTTTCACCCAGGCGGCAGGCAGCACCAGCACATCCGCACCGTCCAGTACCAGACGGCGCGCCAGCTCCGGGAAGCGCACGTCGTAGCAGGTCATCAGACCCACTTTCATCCCCGCCACTTCCACCAGCGGTGGGATTTCATTGCCTGGATTTACGCGCTGCGACTCCTGCATCGCAAACGCATCATAAAGATGCAGCTTTTCGTAGGCGGCGATGAGTTCACCGTTGCGAATGGCAATCAGCACGTTGAGCGCTTTGTTGCCCTCTGTCGGCACGTGCACGCTCATCATGGTGGTTAAATCGTTGCCCTTACTGACCGCCAGCAACTGTGTGATGAAAGGGCCATCCAACGGCTGTGCGGCTTTCAGTACCAAATCAGGGTCGGCAATATCACGCGCCAGCACGCCTTCTGGCAGGACCAGTAAATCCGCGCCTCCAGCCAGTGCATTGTTCATTAAACCGATGCAGATATCGGTGTTTTCCTGCCATTCGCGGCTGACAGCAAACTGCCCCATTGCAACTTTCATCTTCACTCCCCTTGCACTGCTGCCGGGAAAATCGCTTCCGGCGTCAGTAATGTTTTGGTTAAGCCTTGCTGGAACAGCTCGTTAGCAAAATCGGCGATCATCTTTTTGTTAGCGGAGAATCCGTTTTGATTCCAGTCCGCCGGTAATTCCTGCGCGGTACGTCGCAAATCATCCAGCAGCCACGGTGTGGTGTCGGCGTATTTCTCACGTTTCTGCATCCACATCTGGTACGAACGATCGATGATTTCGCTCAACGCCTGCGGCAGCCAGGGGTGCATTTCCGCCAGTGCCGGTTTCATCGCCAGCAGATGGATGCCCGGTACGTAGCCGACGCGGTTAAAGTAGTCGCGCTCGGCGGTCACAAAGTCGTTTTGCAATTGGCGCAGGCCAGAATTCTTCAGGAAGAAACCTTCCGGCATAAAGGGCGTGAACACCGCATCCAGTTCACCGGCCTTGAGCAGTTCGATCAGCGGGCGCTCACCCGGTGCCGGCTCAATGCGGCCCGGACGACCGAAGCCTGCGAGGCGATCAACAATCGGATGTTCTTCAGTCAAACGCCCGGCAAACCAGTACGCATCATCGATCTCCACGCCAGCCTCACGCAGCACGGTACGCGTCCAGGTATTGCCAGAATCCTGCCAGCCGGTCACCCCGATTTTCTTGCCTTTCAGCTGTGCGGGCGTGGTAATTGGGCTGTCAGCGGTAGTGATGATGCAGCGCTGGCGGAAGCCGCGCATCAGGAAGTGCGGCAGGCCGAGCAGTGCGTTATCACCTCTGGCACATGCCTGAGCATAGCGGCTAAATGACACTTCACCCGCATCGTATTTGTCGCTGGTCGCGAGGTTATCAACCAGCGTGCCCACGCGGTCAATCTCCAGCGTGAAGCCTTCTGGTTTGATGTCGCCGAGTGCCAGCGGGGTGAAATAATCCCAGTCACGCACCGCCAGTCTGATGGTTACCATAATTGTGCTTTCCCCGTTTTCGGCCAGAGATCTGGCGCTGTTTATTTATTCAGCAAATAGTGCTTGAATTTGAGTCTAAAACGCGAATACTAATCTGAACAATCAATTCTTTGTTACTGAACAAATGATTTTCTTATGACGCAAACGGTAGATGTCGAGTGGCTTAGCCAACAAATAGATGATGCTTCGGTAAAGGGAATAACGCTTACTGCCTCAACGCTAATTCGGGACGGCCAAATTGCTGTCGGTATGCAAATGCCTGCGGTGCGCGAACTGGCGGAGCGGCTGGGCGTCAGTCCGGCAACCGTTTCTGCTGCCTGGGCGCAGCTGAAGAAGCAGAAAGTACTGGCGGGTAAAGGACGCAGTGGCGTTTGGGTGTGTGGCAACAGCGTGCTGCCACGCCCCATCCGCTTCGAGAAGATTGGCAACTATGGCGAGAACATCCGTGCCTCACTGGCCATGGCATCACCCGATCCGGCGCTGCTCCCCGATCTCCAGCGGGCGATCCTCGCCGGCATTGCTTCGCCTGAGCTAAACAGCTATCAACGCGAAGCGATCTCCCCGCAATTGCAAGCGGCCATCAGCCCACGCTGGCCCTATCCGGCGGAAGCCTGGTTGGCCACTGACGGCGGCTTTGATGCCATGAATTTGATTGTGCAAACGCTGCTGTCACCGGGCGATCGGGTGGTGATTGAAAATCCCACCGCTACGCGTTTGCTGGATATGCTGGAGAATATTGGCGCAGAAATTTTGCCGCTACCCTGTGATGATCAGGGGCCGATCCCCACGGCGCTGGCCGCACATCTGCAAAAATCACCGGCGATGTTTATCTATCAGCCGCGCACGCATTCGGCCACCGGCTACAGCGTGACACAGCGTCGCAGTGCCGAGTTGGCACGGGTGCTGGCGAACAGTACCACGATGATTGTCGAGGATGATGGCATTGGCGATCTGTCGCGCTGGCCGGCCTGGAGCCTGGGTTTCCACTTCCCGGAGCGGGTCATTCACGTTCACTCTTTTTCCAAAGCCTATGGTCCCGATCTGCGCCTGGCGGCGTTATCCGCGACGGCAGACATGGTGAAACGACTGCAGTCGTGGCGTAATTTCGGCGTCAGCTGGACCAGCCGTATCTTGCAGGATGCGGTGGCGTGGATGCTCACCGATGAGGCCACACAGCAGAGAATTCAACAGGCGAAGACCGTTTACGCGCAGCGTCGCCAGCAGTTACTGGCGGCACTGGCAAAACGCGGAGTGGTGCTGGAAGAACGAGATGGGTTGAGTGTGCAAATCCCGGTGGAATCAGAGCAGTACGCCATGATCACCCTGGCAGCCCGCGGCATCGCCGTACTGCCGGGAGAACGCTGCTGCCTCAACGGCGAGCCGTTTATTCGCGTCAGTGCTTCGCTGCTCCCGTTCGATCAGCTTGAAAGCATTGCTGACGCGCTGGTCATCGCCACCGGGCGTGAACTTAAAGCGAGCCCAGATCTTTGATGTGATAACGCGGAGATTCCACATAGCCTTCACGCGAGTAGAACTGGTTGGCTTTAAGGCGGGAAGCGTGACAATGCACTTCCATACGATCGCAACCCCGCTCCCGCGCTAACTGCTCGGCATGGCTGAGCAGCTGTTGGCCACTGCCTTTACTGCGCTCGCCTTCCGCAATGCAAAAATAGCTGATGCGGGCGAAATCACCGGGCAGCGCCAGCTGGGGGATAAAGTGCAAAGAGAGAAACCCCAGAACCTGATTACCGTGTTCTGCCACCAATAAAATTTCGTCGGGATGGCTGCATAACTGCGCCAGACGCGTATCAATAAACTTTTCTGTGCCGCTGTAACCTAGTTCGGTTAACAGCGCACTCAGGGCAAAACTGTCTTTTGCCAGTGCCTGACGTATATTCATCCTGCCTCCTCATGAGTCCTTGCATGCAGTTATATAGCGTTGTTGCGTATAAAGCTGCAAGTAAGGATTGTTATGAGAATGTTACTGCCAGGTTCTGTGAAATACGCCGCAGAATGTGCCCTGTCATCAGACTGTCATCCCGGCTTAAGGTTGGCTTAACCTGGCTTTGCGATGCTGATTGAAATACATCTCTGGGGCGCGCACATGAAAAACCTGATTCCACGTAGCTACAATGAAGTGATGGCGCTTTTCGTCGCCATGGCAGCCGTGTTGGGCTATTCCCTGACCTGGTGGCACATGTAAAAAGGACAAAAAAAACCCGCCATTAGGCGGGTTTTCAAAATTCTAACTGTTAACTTACAGAGCGATAACGTTAGCAGCAGATGGGCCTTTAGCGCCGTCAGTGATTTCGAACTCTACACGCTGACCTTCAGCCAGAGTTTTGAAACCATTGCTCATGATTGCAGAGAAGTGTACGAATACATCTTTGCTGCCATCTTCTGGAGTAATGAAACCGAAGCCTTTCGACTCATTAAACCACTTAACGTTACCTTTGATCTTGGACATCTATATTACCTTTACATGAAAAATGGACACTAAACTGTGTCGGCATCTAGTACAGCAATTGCGGTGACATTTGTCCAGTGAGAATTGATGAAAAAGTGATAAATATTGATTTTTTGCATCCCCTTCACACTTTTTGACGCATTTCACCCGCTAAAACTGGAATCTCAACCAGGCAAAATAGACGTTGCCGTTATTATAAGTCCCTGGAATATAAGTCATTTGGAACGTAGCTGAACCATATCCTATTGATGCTAATGGCAAAACCAGTGGAACCGGGATATAACGCCAGTTATCTCTCGCCGTTACGCCCGCGGTGTAGCCTGCACCGATGTGGAAATTCTGATCGTTCAATGGCCGCCAGGTCGCTTCCCAGCCATAGCCGACGATAGGCTCCCATTCGTTGAACGAGTCTTTAAACACCATGGCATACAGCCCATGCCAGTTGCCTTTCTCATCCCAACGAGATACACCGCCACCTGCGCCCCACGGCCGCTCGTTGTACTTTTCGATATGCTCGTCATCATAGGTCCAGCGGTTATGCCAGGTGATAGCGGGCAGATATAAGTCATGATGCTGTGGCTGCGACCAGGTTTGCTCAACATTAGTACTAAATGTATTCCATCCCGCTTCAATGGCTTGCGATGTCGTGGCTGCTGATGCCGAAAACGTCATGGGTAACGTCAAAATTCCGCCTAAAAGTGCGGAGAAAATGTGCCGATTCACAAAAAAATCCTATTAAATCATCTCTTAAATTCGCCCCACCCTGTTAAAAAAACGCATTTGTTGAGTGGGAAATTATTAGCGCAACGAGTTAAAAGGATATTTAAAAAAGCGGCTAAAAACTCCAGGTATTATCTGTGTTACAACATTATTTTCCGATGATTTAGATTAGGTTGTGGTTTATCTGTGGAAAAAAATATCTCGGTCGTCAGGAAAATGCACATTAAGTGCACTTGATGCGTGATAATCACTCTACTAAATAACTTAATTTTCAGCAACTTAACGCCGATCATTTACATCAGAAATAAATTAATTAAATTTATGAATTGAACTCTGTGAGCGAATAAGATAAATCTCATCTTTCCAGGACGGAGAGGGAGGAAGATTGAAATGACGATTCGCTGTCGACGCTGCGGCTGCGCTAAATTTTATTTCACATTGCCAAAAGTGGAAGAGGAGAGAAATAACTCTCACCACGGTGCGTGTTGCGCGGGTTGTGATAAACCCATTGACTGGCGTGACCTTATTCCGGCAATGCTAACTTTTAGCGAATTTGCCGCGTCCCGGGCAGAATAACGAATTCAGGCACCTCGGGTGCCTGTTCGTGTCAGAAAATCAGTTTAAATACACCCGTAATCGTCAGTAATCCCACGATAAAAATGATGGCAATAATCCACAGAATTATTTTCATTGTTCGCTCCTTCAGTGATGAAAAATAACGCGCCCGTTATCCAGTATAGATGATCATTCTGTGTTCGCTGTGCAGTGCGAGCACTGTCACGCATCGTGATGAGCGTTGCCTTGCCTTCAGTTTTATTTCTGCGAGACGGGTCGCATGTCGCAATTTTATCCCCTCTCCCGCTGCGCACCGCCAGCCTGTGCTGTCTAAACTTACAGCGCCTCTAGCAGGCCTCAATTGTTATCACTGCCTACGTAACAAGGAGATCATATGAGCACGATTAATACCAGCATGGGGCGTTACAGCCTGAAGGCAAAGGATTACGGCAACCACATTAGTGGCAGCATTGCCATCAATGATGAAGGTGGCACCCAACTCACCATGCAAGAGTTTGAAGAGCATTACCTTGACGATGTCGTCAACAATGTCATTTATCCGGTCACGGGTGGGAACCGTGAAATTACCCGCGCGTTGCGCGATCAGATGGTAAAAGCGGGCTTTGAACAGCCGCATTGAGTTTTTGGGCCACAAATTGTGGCCCTTTGCTTTTGATAACCCTCACTTGCGGTAATGATAGGTTTAAGCGCAGGATGCATTATCGAAGATGACAAGGAGATTGACCGCGTGAGTACCCTTTACCGACTTCCCCCTTCCCAGCTCCATCAATTTGTTCAGGCCATTTGGTTACATGCCGGCAGCAGCGCCGAAGAGTCACGTTTAGTGGCTGACCATCTGGTGGCCGCCAATCTGGCCGGTCACGATTCCCACGGCGTGGGAATGATCCCAAGCTATATGAGTTCACTGAAGCAGGGCTTCCTGCAACTGAACCAGCACACCACCATTGAAAAGGATGCCGGTGCGGTACTCACCCTGCACGGTCATAACGGCTTTGGTCAGGTGGCTGCACATCAGGCAATGCAGTTGGGTATTGAGCGGGCAGCGAAGCTGGGCATCGCTGCGGTCGGCTTACACCATTCCCACCATATTGGTCGTATCGGTCATTGGGCGGAACAGTGCGCAGCGGCGGGATTCGTCTCTTTCCATTTCGTCAACGTGATGGGCGATCCGATGGTTGCGCCCTTTAACGGCAGCGACCGCCGTTTTGGTACTAACCCGTTCTGTGCCATCTTCCCGCGCGAAAATGCCAAACCGCTGCTGCTCGATTTCGCCACCAGCGGCATTGCCTACGGCAAAACGCGCGTGGCATGGAACAAAGGGCAACAGGTCGCGCCCGGTTATCTGATCGATCATCAGGGGCAGCCCACCACCGAGCCCGGCGTGATGCATCAGGCACCTTATGGCTCGCTGATGCCGTTTGGCCTGCACAAAGGTTATGCGCTGGCCACGATGTGCGAAATTCTTGGCGGTGCGCTGTCCGGCGGACGCACCACGCACGATGCCACGCTGGTCAGCAGCCATGACGCCATTTTCAACTGCATGACCACTATCATCGTCAATCCCGAAGCGTTTGATGCCCCTGCGATGCAGGAAGAAGCAGAATCGTTCCTCGAATGGGTAAAACGCTCGCCACAAAGCGGCGATGCACCGATTCAGGTGCCGGGTGAATGGGAAGAACAGAATCGTACCGAACGCGATCGTGAGGGGATTCCGCTCGACAGCAATAGTTGGGAACAGATTTGTGCAGCGGCATTACAAGCGGGCATGCCCGATGAAGAGCTGTCGGCCTTCCGCGCGCTGGCGCAGTAGACCGCAGCAGTGAAGAAGCTGAGGCACATCGCCTCAGCTGAATTCCGTCAGATAACGTTAGCCAGCAGTAAACAGCCGACCAAACCACACATCGAGATAATGGTTTCCAGCGCGGACCAGGAGCGAATAGTTTCGCCAATGGTCAGGTTGAAGTACTCCTTGAACAGCCAGAAGCCCGGATCGTTGACGTGAGAGAAGATCACGCTGCCGGAACCCACGGCAATCACCATCAGTTCCGGACTGGCACCGCTGGTGGCAATCAGTGGCGCAACGATCCCGCCGGCGGTAATCGCCGCCACGGTGGCTGAACCCAGCGCGATACGCAGCACTGCGGCGATAGACCACGCCATAAAGATCGGCGATACATTGGTCTCGTGCATCATACTCGCGATGTATTTATCGACGCCGCTGTCCACCAGCACCTGCTTGAACGCCCCGCCGCCGCCAATGATCAACAGCATCATGGCGATGATTTTGATCGAGTCGGTGATGGTGCCCATCACTTCATCCATACTCCGTCCACGGTTCAGACCAAAGGTGAAGATGGCGATCAGTACCGCAATCAGCGTTGCCATAATCGGGTCACCAAAGAACTCCGCATACGGCAACAACAGATGCCCTTTCGGCAACACCATCTCCGCGACGGCACGCAAGGCCATCAGCACTACCGGCACTAACGCCGTCCAGACGCTGACGCCAAAGCCCGGCATTTCTGCTTCGGTAAAGGTTTTTGGGTTCCACAAACCTTCCGGGATCGGTTTGTCGATGCCTTTCAGGAAGCGCGCATACACCGGACCCGCCAGAATCACGGTCGGAATACCCAGCAGCGTGCCATACAGCAGCGTTTTACCCATATCGGCGTTGAACAGCGTCGCAATCGCTGTTGGACCCGGATGCGGAGGCAGGAAACCGTGCGTCACCGACAATGCCGCAGCCATCGGCACGCCGACATACAACAGCGGCACACGCGCCGACGCCGCGATGCTGAACACCAGCGGCAGCATCAACACAAAGCCCACTTCATAGAACAGGGCGAAGCCCACCGTGAATCCGGTTAAGACCAGCGCCCACTGAATGTGTTTTTGACCAAATTTAGCAATCAGCGTGGTGGCAATACGCTGGGCACCGCCGCAGTCGGCCAGCAGTTTCCCCAGCATCGCGCCAAAGCCCATGATCAGCGCCAGACTACCCAGCGTGCCGCCCACGCCGGTTTTGATCGATCCAATCACTTTGTTGACGGGCATCCCCTGCATCATACCCACCGCCAGCGCGACCAGGATCAGCGCAATAAATCCGTTCAGCTTGAAGCGAATCATTAACAGCAGCAGTAAGGCTACGCCAATCGCCACATAGAGTAATGGCATAATTTTTCTCCACTTTTGCGCACGACAGCATGTCGGCAGCGGTTTGTTTTGTTTATCCCAAAGGACAGTCGATTCGGTGACATCGCTGAGAGGCACGCGGTCTGTCGCACAATGTTACGGGTATCATGTTAAGGGTAACATTGCGCACAAAGCATCAGCCGCGCGGGGGGAATTTCTGTTTTGCGAAGGTGATCAACTTTTTGCCAGGCAGTTATCAGAATGTTTGCAGCGGGGGCGTCACCGCTTTTGGTTACACTAAGGTCTTTATGCCCTTCAAAAAAGGATCTGCAGGTGAGTGAGAATCTGATCGAGTTGTACAGTAATCAACAAACCCTGTTTGGACGTGGCAGCATTGACCGCTTATTGCCGCTGCTGGCTGCCCATCCCCAACCGACGTTGCTGTTTTGTGGCCGGTCTTTCCTTAACGGTCCCGCCTGGCAGAGACTGGGTGCGGCACTCAATGACCAGATTCTGGGCTATGAGATTGTCAGCCATGAAGCCTCGCCTGATGAAATCGATGCCTGGGTCAATCGCTGGCGCGGTCATGTGGATCGCGTAGTGGCGATCGGCGGCGGCAGCGTGCTGGATGCCGCCAAAGCCTTCAGCGCCATGATGCAGCATCCGCTGAACACCGCACGCTACCTGGAGAAAGTGGGCGATACGCCGGTTCAGGCGATCACTCTGCCGCTGATCGCCATTCCCACCACCGCGGGAACGGGCAGTGAGGCGACGCAAAACGCCGTGGTGACCGATCAGCAGCATATTCAGGTGAAAGCGTCGCTGCGCCATCCGGTGTTTGTGCCACAGGTGGCCATTCTGGATGCCGATTTGCTCAAGGGCACGCCAGATAGCGTACTGGCAACCTGCGCCATTGATGCCTTTACCCATCTGTTTGAAGCGTATCTGTCGCGCAAAGGCAATCTGTTTACCCAACAAACGGCGCTGAATGGGCTGCGGCTGTTCTTTCAGGCGTGGCCAAACCTGAATCGTGACGATGCGCAAGGTGATGAAGCGCGAGAAGCGATGATGATGGCTTCCTGGCTGGGCGGCGTATGCCTGAGCAGTGCGGGATTGGGCGTGATTCATGGGATTGCCGGTGAACTGGGCGCTATCAAACCTTTCCATCACGGAGAAGTGTGTGGGCGTTTGCTGTTCCCATTCCTCGATGTACTGGCGGAAACCGAACACGCTGAACAGCAGCGTTTGATGACACAGTTGGGACAAGCATTGTTACCGGACGATCCGGCGCCGCCCGCGCTGGCGCTCAAAGCCTGGTTGCAGCAGCATGCGATTGTGCCGTTCTGGCAGGATGGGCCGACCTTGAGCGCCACCGACGTTGACTGGATTGTCGCGCGCGCCAACAGTAAAAACGGCTGGGTCAGTTACGATGCCCCCACCCTCACCGAGATGATCACTGCGGCCTGGCACGTTGCATAACATTGGTTGATTTAAACGGTACGGGCGCGCCAAATGAAGTGAACCCCTTA